>NZ_JBKGUA010000015.1:0-180668 GCF_046543485.1 Paraburkholderia sp. EG304 | reverse complement strand
TCTCGAAACCCGCACCTTCGTCAGCTTCCATCGCCAGCGTCTGCTGCTTCATCCTGTTCTGCCTTCCTTATCCACTCCGCTCTATAACGCTCCGAGTAGCTATGCGGTGGACTTGATCAGCAATGCCTTAGCCGCGTTTTTAAAGCACTGGACCGCCGCTATTGCGCAGTCGCGCGACCGGTGCGGTCGTTTCGGATAGCACGTTGTTGCGGCGCAGCGCCCTGCTCGGTGCGGCGTCATTCCGATGTTGCGCAAAGACAATAAAAAAGAGGAAGAGCGTGGCTCTTCCTCCGTGATGATTTCCGCGTTCCCGGCTTCCCGAGTCGCGATCGCCGGCCTTGCTCAGTCGTACAGCACGGCTGCGATCTTCGGATCGTTTATGTTGGTCTTGTCGTACCAGTAGAAACCGGTATCGATCTTCTTCGGCAGCTTCTCGCCATGCAGTGCCTTGACCGCCGAGTCGACCGTGCACTTGCCGATACCGACCGGATTCTGCGTAATCGCGCCGGCCATCAAGCCCGACATGATGTTGTCCTTCTGCTCCTTGCCGGAGTCGAAGCCGATCAGCACGAGTTTCTTACCCGACTCCTTGATGCCAATCGCCGCGCCATCCGCGGAACCTTCGTTCGCGCCGAAGATGCCCTTCAGGTTCGGATTCGCCTGGATCATGGCCTTGGCGATTTCCGCCGACTTCAGGTGGTCGCCGGCGCCGTATTGCACGGAGACGATCTTGATGTTCGGGTGCTTCGACTTGATCTGATTGACGAAACCGTCGCGGCGATCGACACCGGTGCGGCTGGTCTGGTCGTGCACGATCACACCGACTTCGCCGGAATTGCCGATGAACTCGGCCATCTTGTCCGCGGCGAGCGCGGCGGCGGCGACGTTGTCCGTTGCGCAGGTCGTCAACGGAATATCGCTGTCGACGCCAGAGTCGAATGCGATCACGGGAATCTTGTCGTTCTGGGCGCGCTTGAGCAAGGGGATGGCCGCTTTGCTGTCGAGCGCCGCGATACCGAGCGCCTGCGGTTTCTTCGCTAGCGCGGCCGACAGCATGTCGATCTGCTTGTCGACCATCGCTTCCGTTTCCGGTCCCTCGAACGTGATCCTGACGTTGTTCGCTTTCGCGGACTGCTCGGCACCCAATTTGACGGCTTGCCAGAACTGATGCTGGAAGCCTTTCGAAATAAGCGGAATATACGGCTCATCCGCATACGCGAGACTGCTTCCGCCAACGAGCGCACCGACACCGACCACGATACCGATTAGTCTTCTCTTCAACATGGGGCCTCCTCCAATGGTTGGGCTTTCAAGCCGCTATCGAGCTTTCGAGGGAGCCTTCACGTGCCCTCTCTCTGCTGCTCCTGCGTTCCCTGCTTATTTGCTGCTTCCTTGCTGCTACATCAACTTCCCCGGCTGCGCCGCAGGATGTCCGCGTACACCGCCAGAATGATGATCAACCCCGTCACGACGATCTGCCACTCCTGCGCGACCGACATGATGCGCAGCCCGTTGGTCAGCACGCTCATGATGAAAGCGCCGATGATGGTTCCGAGTATCGTGCCCGAACCGCCGCTCAACGACGTGCCGCCGATCACGACTGCGGCGATCGCATCGAGCTCGTAGCCCTGACCGAGCGCCGGCTGCGCGGAATTGAGCCGCGACGCGATCAACAGACCCGCGATGCCGCAGATCGCGCCGCCCACGCCGTAAATTGCGATCTTCCAGCGATCGACATTGACGCCCGAGAGCCGCACCGCCTCTTCATTGCTGCCGAGTGCGAACGTATAGCGGCCGAGCGCGGTGCGATTGAGCGTAACGGAACTGACGATCGCGAGAAAGAACAGGATCAGTACCGCATTCGGAATCGGCACGCTCGGCAGAAAATAGCCGATCAGCGAGTCCTGGGAAATACGGTAGAAGTTCTCGGTATCGGTGAAATAGATCGGCTTGTCGGCCGACACGACGAGCGAAAGCCCCTTGAGCAGCATCATCATGCCGAGCGTCGCGATGAATGGCGGGATCTTCATTTTCGCGGTCAGCGTGCCCGAGATCGTGCCGCACACCGCGCCCGTCGCCAGTGCCGCGAGTACGCCCATCCACATCGGCAGATGCCAGTACGTGAGAAATACACCGCAAATCACGGCGGTGAACGTCATCAACGTACCGACCGACAGATCGATACCGCCCGTGATGATCACGAACGTGGCCGCGATCGCCAGCACGCCGTTCACGGCAGTCGCCTGCAAAATGCCGAGGATGTTGTCCATCTGCATGAAGGCCGGTGACGCGAAGCTGAAGAACACCAGCAGCAGAATGAGGCTCGCGAACGCGAGCATCTTTTGCACGGCGGTTGGCGCAAAGATTCGCGCTTTCAGCCCGGAAGTGCGCCGTTCGTTGTCCAGCGCCGCGGTATCCGTTTGCATTGTCATGTCATAGACCTCTTCAGGCTTGTGCCGTTTTCAGGGATTCGCGCTGCGTCGCGAGATGCATGATGCGCTCCTGCGTCGCTTCGCTGGCAGACAGTTCGCCGGTAATGCGCCCTTCGCACATCACGACGACGCGGTCGCTCATGCGCAGAACTTCGGGCAGCTCGGAGGAGATCATCACGATCGCCTTGCCTTGCGCCGCCAGCGAGCGCAGCAGCTTGTAGATTTCGCTTTTCGCGCCGACGTCGATGCCGCGCGTCGGTTCGTCGAAGAACAGGACATCGCAATCGCGCTCGAGCCATTTCGCAATCACGATCTTCTGCTGATTGCCGCCCGACAGGAGCCGAACCTGCTGCGTCGCCGAAGGCGTGCGAATCGCAAGCAGCTTGATGAAGTGCTGCGCTCTTTTGCGAATCTGCCCGCTGCGCAGGAACATATTGAGCGACAGGAACTTGCCGAGATCGGACATCACGATGTTCGATTCGACATCCATTCCCGTAGCCAGGCCGAAGCGCTTGCGATCTTCCGACAGGTAGCCGATGCCACGCTTGACCGCATCACTGGGCCTTTTGATCGACGCCTTCACGCCCTTCACAAAGATCTCGCCCGATTCGATCGGGTCGGCGCCGAACACCGCACGCGCGACCTCCGTACGGCCCGCACCCATCAAGCCGGCAAAGCCGAGTATTTCGCCCTTGCGCAATTCGAAACTGACGTCGCGCACGAGCGGACCCGCGACGAGATTCTTCACTTCGAGTGCGACTTCGCCTTTTACCGGCGCGCTCTCGACCGGCGTCATGTCGCCCAACGTGCGTCCGACCATCATGCCGATGATCGTCTGGACGCTGGTGCCCTCGGTCGGCACGGTGGCCACATACTCGCCGTCACGCATCACGGTGACGCGATCGGTGATCTGCTTCAGCTCGTCCATCTTGTGCGAGATATAGACGACGCCGACGCCGCGCTCTCTCAATTGACGGATGATCCGGAACAGCTCGGCGATCTCGGCATCGTTGAGCGCGGAGGTGGGTTCGTCCATGATCAGCACGCGCGAATCGAAAGACAGGGCTTTCGCGATCTCGACCATCTGCTGACTCGCGACGGTCAATGTGCCGACTATCGTGCGCGGATCGAGCTTCACGTGCATGCGGGCCAGGATCTCGCGTGCCTGCGCATTCAGCTTGTCTTCGTCGAGGAACAGACCGAGACCCTTGCGCGGCTCCCGGCCGATAAAGATGTTCTGCGCGATGCTCAGATGATTCATCAGTTGCAGTTCCTGATGAATGATGCCGATGCCGACCGCTTGCGCGTCGCGCGGACCTTGAAAGTCGACGGGTTTGCCGTCGAAGAGAATTTCGCCGGAATCGCGCGTATAGACGCCGGCAAGAATCTTCATCAGCGTAGACTTCCCCGCGCCGTTCTCGCCCATCAGCGCGTGGACCTCGCCGGCCATGAGTTCGAAGCGGACGTCATGAAGTGCTCTTACGCCCGGAAAGCTCTTGCAAAGCTTGTTGACGGAAATGAGTGGGTTCATGTGCTGATCTGTCGACGGCTGCCTATATCACCAACGTTTTTTCGGTGGAGCTTCTTACGACTCGACAACGGCTTTCATTGCAGCTTTCATTCAAGGCGCGAACAGGTCGGGCCTCTCTTTTGCGGACCGGTGCAATTCGGCGACCACCTGGTCGAGATGATCGTGCATCGCTTTGGCCGCCGCATCGCCGTCGCCGGCGCAAAGGGCCTTGAAGATGCTCTCGTGCTCTTCCAGCGTATGCACGAGCCGTTCCGGACTTGCGAGCAATTGCCGCGCGCGATCCAGCGCATTGCGCGACACCGCGACGATTTCCTTCACGCGCGGCAGCTTCACCGCGTCGAGCAGGATTTCATGGAAAGCCAGATCGAGCGCATGAAACGCCAGACGTTCACCACTTCCAGCCAGACTGCGCTGCTGGTCGAGATTGCTGGCCAACGCGTCCAGCGTCGCCCGGTCGTGCATTCGCGCCACGCCGCGCACCGTCTCGACTTCCAGTGCGCTGCGGATGAACAGATGCTGGCGGATGTCGTCGAGCGCAATCGGTTTGACGCGCGTGCCGCGCTGCGGCAATACCTCGACGAGACCCGCATGCGCAAGCCTTGCCAACGCGGACGACACCGGAAAGCGCGACACGCCCATTCGTTCGCACACGGCCATCTTGTCGATCATCATGCCGGGTTCCAACGCCAAGGTAACAATCGCTTCTCGCAACGCCGCCTCGACCGCGTCGGTCAAACTGCCGCGCTCGCCGCCGCCAACTTTTTGCAGTGCGACATAAGGACTGCCGGCGGCATTCTCCAGTTCGGCTGACGAGTTCACGGAGGCCTTGATTTCGAGAGAACATGCTAGCATGCTAGAAAGTGAATGCCGCGTTGTCAACGCGTACAAATGCCTGGGGAATACCTAGGGATGCCTGGTATCTGGGAACCAAGGGCTTACCCGTACACGCGGCAGAAACGCGCGCATGGAGACGTGCGCAGGTAGCCGATCCGTCTGCGTCCGCAGACGGACAAGCCGATAGCCATAGCCCCGGAGGGTGCGCAGATGACGACGATCACAAGGCTGTCCGTTCGGGACATCCGGTTCCCCACCTCACGTTCGCTGGACGGTTCGGACGCGATGAATGCCGCGCCGGACTACTCCGCCACCTACGTCACGCTCGAAACCGACACGCCGAATCTAACCGGCCACGGCCTCACGTTCACGATTGGCCGCGGCAATGAAATCTGCGTGACTGCCGTGAATGCACTCACGCCGTTGATCGTCGGCAAAAAGCTCGAAGATATCGCCGCGAATATGGGCGCTTTCTGGCGTGCATTTACTTCGGATAGCCAACTGCGCTGGATCGGCCCGGACAAAGGCGCGATTCACCTTGCCACCGCGGCGGTCGTGAACGCGGTGTGGGACTTGTGGGCAAAATCCGTCGGCAAGCCGGTCTGGAAGCTGCTGGTCGACATGACTCCGGAAGAACTCGTGCGCTGCCTCGACTTTCGCTATGTGACCGATGCGATCACACCGCACGAAGCACTTGCGATGCTGCATCGTCATGCGAAAACCAAAGGCGAGCGCGAAAAGGAAATGCTCGCGCATGGCTATCCGGCCTACACCACTTCGGCGGGCTGGCTCGGTTACGACGACGACAAGATTCGCCGGCTCGCGCGCGAAGGCGTCGCGCAGGGATGGACGCATTTCAAGCAGAAGGTCGGCGGCGACCTGGAAGAAGACGTGCGGCGCGCGCGCATTCTGCGCGAAGAGATCGGCGAGAACCTGAAGCTGATGATGGATGCGAACCAGGTATGGGACGTCGATGAAGCGATCGCGAACATGCGTCGTCTCGCCGAGTTCGACCCGTGGTGGATCGAGGAACCCACCAGTCCCGACGACATCCTCGGTCATGCGGCGATTCGCCGGCGGCTCGGCTCGATCGGCGTCGCAACCGGCGAGCATTGCCACAATCGCGTGATGTTCAAGCAACTGCTGCAGGCGCAAGCCATCGACTTCTGCCAGATCGACAGTTGCCGGCTCGGCGGACTCAACGAAGTGATCGTCGTACTGCTGATGGCCGCGAAGTTCGGAGTGCCGGTGTGCCCGCATGCGGGTGGCGTCGGCTTGTGCGAGTACGTGCAGCATATTTCGCTGTTCGACTATATCTGTGTGTCGGCGTCGCTCGAAAATCGCGTGCTCGAATATGTCGATCATCTGCATGAGCATTTCGTGGACCCCGTGGTAATCCGCAACGGGCACTACATGCCGCCGCAACGGCCGGGCTATAGCATCGAGATGATTGAAGGGACGTTGGACAAGTACTGGTATCCGGAAGGCGCGGCGTGGCAGGAATGAAGGTCCACGGTAAGGGTTCTAATTGCGTCGCATCAGGCGTATAACGGCAGACTTCGCTCACGCTGTTATCGCCCGATTCGATGCGCACCGCCCGACCCTTGCCGCCTCTGCTTTCGCTGCGCGCCTTCGAAGCCGCCGCGCGCCACCTGAGTTTCAGCCGCGCGGCGCAAGAACTGTTCGTCACGCAAAGCGCGGTGAGCCACCATATCCAGAAGCTCGAAGCCGATCTGGGTATCGCGCTATTCGAGCGCCAAACGCGCGCGATTGAACTCACCGGGACCGGCCGCGCGTACTATGCGAAAGTCCACGCGGCGTTCGAACTGCTGCGGCTCGGCACCAGCGAAGTGCGCGCATTCTCCACCGAACGCAAAACGCTGAACGTGGGCCTGCTGTCTTCATTCGCGAGTCGCTGGCTCGCGTCGCGTCTGCATACGTTCCCGCTCGCGCATCCGGACATCGAACTGCAATTGCGGCCCGACATCGCACTCGCCGATGTGCCGGGCGGCGAAGTCGACGTGGCGATTCGTTATGGACGCGGCGGCTGGCCGGGTGTCGCTTCGCAAAGGCTCATGTCCGAGCGTCTTTCGCCGGTGTGCAGTCCGTCGCTGCTTGCCGGCAGAAAGCGTCCGCGCAAAGCACTGGACCTGCTGCGTTTCCCGCTGCTGATTTCGTATTCGACGCATTCGTTCGAATGGGAAGCATGGTCGCGTCATGCCGGCCTCGCTCTCGGCGACGCGCAACGCGTGCAATTGCATGACTACAACATCGTCGTCGAAGCGGCGCTGGCCGGACAGGGCATCGCAATGGGCCGCCATCGGCTGATCGCGCAGCAGCTCGCGCAAGGCTCGCTGGTGCCGGCATTGCCCGACGCGGTGCTCGACGATCCGCGCATCGGCTGGTGGCTCGTCACGCGCAAAGGCAAGCTCGACGCCGCCGCGACCGCGTTCCGCTCGTGGATCATGCAAACGGCGCAGCAGGACCGGCTCGGCTGAACGCATTAGTTTGGCTCATGCGTCGGGCACGATAATTCGTTGGTCGGGTGCGGCGCGAATCGATAGCATCGAAGCTTTCCCGTCACTAACACGGTACCCTTCCGATGACCTCCTCGATTAGCTCCCGCGCCGCCAGCCTCGGCCTGACGCTCGAATCCGCGACCGCACCCGCCGCCAATTACGTGCCCTTCGTGCAAGAAGGCAATCTGCTTTACATTTCCGGTCAGATTTCGCGCAACAACGGACAGCCTGCATATCTCGGGCGTCTCGGCGACAATATCAGCGACGCCGAAGGCGCTCGGGCCGCGCGGCTGTCGGCGCTCGGAGTGGTCGCGCAGATCGTCGCGGCGACAGGCGACCGGCTTGAACGCGTGGCCCGTGTTGTGCGCCTGAACGTGTTCATCGCGAGCACACCGGCATTCACTGCGCAGAGCACGGTTGCCAATGGTGCGTCGGACGTGATGGTGCAAATCTTCGGCGACGCCGGCCGTCACGCACGCAGCGCGGTCGGTGTCGCGTCGCTTCCGGCGGGAGTCGCCGTCGAAGTCGAAGCGGTTGTCGCATTGAAGAATGACTGAATTCCACTCATACACTCGGAGCCGCCAATGTCCTCTCCGCTGTCGCCCGCAGCCATCGACGCAATACGTGCCCGCACACCCGGTGTCCTCAGTACCACGCATTTCAATCATGCGGGCGCGTCGCTGCCGTCGGCCGTCACGCTCGAAGCGATTCACGCGCATCTGTTGCGGGAAGCGTCGATGGGACCCATGGAAGCAGGCGCGGCTGCCGGCGAACAGACCGAGCGGGCGCGCACGCTCGCCGCGCGACTGCTGAACGCTCAGCTAGCCGAGATCGCACTGACGACCGGCAACTCGTCGGGATGGGGCGCAGCTTTCGCGGCGTTGGGTCCGTGGCGCGAGGGGCAACGCATCCTCGTCGCGCGGCACGAATGGGGCGGCAATCTCGCGACGATGCGTCTTCTGGCGCAGCGCGCGGGCGCATCGATAGAGACGATTCCTTCCGATGCCAGCGGCAGGGTTGATCCTCGCGCACTCGAAGCGATGCTCGACGACCGGGTCCGACTGATTGCACTCACGTGGCTGCCGGCCAATGGCGGACTGATCAATCCGGCTGCCGCGATTGGGCAGGTAGCGCGCCGTCACGGCATTCCATATTTCATCGATGCGGCGCAGGCCATCGGGCAACTGCCGATCGACGTCGTCGAAGTCGGCTGCGATGTGCTGGCGGGCGTGGGCCGCAAGGCACTGCGCGGACCGCGCGGCACCGGGCTGTTATACGTCCGGCGGGATTTTCTGCCCCGCTTGACGCCGGCTTTCGTCGACACTTATTCCGCGCCGCTCGACGCCAATGGCGAACCGGTACTGCGCGACGATGCCGCGCGTCTCGAATCATCGGAAGCGTCGATTGCACTGCATTGCGGATTGGCGAATGCATTGGACGAAGCGCTGGAAATCGGCATCGACAACATCCGCGCGCAGATCGATCGGACCGCGCAGACATTGCGCGAGCGGTTGGCCGCGATGCCGGGCGTGTCCGTACTCGACCAGGGTGTCGAACGATCCGGTCTGGTGTCGTTCAACGTCGCCGGACTCGACGCCATGTCGGTGCGACGCGCATTGGCTGCGCAGGGCATCACGATCGGCTCGAATGGCGTCGCATATACACCGTTCGATATGACGATCAGAGGGCTGACGCAGATCGCGCGCGCATCGGTTAGCTATCTGACCACCGACGCCGAAGTTGATAAATTGCTGGCTGGAATACGGACGTTGACGCATTGAGTACTCCAAGCAAACTTTGCGTCGGTCAAGTGAATAGAAGCGTCTCTTTCAACCCTCTCGCCCGCCCACGACCATGAACTCCGCCTCATCGCACCGCCTCGATTTATCAAGGTTTCCGCGCCACGCGCTTCTCGAAGGTCCGACGCCAATTCAGCACCTTGCGCGTCTGAGCGCTCGCCTCGGCGGCGCGGACATCTACGTCAAACGAGAAGATCTGACGGGACTGGGTGGCGGCGGCAACAAGCTGCGCAAGCTCGAATTCCTGATTGGCGAAGCGCTCGCGTGTGGCGCGGACACCATCATTACCGTCGGCGCACGTCAATCGAACCATGCGCGCCTGACGGCGGCCGCGGCGGCTCGCGTCGGACTTCAATGCGAGCTGGTGCTGACGAGAGCCGTGCCCCGTTCCGATCACGACTACATGGAGAACGGCAACGTGCTGCTCGATGCGCTATTCGATGCGCGCGTACATGATCTTCCCGGCACGGCCAACGCACTGCAATTCGCCGAGGAACGCGCGAGCGAATTGCGAGCGCAGGGCCGTAACGTGTATGTGTGTCCGTTGGGTGGTTCGAGCCCGGTCGGCTGCCTCGGCTATGCAGACTGCGCCGCTGAAATCGTCGCGCAATCGCACGCGCAAAACGTGGCTTTCGATCGCATCGTGGTGCCGAACGGAAGCGGCGGCATGCATGCGGGACTGGTTGCGGGTTTTGTTGCGCTGGGCCTCGATCCGTCACGTCTTGCCGCATTCACGGTGTATGGGAATGCCGGCCATGCGCGCACGGTTACTTTGGAGAAAGCGAATCAGACGGTTCGACTGATCGATCGAAGCCTTAGCGTGAGTGATGACGCGATCTCGATCGACGAAGCGCAGCTTGGACCCGGCTATGGCATTCCGACCGATAACATGCGCGCTGCGGTTCGGTTGATGGCAGCGACGGAAGGTCTACTGCTTGATCCCGTGTATAGCGGCAAGGCATTTGCGGGTGTCGTCGAAAACGTGAATACGGGCAAGTATTCTGCGGGACAGAAGATTCTATTCGTGATGAGCGGCGGGCTTCCGGGGCTATTTGCCTATCGGAACGAGTTCTGAGCGATGAAAGTGAGCCGCAGAAGAAGCAGAGACAACGCGATGGTCTGGTACGGGCCGCCGTTGTCTGAAGAAAGCGCGAAGCGCTTGAAGATTCGAACCGACGATTCGAAATGGTGCCCAGGGCGGGATTTGAACCCACACGCCTTTCGGCGCTACCCCCTCAAGATAGTGCGTCTACCAATTTCGCCACCTGGGCAGAGGGGCGCCATTGTATCAGCTAAATTATTTTTTTGAAGCCCCTCGCGCGATTTTGTTCGGCGGCACCGTGTCGGCGTTAGGCTGCCTGCTGGCCTGCGAGATGACCAATCCGCATTGGTGAATCGCCACACGGCGGGCAACCGGCGGTTAGTATTCCAATCTCGACATCGTTGACTAACGAAACGGAGCCCGTATGCCACGAGACCGCCTCCAGCTGTACACGGACACCCAATTCGCGAGCCCCTACGCGATGTCCGTCTTCGTGACGCTTCACGAAAAGCGCTTGCCGTATGACCTTTCGACCATCGATCTCGCTAGCAAAGCGAATCTCGCCACCGACTACGCGACCCTTTCATTGACACGCCGTGTGCCGACGCTGATACACGAAGACTTCGCGCTATCCGAGTCGTCCGCGATCACCGAGTACCTCGACGAGACTTTCCCGGATACTCCGGTCTATCCGCAGGATCGGCGTCTGCGCGCGCGAGCGCGCCAGGTGCAGGCCTGGCTGCGCAGCGATCTGCTGCCGATTCGCGAGGAGCGTTCCACCGAAGTTATTTTCTACGGATCGCGCAGCGGCCCGCTTTCGTCGCGCGCACAGCAAGCGGCTCAAAAACTCTTCGCCGCCGCCGACGCATTGCTTCCAGCCGATTCGCCAAATCTGTTCGGCGAGTGGTGCATCGCCGATATGGACCTCGCATTGATGCTCAATCGCCTCGTGCTGAATGCCGATCCCGTTCCGCAGAAGCTCAAGGACTACGCCATGCAACAATGGCAGCGCGCAAGCGTGCAGCAGTGGGTCCAACTGGAGCGTCCAGCGCTATAACTCGATCGGCGTGGCTGCATGCCACGTCGAAAAACCGTCAATAGAAGTGGCAAAGATCTGCAACATATCTGAATAGAGAAGCATTAAAGATGCAGTAAAAGCGAATATTACATTCGTGTTTTATCAGACCGTCGCTTCTCCGCCATTGCCCGGTTTCGCGCCCGCTCCCTTTGCTGCCTCACGCGCAGGATGCTGACAACGATCAGCACGATCGCAAGCAATGACAATTCGATGATTGCGGGAATTCGAATGGGATCATGAAACATGGCGGGTCTCCGTCACATGATTTCATCATAGTATGCTGGGCAGACTGCGCGTGAAGTATTGCGCCGCACCATTGCAATCTTATCGCCGCCATTACATTAGCCTTTATCCCGCTGGCAAAAAACGAGTGCGAGCGACAAATTGAAAACATTCTGTCACGCAAAAACTTGCACGAATCAGATAGCCGTCCCTAAAACAGATTATTTGCGCTAGAGTACACAAGCGATCAGTTGGATCGTGAGCCGTCCCGACATTTCAAAGGTGTTATCTGTCACGCTTTTGCTTGCGTGTACTAAAGAAACACCTGGACTCGTTGAAGACATCGCGCCATGCCATATTTTCCTGTCGCCTACTGTGGTCCCGCGGCTGTCCCCGAAAGCCTGTGGTTGCGCTGGAATACGGACCCGCCATTGCTGATCGCGCTCGCGGCGCTCGCATGGGTCGTGGCAAGCGGCCGCTCGGCGAATGCACGGGCGGGATGGGGCGCCGTCGCGCTGATGGCTCTCGTGTTCGTGTCGCCGCTTTGCGCGTTGTCCTCGGCATTGTTCTCCGCGCGCGTCACTCATCACGTCATTCTGATCGCCGCAGTAGCGCCGCTGCTCGCCGTTGCGTTTCCGCTGCCGCGCCTCGCGCATCCGCCGCTCGTGCCGGTGGTCGCAGCGCATGCGGTGATCATCTGGCTGTGGCATGCGCCGGGACCTTATGCGTGGGGACTGTCGAGCGTGCCGGGCTACTGGCTGATGCAGATCAGTTTGCTTGGCAGTGCATGGCTCATGTGGCGCAGCATCTTATCGCCGTTGCTGCCGACCGGCCCCGCGCTGATGGCGCTCGTCGCGACCATCGGCCAGATGGGTTTGCTCGGCGCGCTGATCGTGTTCGCGCCGGTGCCGCTCTATGTCGCACACTTCGCGACCACCGCCGCATGGGGGCTCACGCCACTCGCCGACCAGCAACTCGCAGGACTGTTGATGTGGGTACTGGCGATGATCCCTTATCTCGCGGCAGGACTTTCACTCGTCTGGTCAAGCCTGCGCGTCAGAGAGCCGGCGCTGTGACGACCCTTCTGAAGTTCATTCATCTGGCCGCCATCGCGATCTGGTCGGCCGGTTTGCTCGTGCTGCCGTATCTGTTCCGGCAACGTCGCGGGCTCGCGGCCGGCACCGAGCTCGACCGGCTGCACCGCATCACGCGTCTCGTGTTCGTGGAACTGACCTCGCCCGCCGCTTTCGTCGCGATTGCGAGTGGCACCGCGCTGATTTTTCTGCAAGCTACCTTCGTTGAATGGTTCACCGCGAAGATGGTGTTCGTCGGCATCATGGCGATGCTGCACGTGCTGGCCGGGCTGGTATTGCACGATCTGTATCTGCCCGACGGCCGGTTCGGCCGTGCCTCGGCGATTGCGCTGACCATCGCTTATCTGGTCGTGATCGTCGCGATCATCTGGATCGTGCTGGCCAAGCCCCATATCGACTCGAACCTGCTGGCCCCGCATCTGTTCGAGCCCGGGGGACTTGGCCGCTGGCTGCATCACTCCTTTGGCGAAACGAGAATCCCCACGCCATGATCGAACACGAGCTTGCCCCCATGCCAGCCGGCGAAGCCCGTCATCACCGAGCTGAGCACCGACAGCACGAGCCCATGCGGCAGGATCTCATCGGGGTAGTAAAGGCGCACACCCCAGTTCGCGCCCGCGAGCGCGACGAGCGTCATCGCGGCGACCGCATGCGACCAGCTCGCTTCCTTCAGGCGGATGCCGCGCACCAGCAGCAGTTCGGCGGTACCGACCACGCTCGCGGCGACGCCGCTCCAGAACGCGAAGCCGGCGGCCCACAAGCCCGCGCGGATCCAGAACGGGTCGCCGGTCCACCAGTAGATCACGTCGATGCCCAAGGTCGCGACGACGAACGCGATCGGGAAATGCACCATCATCACGTGAATCGGATGACCGACGAGCGCCACCGCCGAGCCCTTGTCGAGCCGCAACAGCTCGAGCATCACTTCGCTTCGCGTCTCGTTTCCAGCATTACGTTTGTTTGCCATGGTGGCGTGCCCTCGCATCGAATGCCTGGTGCTGCAAACCATCATAGCTGCTTGCGTCTGGCGGTCCAAGCCGGATCGCTCGCCACGTTGTCCGGCTGCACGGGGCCGCTGTCGACGCTCGAACCATCGGGTCCGGCCGCCGCATCGATCGCCGGGCTATGGTGGGTGATGCTGGCCGGCGCCGCGATCCTGTTCGCGATGGTGCTCGTGCTGTTTCTGCTGACGGTGTTCCGGCCCGGCTGGGGCTCGCATGTGCCGCCCGCGCGCTGGATCGTGCTCGGCGGTCTCGTGCTGCCCGCGGTGATCCTGATTCCGTTGATCTGCTACGCGCTGTACGCGGGCGAGTTGTTGCTGCCGCTGCGTGCGCATGCGCCCCCGCGCATCGAGGCGATTGCGCAGCAATGGCGATGGACCTTCCGCTATCCGGAACTCGGCAACGTCGAAACCGACAACGTTCTGCATCTGCCCGCTCGCACGCCGGTCGACATCACCGTGACCAGCATGGACGTCGTGCACGCGTTCTGGATTCCGCGTTTCGCGGGCAAGATCGACGCCGTGCCGGGCCACCACAACCTGCTTCGGATCGAGGCCGACGAGCCCGGCCGGTACGCCGGACAATGCAACGAGTTTTGCGGCATCGGTCACGCGGGGATGCACTTCACCGTGATCGTCGATCGTCCGGAAGATTTTCCGGCTGCGGTCAAGAGCGCCGCCGCCAACGGGGAGGTGAAGAAATGAGTGTGCCCGTCGAGCCGCCAACACAGGGCATCACCGCGCTGCGGCTGCATCGCCAGCTTGCCGCGATCTGGGGCACCGGGCCGGGCGTACAGAAGCTCGCGGCGGTCAACCATACGATCCTCGGCATGCGCATGATGATCACGTCGTTCGTGTTCTTCGCGATCGCCGGGATTCTCGGCATGCTCACGCGTGTACAACTCGCGACACCGCATGCGGCCTTCATGGATGTCGAGACCTATAACCAGGTCTTCACGATGCATGGATCGATGATGCTGTTCCTGTTCGCGATCCCGATGGTCGAAAGCTTCGCGGTCTATCTGACGCCGAAGATTCTCGGCACGCGCGACTTCGCGTTTCCGCGCCTGACCGCTTACGGCTACTGGTGCTATCTGTTCGGCGGCACGATCCTGACCGTGTCGCTGATTCTGCGCAGCGCGCCCGACGGCGGCTGGTTCATGTACACGCCGCTCAGCTCCAATGTGTACACACCCGGGTTGAACGCCGACGTATGGCTGCTCGGCATCACGTTCGTCGAAATTTCGGCATTGTCACTCGCGATGGAGATCGTCGTGTCGATCCTGAAGATGCGCGCGCCGGGCATGTCGCTCGATCGGATGCCGATCTTCGCGTGGTACATCCTCGTCACGGCGATGATGATGATCGTCGCGTTTCCGCCGCTGATTCTCGGCTCGATCCTGCTCGAGGTGGAGCGCGCCTTCAACCTGCCGTTCTTCGATCCGACGCGTGGCGGCGATCCGCTGCTGTGGCAGCACCTGTTCTGGCTATTCGGCCACCCCGACGTCTACATCATCTTTCTGCCGATGGCCGGCGTGCTATCGACGATGATCCCCGTGTTCGCACGACGCCGCCTGATCGGCTATCGCGCGATCGTCGTCGCGATCATCGCGCTCGCGTTCCTGAGCTTCGGCATCTGGGTGCACCACATGTTCACGGTGGGCATTCCGCATCTGGCGCTCGCATTCTTCTCGGCGGGCTCGGCGATCGTCGCGGTGCCCACCGCGATCCAGTTCTTCGCGTGGCTCGCCACGCTGTCGCACGGCCGCCCGCGCTGGGATGTGCCAATGCTGTACATCTTCGGCTTCTTCTTCGTATTCACGTGCGGCGGGCTCACAGGCGTGATGCTCGCGATCGTGCCGTTCGACTGGCAGGCGCACGACACCTACTTCGTCGTCGCGCACATGCACTACGTGGTGGCCGGCGCGCTGGCGTTTCCGATGCTCGCCGCGTTCTATTACTGGCTGCCGCTGCTGACCGGGCGCACCGCCGTGCATAAGCTTTCCGTGCCGGCGTTCTGGCTCGTGTTCATCGGCTTCAACATGACGTTCTTCATGATGCACCTGACCGGCCTGCTCGGAATGCCGCGGCGCATCTTCACATATAGCGGCGACGAAGGCTGGAACGGGCTCAATCTGCTGTCGTCGGTGGGCAGCTTCGTGATGACGATCGGCTTTGCGCTCGTCGTGATCGACATCATCGTGCAATTGCGTTTCGGCCAACGGGTGCGGCGCAACCCGTGGCAATCGACCACGCTCGAATGGGCGATGCCGATTCCGCCCGCGCCGTATGCGTTCGCGTCGATCCCACACATCGACGCCGAATCCGAAAAGGTCCCGCCCGGCCAGCTGGCTACCTCGCTCGCGCGCGGGGAAGGCTATCTCGGCTTCACGCGCAACGGCTGGCAGGAGGCGCTAGGCGTGCATATGACTTCGGGCGTGCCCGAGCAGCTGATCGTGCTGCCGAACTCGACGTATCTGCCACTCGCCACCGCACTCGTGACCGCGGCGGCGGTGCTCGCAATGCTGTTCAAGTTCTATCTGCTGTCGGTTGCATTCGCGTTCGCGACGTTCGGTCTCTTCATCTACGCAGGCCAGAGCGCGGGGCACGCGCGCGATTACGGCGCGCTGTCAGTCGGGCGCGGCGTCAGCGTCCCGCCGCATACCGAGGTGGCCGGTGCGCCGTCATGGCTTTCGATGATCTGCGCGCTGGTCGCGGACGGCACGCTGTTCACGTCGCTGGTCTTCGGCACGTTCTATCTGTGGATCGCCGCGCCGAACTGGCCAGCCGCGGTCGCGCCGCATCCGAACCGTCTGCTCGCACTTGTCGCAGTCGTCGCGCTCGCGGTGGCCGCAGCCGCCACGCGTGGCTCGTTACGCGCGGCCGCCGCCGAACGCAAACCGCACGGCACGATCGGGCTCTCCGCGATCGCGCTGATCGTCGCGCTCGTCGCCTGCGTGATGCTGATCGACGGCGTGACACCGAATCCGCGCGAGCATGCGCTCGGCGCGACGGCCGCGGCGCTACTCACGTATATCGCGGTTCACGCGGGCGTCGGGCTGCTGTTCCTGATCAGCAACGCGCTGCGCGTCGGCGCGGGCTTCGTTTCCGCGCGGCGCCTGACCGATCTGCGCCTCACGCGCCTGTGGGTCGATTACACGCTAGCGACGGGCATCATCGCGCTCGGACTCGTGCTCGCGTTGCCGAGCCTCGTCGCCATGCTGGGAGCCAGACCATGAATGCGCGTCCGCTTTCGCCACGTCGGTTGTGGTGGCTCGCTGTCGGCTTCACGATCTGGTGTCTCGCGTTCGTGATCCTGTATGCGCTGCATGCGATCGGCTGCGCGTTCGCGTGGCCGGCCGGCCCGCTGCGCGCGAGTCTTGCGATCATTCTGCTGCTGCATTTGGTCGCACTCGGCTGGCTATGGCGCTATCGCGCCGTGACCCGCGACCCTGGACCCGAACGCATCAGCTCGTTCATGCATACCGTCGTCGTCTGGACCCTGATCGCGGCGCTGGTCGCGAGCGTGATCACCTTCGGGCCCGCGCTGCTGCTCACCACCTGCGTCTGAACGTGGACTGAAAAGGGCGAGTGCGGCTGCGAACCGGGTAAGGACGAGCACCGAGGCAGTCCGCTCGTGCTACTGTACGGCGGCAAGACCTGGGACTCGTTGACGCTCGGCGAACTGAATGTGCCGCGCATCCGCTACCATTCCGAGCGCTATAGTTTCGTCGCTTTTCTTCATGCTCGAAGATTGAATCGATATGCCCTACTTCTTTGGAATTGGACTTCACGTTTTCATTGCGATCTTTTTCGCTATTCACGCGATGCGCAATAACCAGGGCATCTACTGGCTATTCATTCTGTTTGCCTTTCCGCTGCTCGGCAGCGTCGTGTACTTCTTCGCGATCTATCTGCCGGGTCTGCGCCATACGCGCGGCGCGCGAGTGGCCACGCAGGCGATCACCCAATTCGTCGATCCGAATCGCGCGCTGCGTGAAGCACGCGCCGCTTTCGAGCGCTCGCCGACCGTGCAGCATCGGATGCGGCTCGGCGAGGCCTTGCTCGCGGCCGGCAATCCGCGTGAAGCACTCGAACATTTTCAGGCCGCGGCGAATGGCCCCTTTGCGAACGATCCAGCGCTACTGATAGGTCTCGCGCGCTCGCAGTTCGCGCTCGGCAACTACACGGCCGCCGATACAATATTGGCGAATCTGTTCTCGATCAATCCGCACGCGCGCAATCAGGGCGAGCCGGCGCTGCTGTACGCGCGCACGCTGGCTGCGCTGAACGCACCGGGTGCGCGAGCGGCATTCGAACACTCGCTGACCTGCGCAACCGATGTCGCGCCGCGCTGCCTGTTCGCCGACTGGCTCGCCGCGCAACCGGAAGACGCGGACCGCCGCCGCGCCGGTGCGCTCTACGCGGAAATCGTGCAGGACGCCAAACATTGGCCGCGCCACGCGCGCGAACACAATCGCGAGTGGCTGCAGCGGGCGCAGGCCGCGTTGGCAGCCGGTGCGGCTCGAACGTGAGCATGCCGAGGAGAACATCGATGCGACGCGCAACCCGGTCTTTCGCTTTGGCGCTGTATGCCGCGATGGCGGCGACGGCTTTCGGTAGCGGCGGCGCGTCGACTTCCGCGCAGGCCGCTGGCACCGGCAAGCCGTTCAAATGGCCCGCCTCGTTCGTCGTGCTCGGCGATGGCTATCCGCACTCGGGCGATGTCTGCCGGCGGCTCGGCGAGTCGGCCGCGACCGCGAACTATCTCGATCATATGGCGATGCTGGTCGGTTGCCCCGGTCCGCGCGACAGCGCCGCCGTGCGCGCGATCGTCGAGCACCAGCGGCGCGCGCGCGTGGTCGGCGCAGCGGATGGCGTGACGCTGATTTCGATTTCCACGGAAGGCGCTCAGACCAGCTCGCAGAATGGCCACGTACCCGCGAAGGAATCGGCGATCAGCGCGAGCGGCACGCTGCCGTGCGAGCGCGGCAACGGACAGACCAGAACGATGTGCAAGTTCGGCGTCGTGCATCACAGCGATCGATCGACAACGGTCGTGGTCTACTGGCCCGACGGCGTGACGCGAGCCATTTTCTTCGGCGTAAACGGCCGCGTGATGGGCACAGCCGCGTCCGCGAGCGATCAGCCGACGCCCGGCGACACGCTGACGCGCAAACATGCCGGCATCAATCTGATTTCGGTCGGTAACGAACGCTATGAAATCGAGGACACAGTTCTGTCCGGCGGTTGACTTGCATTGAAGTACATCGGCGCAAGCCATGCGCGGGTGAAGTCCTGATTCGCCGCGCGTCACTTTCACTTCTATTCCCCTCGCTTCACGGCGTCGCGCTGATTCGACACGGCGGGCGCAATCACGTCATCGCGACAGCACGCCGCGTGTCGCACGGGTCAAAAAATATTAGTAATAATTCCGTAAAGTCCCGCACGTATGCGCAATGCGTATGCCGCATACAGCCTAGATTCTTTCATTCTACCGATGCTCGCATGCGGGATTACCCCATGCAAGCAAATCGATATTCTTGACTAATATTATTACCTGCCAGGTTCGACGCCAGCCCCACGGGCTTCCTTGCGAAGCAACCAACACCATAACGACTCTTTATCCCGATCCGTACGCCTAAGTATTTCCAACCAATCAGCGGTTCAACAGGAGGAGGTCATGATGTCGAGAAGAATAGGATTAGTGGCGGTCTGGCTGGCGATGGCCGTCGGACTCGCCGCGTGCAATGGCGACAATAGCGGCGTATCGACATCGCCGGTGGCGAACGCAGCCATGTCGAACGCGGCGGTATCCAGCAACGCATCGCAATCGAATTCGAACGCATCGGCGAACAACAACTCGACGACTCCCCCACTGCCCTGCGACGCCGCCGCGACTGCCAACACGCCCTGCTCCGCCGCGCACAGCGTGACCCGGCTACTGACCAAGAACTACACCGGCCCGCTGTTCCAGATTCAACGCGCGTCCGACAACACGACGCTCGACGTCTATCCGTACACCAACAGCACGCTGAAGGGCGGCGACCGCTCGCTGGTCGGCTCGGCGAATGTGCAGAGCGCGCAAGCCTTCTGCAACAACACGACCTGCTCGGTTACCTACATCTACGATCAGATAGATCTGGTCGCGCCGCTGAAAAACGGCGCGTTCGGCAACGTCCCGGCGACGCTGACGCTGAACCAGGACGGCACTGAATCGCTGACGGTACAGAACGGCAGCAAGACCACCACCGTGCCGGTCCTCAACGGCTTCGCGACGATCACGCTGCCCGGCACCGCCGGCACCCTGACCGTGCAACTGCTGCAACCGCCGAGCGCGTTGACCGCACAGGCGCCGACGCAGCAACTGACGATCGGCAACGACTTGCCCGCGCTCCCCGGCACACCGGCCAGGCTCGGGTTCGTCACGACGAACGGCGTGCAGATTGCTGCTCTCGGCACGCTCGCCGGGCAGGCCTATCGGAAACGCTTCGGCACGGTGAACCAGTCGATCGGCGATAGCGAAATCGCCGAGTACATGGTCGCTGGCGCGCACTACAGCCAATCGTCGACCTGCTGCGGCACCTACGGCAACATGGAAAGCAGCGCGAATCCGAGCACCTATGCGCACGGCGAAATCGAAGGCGAAATGTTCGCGCTCGCGTTCTCGAACGGCAACGCGGCCGTATTCGGCTATTGCGACGGCGACTCGATTCAGCCGTCGAACGTGAAGGACCCGGTGTGCAATGCGCTCGATACAAACTGGCCGGGTGTGGATGCCGAAGCCGGCGTCTATCTGTACGGCCCGCAGCAGCCGGCGAATGAGAAGTTCGTCACGGTGCTATCGAAGTACTCGCCGGTCAACGCGTTGAATCTATTTGCGGTCAAAGGCGGCTCCGCTTCGCAAAGCGTTTTGACAGCGCTGTACGATCAGGCTCCGCCTGAAGCGCTGATCTTCGGCAACGATGCCGGTCACGCATTCAACGGCCAATGGCAAGGCGGTCTGTCGCTCGGCGAAGGCGGTGATGGCAGCGCCGCGCCGATCCAGTTCTTCGAAGGCGCGATCATCACGAAGGCGACGTCCGATACGACCGACAACGCGATCCAGTCCAGCATCGCCAGCTTCTACGGACCGCCGGCCGACGCAGCCGCGTCGGCCTGCTATGCGAACAACCTGATCAATTCGCCACTCAGTCTCGCGACGCCGGATGCGTGGTTCCAGTCGAACGGCGGCACCGCCGTGCCCGCGACCGACATCTCCGGCGTCAATCGTGGCGCCGCGACGGTCACGAGCACGAATGGTTCGTCCGTGTCGAACATCCACGAAGTGATCCGGGTACAGGGCGGCCAGTCGTACACGTTCACCGACTATGTGCTCGCCACCACCAACGCAACGGTGTTCCCCGGCGGCTCGATCCAGACCGACGACCCGAGCGGCACCGAGTTCGGCTGGGTACTGAACACGAACACCGGCGCGATCGTGCGCGGCACGTGGGGCGCGGGACAAGCAACGGCGCTAAGCGCGGTGAAATCCGGCAACTGGTGGAAAGTGACGATGACGCTGACCGCACCGGCGGGATCGAACAATGCACAGGTGTTCATCGATCCGCCGACGTCGAACAGCGCAGGCGTGCGCTCGCAACAGCCCGCGTATCTGAGCGCGACGCACTACTGCCCGAGCCTCGCGATCCTGAGCGGCGCGAAGTCGTAAGCATGAACAGTGCGACGCAGTTATCGGTGATTCGTTGACGCGTCGCGCGATCGAAGGCACACTCGCTCTCCATGCAAGCCCTCACGACCCACCCGATCGCAAAGCATCATCATGCGCATGCCCGCGTGGGACTGCCTGTGGGGACTCGCGTACGCATACGCCGCTAGACATCATTCGCAGCGACATGCGCCACAAAGCCCCGCCGGCAACGACGGGGCTTTTTGTTTTTCACGACCTTATCCGCTCATCGAACGAAGGATTGCCGCCATGACACAGGAAGCACAGACACCTGCCGTATCGAAGAACTTTGCGACGCCCGTCGATCTTTACCGCGCCCTTGCACGCGTATGGGCCGGCGATACGTCGAGCCCGACCCACGCTTGGTTGTCGACGAATCCGGCACAGAATCATTGCAGCGTGACGTCTCTGATCGTGCAGGACTGCTTCGGTGGCGAGATTCTGACGACGCGAACGTCCGGCGGCACACACTTCTACAACCTGATCGACGGCAAGAGATGGGATCTGACCGTCAGTCAGTTTGCCGAGCCGATTCCATTCGACGATACGCTTTCGAGTCGCGAGGCGGCGTTCGCGGATACGTCGCGTGAGAAATATGAACTGCTGAAGTCGAGGCTCGCGAAAGCCAGCTGAAATAAACGCTCAATCGAACATGCGTGGCCAAACCGCGTCGATATGCGGCTGGCCGCGCTAGCTGACTTCAACCTACCACTTCCTGCTTCCCCGGAATGCCCTGTCCGCGCAACGAACATCCGCGCGTTTCAGGCACGAAGACGAGCGCAATCGCACCAACGACGCACGCCGCCATCATGTAGTAGGCAGGCACCAGCGCATTGCCCGTATGCGCGACCAGCCATTCGTTCGCCATCGGCGCGGTACCGCCGAAGATCGACGTCGACACGTTATACGCAATCGCCATCCCCGCGTAACGGACCTGCGTGGGGAACATTGCGGGGAACATCGCCGAGATGCTGGCCAATTGCGGCACGTACAACAGCCCGAGCACCGCAAAGCCGATGAACGCGCCGGTTACGCTCAGCTTCATCAGCAGGAACATCGGAATCGCCGCGACGAACAGGCCGACCAACGAAAACCACCACACGTTCTTGCGTCCGACGCGATCCGAGAACGTGCCCGCAAACGGCAGGAACACCATCATCGCGAGCATGCCGATCAGCGGCACGAGCAGGGACATGTTGTCGCTCATGCCTAGCTGCTTCTGCATGAAGGTCGGCATATAGGCGAGCAGCACGTAGTTGACGACATTCAAAGCAACCACGAGCCCGCCGAGCTGGATCAGAGGTCTCCAATAGTCGCTCAGCAACGCCTTCAGCGTGACGCAGCTATGCTGCTCCTTGTGCATCGTTTCTTCGAGCTCGCGAAAGACCGGCGTGTCTTCGAGCTTGGAGCGCAGATAGAAGCCGATCAGGCCGAGCGGTGCCGCAATCAGAAACGGCAAACGCCATCCCCATGCATGCATCGCCGTGTTGCCGAGTACGACCGAGCAACCGAGCATCAGAAACGCGCCGAGCGAGAACCCCGACAGCGTCGCGAATTCGAGGAAGCTGCCGCAAAAGCCGCGCTTCTTGTCGGGCGCGTATTCGGCCATGAAAGTCGCCGCGCCGCCATATTCGCCCCCCGTCGAAAAGCCCTGGATCATTCGCAGCACGACGAGGATCGCCGGTGCCCACCAGCCAATGCTCGCGTAAGTCGGCACGAGTCCGACCAGCAGCGTTGCCACTGACATCAGGATGATCGTCAACGCGAGCACGTGCTTGCGGCCGAGGCGATCGCCGAGCGGCCCCCAGAACAGGCCGCCTAACGGACGCACGAGAAACGAAATGGCGAACGTCGCGAGTGCGAACAACGTAGCCTGCGAAGTGCTGCCGGGGAACAACGCGGCCGAAATGTAGCTGAGGCCATAGGCGTAGATACCGTAGTCAAACCACTCGGTTGCATTGCCGAGCGCCGATGCGGCGATCGCGCGCCGCAGCAAGCTGCGCGCTTGCGCTTGCGGTTGCGCGCTCTGCGCGGTCCATGAATGTGCGTAATGCATGTCTCCTCCTGGGATGTCTCTATGCGACACAGGCAACGTCGCCCGAATCCACGATACCGGCGGCACACTTCTGCAACGATGTTCTAGGACGATGCAGGCATCGGGGTTTTCCATAAAGCCCGCACTGGATGCGGTAATCCGTACGTGTGCGTTGGGGATGAGTCGCGCACGATCGGGAAAAACAACACGAGTCGGGTGCTATGACGCTTTAATATTTCGAGCCGTCGTTCGTTCTACCGATAAGCATTCGAGTGCGAGGCCACCCGGTGAAAGCAGCGCTCCGCATATGTGTCACCGCTTTGTCGATGCCGTCGGCAGGCTGTTACGCCGAAGCAGCCAGCTATCCGCCATTGCCGGCGCTCAACATCGATATCTCGCAGACCTCCGTCTCCGGCCTCTCGGCGGGAGGGTTCATGGCGGTGCAACTGGCGCTCGCGTACTCGTCGATCATCAAGGGCGTGGGCGTCGTTGCGGCCGGTCCGTACTATTGCTCGCAAAACAGCCTTCTGATCGCCACGACCCGGTGTTCATGCACCATCCGACCGGCGAGCGCCTGCCGGGTCTCGCCTGACAGCACCAATGTGCCGCGGCTCGTCTCGATGGCCAGGACGTTTTCCGCCAATCGCCTGATTGACGATATCTCCACGATCGCGGGCCAACGAATCGTCACGATATCGGGAGCGAAAGATGCGACCGTGCCTACGCCCATCGTCGCTCAGTTGCAGGCGTTCTATGCGGCGCTCGGCGTGCCGGAACAAAACATGACTCGAATCGGCATCGCCGATGCGGGCCACACGATGCCCACCCTCGACTACGGCGTGGCCTGCGCGAAAAGCGAATCGCCGTTCATCGGCAAGTGCAACGTCGATGGCGCGAAGCAGATACTGGGCTGGATCTACGGACCTGCTCCGCTCGCGCCGCCTGCCGCGGCAACGCCACCGGGACGCTTCATCCGCTTCGATCAGAGCCGTTATCTACCGGCCAACCGGCCAGCGAGCTTTTTTCGCAGGACGGGCATGGACACCACCGGATGGCTGTATGTACCGGGCACATGCGATGCGGGTGCGCCGTGCCGGCTGCACGTTGCGCTGCACGGCTGTCGGCAGGGTCAGGCCTATGTCCCGCTCGGCTCACCGACCGGCCTCTCCTACGGCACCACGTTCGTCCGGCACGCGGGCTATACGCAGTGGGCGGACAACAACCGTATCGTCGTGCTATATCCGCAGGCGGTATCGATTCCAATAACCAACCCGAACGGATGCTGGGACTGGTGGGGATATACCGGCCGACATTTCGCCGATCAGCAAGGCGTTCAGATGCGCGCGATCCGCAACATGATCGAACGGCTCACGTCGGGAACGTCGGGCGCAAGCCACTGAGTGGCTGAAAGCCCGACGTCATTCGCATCAGCGCATCAGCAACGGCAGCGTCATCAAACGCCCCTGCTCCGGCCTCGCGTCGTTCTCGCCGCACAGCCGCAAACACATCCATGCGGTCGCGAGATTGCTGCTCACCACCGGCTTGCCCGTAGCCTCTTCGATTCGCGCGATGATCCGCGCGGCTCGCACCGCGGTGCACGAGATAAACAGCGCGTCGGAGTCCCGCGCCGTCGCCTCGCGCGCAAAGGCGACGATATCGTCGTGCGAAATCCGTGCCATCTCCCGGTCGTCGGTCAAACCGACGCATGAGAAGCGATCGATCGCGAAGCCTTGCGCGGCGAAGTACTCCGCCATTGGCCCGCTCGTTTCGGCCGTGTACGGCGTCAGCACGCTGATACGCCGCGCGCCGAGCGTGTCGAGCGCAGTGACCGCGGCCGCCGTTGGAGTGACCACTCTGGCCGATGGCTTCGCCGCATGAATAGCGCTCTCGATCTGCGCATCACCGATCATCACGGACGCCGACGTGCACGAATACATTACGACGTCGAGCGTTTCGTCGGGCAGAATCAGCGCCGCGCCCGCGGTCAGTGACGGTTGCATCGCGCGCAGATTGTCGGGCGTGACCGGGTTCGCATACGGCACGCGATTCACGTAAATGCCGATATGCTCGTTCGCAACGAGTGCCGCGAAATCCGGCTCGGTGGTGTGATCGGTCGCGAGAATCACGAGGCCGATACGTTTGTCGAAAGCGCGTTCGACCAGATGCGGCGCTCGCTCGAATTGCCGAATAGTTATTTGCATCGTTCAATGCCCCGGAGCCGGAAACCGCTTTTCAAGTACGCGCACAAAGGCTACCGCAATCAGGCTGATGATCAGGAACAGCACCCCGACCAGCGTCATCGGCTCCAGATAGCGGTAGTCCGTATTCGCGATGATCTTCGCCTGATTCATCAATTCGAGGACCGTGATCGCCGACAGCAACGGCGTTTCCTTGAACATCGAGATCAGGTAATTGGCGAGCGCGGGCACCATCGGCGGCACCGCTTCGGGCAGGATCACGTGCTGCCAGGTTTGCGCGGGGCTCAGATTGCAGGCCTTTGCGGCTTCCCATTGCCCGCGCGGAATACTTTCGATGCCGGCACGATAGACCTCGGCCGCATATGTCGCGTAATGCACGCCAATTGCGAGCACACCGGCCGCGAGCGCCGGCATCCGGATGCCGATGTCGGGCAGCACGTAGAACACGAAATACAGCTGCACGAGCAGCGGCGTGCCGCGAATAAAGCCCGCAACCGCCGACGTGCCGCGCGACACCACGCGATTCGGCGCCAGCCGCAAAATGGAAATCACCATGCCGACCACGGCCGCCACCACCGCGCCCAGCAATGTAGCGAGCACGGTGATCTCCAGGCCTTGCAGCAGGATCGGCAGAATCTCGCGCACGAAGCTCCAGTCCCATTCCATTCGTCTATCTCCTGATGCGGTCGAGACCGAAACTCATCCGGCTTTCCAGCTTGCGCATACCGAACGAAATCAGACAGGCCATGCCGAAGTACAGCGCGAGAATCGTCGCGAACGGGATCAACGTATTGCCGGTTTGCGAGCGCACCACTTGCGCCTGGAAGGTCATGTCGCCGAGCGAAATCAGCGATACGACGGCCGTGCCCTTCAGCAGCTCGATCGCGTTGTTGCCGAAGGTGGGCAGCATCAGCGGCAACGCTTGCGGCAGGATCACGTGCCGCATGCGCTGATAGCGGGAAAGATTCAAAGCGATGCACGCGCTGCGCTGCTCATGGCCGATCGCGGCGACCGCGCCGCGCACCACTTCGGCGCCGTACGCGCCGACATTCAGCCCAAGCGCGAGCACGCCGGCCTGCAGCGGCGTCAGCGTGAGGCCGGCCATCGGTAACACGAAGTACGCCCAGAACAGCTGCACGAATATCGACGTGCCGCGAAAGAACTCGATATACGACGTGGCCAACGCGCGCACCACGAAGAAGCGCGACAGGCGCCCGAGCCCCGCGACGAACGCCATGGCGAGCGCGAGTACCGCGCCCATCAGCGTTAGTTCGACGGTTGTCCGCGCCCCCTGCAAAATCAGCTGCAAATAACCGGACCAGTGGTTCATCGACGCACCTCGCGCGCAATGTATCGGAGGCCATGCGCGCGACCGTGCCGCGCGCATGGCGTGCTATCGCGGCCTCAGTTCTTCGCCGTGCACAGTTGTTCGCGGCTCGCCGACATCGCCGCCTTCGCCGAGAAGCCATAGGGCTCGACGATCTTCGCGAACTCGCCGGAATCCTTCATCTTCTTCAGCTCGACATCGAACGCATCGCGCAGCGCGGTGTCCTGCTTGCGAAACGCGACGCCGTCGCATTGCACCGGCGTGTTCTGCACCGGCGCGATCGAATCGAGGTTCGGGTCTTTCGCCTTTGAAAGCAGATCGGTGATCGAAAGAAGCGGCAACGCGAATACGTCGATGCGGCCGTCCTGCAGCATCTTCAGACCGCTTTGCCCGTCCGGCACGATGATCACGCGATCGGTCGGAATGTTCGCGGCGGTCGCGAGCTTCTGCTCGGTCGTGCCGCCTTCCACACCGATCACCGCTTTCGGATCTTTCGCGATTTCCTCGTAGGTCTTGATGCTCTTCGTATTGCCTTTCTTGACCGCGAACGCTTCGACCGCGCACAGCACCGGCTGCGAATAGGCGACGGCAGCGCAACGCTGCGGCGTCATGAACAGCCCCGCCGCAATCGCGTCATGCCGCCCGGCCGCGAGACCCGGAATCATCGCGCCATACTCGGAGACCGACGCGACGACGTCGTTGACGCCCAGCTTCTTGAACCCGGCGCGCGCGACATCGGGCGCCGCGCCCGTCACTTTGCCGTCGGCGCCGACTGCGGTGAACGGCGGCTCGTTCGCGATCGCGATGCGCGCGAACCCTTGCTGGCGCAGCTGCGTGAGCTTGTCGTCGGCGGCATATGCGAGGCTCGCGAGCGTCAGCAGAGACAACCCTCCCGCAATCAGAATCCCCTTCAGTTTCATGATCTCTGGCTCCTATGGCGTAGTGGTATGACGTAGTAGTGGGTGATGTGCAGCATGGGAAAAACAATCTGTTGCGGCTCGGCTCAGATTCGATGCCCCGCGGCGAGGATCTTGCGCAGGAAGGTCTGGGTCCGTTCGTGCGTGGGATGCGTGAAGATGTCCTCGGGCTTGCCTTCCTCGACGATCCTGCCGCGATCGAAAAACAGCACGCGGTCGGCGAAATCGTGCGCGAAGCCCATTTCGTGCGTGACGAGCAGCATCGTCATATCGGTTTCGCGCGCGAGCCGTTGCATCACGTTCAGGACTTCCTCGACGAGTTCGGGGTCGAGCGCGGACGTCACTTCGTCGAACAGCATGATTCGCGGCGCGAGCGCGAGCGCCCGCGCGATCGCCACGCGCTGCTTCTGCCCGCCCGACAGTTGTGCGGGACGGCTTTTCGCCTTGTCGGCCATGCCGACCATGTCGAGCAGTTCCAGCGCGCGCTTCTCCGCCGACTCGCGGCTCTCGCCCTTCGTCAGCATCGGCGCGAGCGTCACGTTGTCGAGCACGCTCTTGTGCGGAAACAGATTGAAGTGCTGAAACACCATGCCGATCTTCTCGCGCATCTTCTGCAGATGCCTTTCGTTCGCGGGCACCATCTGGCCGCCACGCGGCATATGAAACAGTTGTTCGCCGTCCACCTCGATATGGCCGCCGTCGATCGTCTCGAGCGTCATCAGGATGCGCAGGATCGTCGTCTTGCCCGATCCCGACGGACCGATCAGCGCCAGCTTCTCGCCGGGCATCACGTCGAGCGATAGTTCGTCGAGCACGGTCAGCGCGCCATATCGTTTCGTGATCCGGTCGAGTCGGATCAACGGCTTATTCGCTGGGCTTTGGTCGCGGCGCGCCTGAGTGTTTGCGGGCGTCGCCGTACGCTCCGAGGAAAGACTTGCCGGGGCGATGCCTGAAGCGCTCAATAGATCGGTAACTCGCGCAGTGTTCATATCGATTCGATCCCGTTCGTCGTACGTGATTTGAGTCAATGGAATGCGGCTGCGGCGCCGGAAATGCCAGTGATGCGAACCAGAATACGCAGCCATATTTGCAAACCAGATTGCTCTAGAACAATTCTTTTTTCCGCGCGGACCAAGGCGAGCGAAGGGTGCACTGCAACAAGACCACAAGCATGCTTCGATAACGTCACCAACATTGAACTAGCACATTCGGAGGCGTTTTTTCGCGGCATTAGACTGCGGCGAGAAATACCCGTGGCGCCGCATTCACGTGCACCGCGCGCCACTTCCCGCAACGACGTCACGCTCAGAGAGAGGGGAAGATGTCAGATACGACGCAACAGGAATCGCGAATTGAGGTGCCCGTCGTGCGCCTGCCGTTCGAACGCGACGAATATGCCGCGCGTCTTGCCAAGACGCGCAACGCGATGCAGGCGGCCGGCATCGAGCTATTGATCGTGTCGGACCCGACCAATATGGCCTGGCTCACCGGCTATGACGGCTGGTCGTTTTACGTGCATCAGTGCGTGCTGCTAGCGCTCGATGGCGAGCCGGTCTGGTTCGGCCGCGGTCAGGACGCGAATGGTGCAAAGCGCACCGTCTTCATGCAGCACGATCAGATCGTTGGCTATCCGGATCACTATGTGCAATCCACCGCGCGGCATCCGATGGACTATCTCGCGCGCGACGTGATCGCGGCGCGCGGCTGGGCCAACGCGAAGATCGGCGTCGAAATGGACAACTACTATTTCAGCGCCGCCGCTTATCGCTCGCTCGTCGCGCATCTGCCGGACGCGAAATGGCAGGACGCCACCGGCCTCGTCAACTGGCAGCGCGCGGTCAAATCGCTACGCGAGATCGAGTACATGCGCGTGGCCGCGCGCATCGTCGAGAAGATGCACGCGCATATCGTCGAGCGAATCGAGCCGGGCATGCGCAAGAATGACCTTGTCGCGGAGATCTACTCGGCAGGCATTACCGGCATCGACGGTCATGGCGGCGACTATCCGGCGATCGTGCCGCTGCTGCCGACCGGCGCCGACGCGGCCGCGCCGCATCTGACCTGGGACGACACGCCGTTCGCGAAGGACGCCGGCACGTTCTTCGAAATCGCCGGCTGCTTCAAGCGCTATCACTGCCCGCAGTCGCGCACCGTGTATCTGGGAAAACCGCCGAAGCATTTCATCGAGGGCGAGCGCGCGGTGGTCGAAGGAATCGAGGCCGGGCTTGCCGCGGCGAAACCGGGCAATACCTGCGAGGACATCGCCAATGCGTTTTTCGCGGTGCTGCATAAATACGGCATCGAGAAGAACAGCCGTTGTGGCTATCCGATCGGCGCGAGCTATCCGCCCGACTGGGGCGAGCGCACGATGAGCCTGCGTCCCGGGGACAAGACCGTCCTCGAACCCGGCATGACGTTCCACTTCATGCCGGGCCTGTGGCTCGACGACTGGGGCCTCGAAATCACCGAGAGCATCCTGATCACCAGGACCGGTGTCGAGACCTTCTGCCGGACGCCACGCAAGCTGTTCGTCAAACCGTAATCGCACGGGCGTCGTGCCCGCATCGACTCGCGAAGCACGATGCCCGTCCCGACAAGAGGGGAACCATGCTTCCGAAAACGATGAAGGCCGTCGTGCTGACCGGGCACGGCGGTCTCGACAAACTGGTCTATCGCGACGACGTGCCGGTGCCGTCCTGCGCGGCCGGCGAGGTACTGATCGATGTGACCGCCTGCGGTCTCAACAATACCGACGTGTGGGTCCGCCAGGGCGCCTACGGCACCGACGACGACCCACAAGCGGTCTCGACGTGGCGACGCGGCCGCTCGACGCTGACGTTTCCGCGCATTCAGGGCGCGGATATCGTCGGACGCGTGGTCGCGGTGGGTCGCGGCGTCAGCGATGCGCGTATCGGCGAGCGCGTGATCGTCGACGCGTCGATCTACAACCGCGACGACGACAGCCTCGCCGATATCGACTACATCGGTCACGGCCGCGACGGCGGCTACGCCGAATACACGGCCGTGCCCGCGGAAAACGCACATCGCGTCGACTCCACGTATTCCGACGCCGAGCTCGCGACGTTCTGGTGCGCTTATCACACCGGCGAGCAGATGATCGAGCGTGCAGCCGTGAAGCGCGGCGAAGCGGTGCTGATTACCGGTGCGTCCGGCGGCGTCGGCTCGGCCATCATCCAGCTATGCCGCGCGCGCGGCGCAATTCCGTATGCGGTGGTCAGCAAGGGCAAGGAAGAAGCGGTGCTCGCGCTCGGCGCGCAAAGCGTGACGCTGCGCGACAGCGGCGACTTCATCGCGGACGTCGAACGGATGACCGGCGGCCGGCCCGTCGACGTGGTTGCGGATCTGGTTGGCGGGGCGCTGTTCGGCAAGCTGTTGAACCTGCTGCGGCCAGAGGGACGATATACGACCGCGGGCGCGATCGCCGGGCCGGTCGTGCAACTCGACTTGCGCACGATGTATCTGAAGCAATTGCAGTTGAATGGATCGTCGCAGGGCACGCGCGGCGCGTTCAGACGCGTGCTCGACTATATTCAGAGCGGTACGATTCGGCCGGTTCTCGCGGCGACTTATCCGCTGTCGAAGTTTCATGAGGCGCAGACGCGGTTTATGGAAAAGCGCTTCGTGGGGAATATCGTTGTTGTTCCGGATCGGCATTACGGCGACGAAGCTTCGCATTAACTCTCATTGCGATTAAAGCACTGGCCGATGCATTACGGCCCTTCCCAGCTCTAGCCGCATACTGTCACCCTCCGAGCCCGCCTCTCATGGCGGGCTTTCTTTTTCGCGCGTAGCAGTCGTCGTCAATGTTTTTCAAGACAGTCTTATCTCGATTTAAAGCTGTTGACGTGGTTCGTTTCGATGGGTAAGTATCCGACATCGCCTGGAAATTCATGAGGAATCCAATGAAGAAGGAGATTCGGGAAGGCACTGTAAAGCAGACCCAAGACCAGGAGGTCTGTGACCTTTGTCGCATTACCTATCCGATCTACGCCAACTTCCCGCCGATGCCGTCGGCACAGGCTTTCAATGCAGAAACCGGAGAGTTCTTTCCCTTTGACCGGCTGCGTTCGCTATCAACCGGTTATGACATGGCTAAAGCGCTAGGTTACGCATGGGCGTGTGATTGTCGCGGACGCACCCCAGTCACCAGGCGTATCAACTACAACGAGCAATTCCAACTCCTCGACACTCACACAGGTAAGCCTTTAGCAAGCGTTGAATATGCGATCGAACGGGCAAGCGGCGATATAGAACATGGCATGACCGACGCGAGCGGCTATACGCACCGTCTTTCCATGACCAGTTCGGCTGAAGAAATCAATATCTATTGCAACGGGGCGAAACATGCCTAAGACCGTAATCTCCCCGTCGGGTAAGCATCTCAACCATGCCGCGCGAAGAATGACGACGAGTACCGCCGACAGCGCCGCGAAACAGGTTCGCGTTGCGTCACGACAGAAGACGCGCCTCGAAGAGAACGAGGAATATTTTAAAGATGCCAACGTCAAGGCGTTCCTCTATATGATTGGGAAATCTGAAGGCGGCGACTATCACGCGAAGTACGGGTGGTATCCGGGAAATACGACGTGGACCTTTACCGACGAATCAACTCACCCGGGGCCGGGTAAAGATGGACACACTACCGCTGCCGGTCTGTACCAGATTAACAGAGCCGCGTGGACCGAACATGGCAAGAAGGCGATGGGTCTCGACGATTTTTCCCCGCACACTCAGGACCTTATCGCGGTTGAAGACGTTCGCGTCCACAATGTAATTGACTCGGTGATGGCCGGGAACATTAAGCATGCCATTGAGAAGCTAAAGCCTCATGAATGGGTGTCCTTTCAGGTTCATGACTTTACGACTCTGAAGGCTTGGTTTATTGCGGGCGGTGGGACACCAAAATGAAAAATACTGCTATCGCGCTACTACTCGCAGGCCTTACGGCTGGTCATACAGTTGCCTCAGAAATCTTGTTCGAGAATCGAACTGAAGACCCAACGAGCGGATGGGATCACGTCACTCATGCGTTCGCAAGCGCATTGATGAAACATGAAGAGCGAGCGCAGGATTTAACTGGCTATGCACAAGCGAGCGAGATACCGAAGGACCCAAGCACAAGGCTCGTATGGAAGACCGTCCCAATTAGCCTTAGGGGGCGGGAAATCCGATTCGTGCGGCCCACCTTGGACCCATATTTCGCACCTTTCTATGGCGCCCATCAATTCCAGCACTGGCTTGTTTCTAACGGGCGTATCCTGCATGAAGGAAACGCTGATGTTTTTCAGATCTTGCAAGTGGAGCATGATGGAATGCGAGACATCGCAGAGACGGCTTGTACGGCGATAACGTGTTACACAACCCAGTTTCGCTTCAATCAAAGAAGCGGTCGCTACGAAGCAGCATCTTGCCGAGCAAGCACAATTTCCAGCGGTTCTGATGCGGGTCCATGTACCTATAGCCGTCAGTGACAAGGCGGCGCGAAGCCGCCGCCATCCGAGGAGGAGCGTGCCAATGCATCGTCACAACGCTGTCGGCTCTCGCCGGGTCAAATTTTCTGGGCTATGAAATGAAAAGACTGCTTCCGCTCCTGTTGTGTCTCCCGCTGACTACTTTCGCGCTAGATGGTACGGGTTCAGTCGATTTTGATTCATCTATCATGCCGCTATTAAATCAGAGCGCAGACTTAAGAGAACTCGTTCTCTGCAACTTCGATATCGTCAGCGATCCAATGGGAACGCGAATTGGAGACGTTCAATCGAAAGCTTTAGGGGGTTCCAGAATCGGGCCTTATTCGATGTGGGCAAACTGGCGCGGGAATTCAGGTTCAAAACCAGTAGTTCTGACGATAAACACGCGGATAGATTTCATCGACTCGCGCGGCAGGAAGGTCAATGGAAATTTGCCTAAGGCAGTCCGCATTGAAGAGCATATCAATAGCGTGACGGTAGGACCTGCGGAACAAGGGCAACCGGAGTCCGTTCCGGGAGGACTAAAGCACGGCATAGATTTAAAGGCATGCTCTTCCAGATCTTCTAGATCTTGAATCGTGAATAAAAGGATCTGTGCTCAAAGATTTATGGCTACGCTCGTCGGAGCGCTATTGATTCCGACCGCTTATGCGGATGGATCGGTCAGTTTTCACGGCGACATTGTTCCAATGCTCAAGGCGCGCGCTGAATTGGAACAGTTCATAACTGAAAACTTTTCAGTTACGGATACGGGATGGGGAAACAGGATAGGTAGCGCGACAATGCCGCATATGGGCGGCGCTCGGATGGGACCGTATAAATTTCAAGCCGTGTGGCATAGCTCCCACGGTGACGTCCCAGTTACGTTGATAATCGACACGAAGATCCGATTTCTCGACAGACACCGGCACGAAATCGTGGGCGGTGATCTGCGCGAAACACGATCGGTCAGCGAAACCTTGGATTCTATCGAAATTGAACCGCCTGACATCAATTCCGCCCGAAGTAAATAAAAGCCCCGACCACCTACCACATCCCAGCAGCCGGGGCTTTCTCACACCTCAGTTCATCAAAGCGAAGCAGCCGGCGCAAACACCTGCGACGCCACCTCATCCACCGCCTCGCGCGTCAGCTTCACAATCTCGTCCACATCACTGCGCGATGTCACCAGCGGCGGCGCAAAGCCGAGAATGTCGCCATGCGGCATCGCCCGCGCGATCAGTCCACGCTGCATCGCCGCAGCCGACACCCGCGGCCCGACCTTCAGCGCCGCATCGAACGGCGTGCGAAGATCCTTGTCGGCCATGAACTCCAGCGCGGCCAGCATGCCCTCGCCGCGCACTTCGCCGACGAGCGGATGTGAGTCGAACGCCGCATGCAATTGCTGGAGCAGATAAGCGCCGGTTTGCGCCGCATTCTGCGTCAGGTTCTCGCGCTCCAGAATGTCGAGGTTGGCGAGCGCCGCGGCCGCACAGATCGGATGGCCCGAATACGTCCAGCCATGCCCCAGCGCGCCCGATTCCTGCGATGCCTTATCGATCACATCCCACACGCCTTCGCTGACGATCACGCCCGACAGCGGCGCATACGCACTCGTCAAACCCTTCGCGACGGTGATCAGATCCGGCTGAATGCCGTAGTGCTGCGCGCCCATCTTCGAGCCGAGCCGGCCGAAACCGCACACCACCTCGTCGCAGATCAGCAGAATGTCGTGCTTCTTCAGGACCTGCTGGATCGCGGGCCAGTAACCGGCCGGCGGCGGTACGATGCCGCCCGTGCCCATCACCGGTTCGCCGATGAAGGCCGCGATCGTATCGGCGCCTTCACGCGCGATCAGCTTTTCGAGTTCGTCGACGCAATACGCGACGAACTGCGTTTCGTTCATGCCCGCCGGCGCGCGACGATACCAGTGCGGACACACGGTGTGCTTGACGCGCTCGACCGGCAGATCGAAGAACTGATGGAAGCTCGGCAAGCCCGTGAGACTGCCGGTGACGATACCCGAGCCGTGATAGCCGCGGTCGCGCGAAATGATCTTCTTCTTGTTCGGGCGGCCCTTCACGTTGTTGTAGTACCAGACGAGCTTGATCTGCGTTTCGTTCGCGTCCGAACCCGACAGGCCGTAGTACACCTTCTTCATGCCCTTCGGCGACCAGTCGATGATGCGCGACGACAGCTCGATGATCGTATCGGTCGAGTGGCCGACATAGGTGTGGTAATAAGCGAGCTTCTTCGCCTGCTCGTAAATCGCGTCCGCCACTTCGGTGCGGCCGTAGCCGATGTTCACGCAGTAAAGGCCGGCAAATGCATCGATAAACGACTTGCCTTGATGGTCCTCGATACGGATGCCTTTCGCGCCGGTCACGATCCGGCCCGGCAGTGCGCCGCTCGCGTGATCGTGCGCGTGCGTCGACGGATGCATGAAGTGCGCGCGATCGGCGCTCAGCAGTTGATCGAATTTAGTCATGGGTCGCTCCTTCGTGTGATGTCTCGATGAATGAATCAGTAGGTTCAGGCCGTTGCGTCCGTCGCCATCGCGTGTGCCGCGGCACGAGCGGGGGCGCTGTCGCTGACCGGCAAGCCGAGCTGGCCAAGGCAGAAATAACGTGTCTCGACGAACGGCTCGAAGCCTTCGACGCCGCCTTCGCGTCCAAGCCCCGACGACTTGATGCCGCCGAACGGAATCGGCGCGCCGGTAAACTTCGCGCCGTTGATGGACACCATTGCGAAGTCGAGCCGGCGGATCAGTTGAAACACGGTGTTCAGATCTTTCGCGCAGACGTAGGCGGCGAGTCCGTACTCGGTGTCGTTCGCGCGTTCGACCACTTCGTCGAGCGAATCGAACGGCGAGACCGCCGAGATCGGCGCGAAGTTCTCTTCGTCATAAATGCGCATGCCGGGCGCAGCATCGGCCACCACGGTCGGCTCGAAGAACCAGCCGCCGCGCTCGTGCGCCGCGCCGCCTACCGTGATGCGCGCACCTTTCTCACGCGCGTCGGCGACGCGCTGCACGGTCGAGTCGAACGCGGCCTGGTGCATCAGCGGGCCCACATCCACGTGCGGGTCGAATGCGCTGCCCACTTTCAACGCCTTCACGGCATCGCTGTATCGCGCAACGAATGCTTCATACAAAGGACGCGCGACGAAAATCCGGTTCGCCGCGCAGCAGTCCTGGCCCGAGGTCTGGAACTTCGCCGCGACCGCGACGCGCACGGCCTGTGCGAGGTCCGCATCTTCCGTCACGATGAAAGGCGCGTTGCCGCCCAGTTCTAGCGCGGTCTTCTTGATGCCTGCCTGCGCGGCCGTTTGCATCACCAGCGCACCGACGCGCGTCGAACCGGTGAAGCTGACCGAGCGCACGCGGCTATCCGAAACCAGCGTTTCCATCGCCATTTGCGGCTCGCCGAGCACGACGTTGAACACGCCCGCCGGAAAGCCCGCTTCTTCGGCGAGTTGCGCGAGCGCGAGCGCGGAGAACGGCGTCTCGTGCGCGGGCTTTGCGACCACCGTGCAACCTGCGGCGAGCGCGGCAGCGGCCTTGCGCGTGAGCATCGCGCACGGGAAATTCCACGGCGTGATCAGTGCGGCGACACCGACCGGCTCGATGATCGTGCCAAGATGCGCGCCATCGATATGCGTCGGAATCGTGCGTCCATTCAAACGCCGCACTTCATGCGCGAACCATTCGACGAAGCTCGCGCCATACGCGATTTCGCCGCGCGCTTCGGCAAGCGGCTTGCCCTGTTCGAGCGACAGAATCGCAGCGAGATCCTGCTGATGACGCAGGATCAGCTCATGCCAGCGCAATAGCAGCGCCGAACGTTTGGCGACCGGCACCCAGCGCCACGTGTCGAACGCGCGCTGCGCGGCATCGACCGCTGCGGTAATCTGCGCCGCATCGAGCATCGGCACATGGCCGAGTACTTCCTGATTCGCGGGATTCTGCACTGCGACGCTCGCGGCGCTCGCGCTATGAACCCAGCGTCCATCCACGTAGCACAGCGATTTGAATAGGACCGGATGACCCAGCAACATGACGACCTCCTGTGTGCGATGTTTCTGCTATCACTGTAGGTCCTGAGGCACTGCGGATTTTTTTGTTGTCGCGGTTGGAAGACCGCGTTTTTTCTGCAATTCGCCGTGTGATTGATGTTTTTTCGGGCGGGACTTTTGACCGTGTTTCGACCGCATTTACCGCGCCATTCAACCGTTCTCGCCAATCGATTGTTCCGCCCAATCAGGCAGTCCTTCGGCGCCGCTTTTCACTACCTTCGTGACGATATAGGTGAAGTACTTTTCGATGCCCAATTCGTCGGTGAGCAACGCATCGATGAAGCGCTGATAGTGGTCGATATCGCGCGACAGCACGTGCATCACATAGTCGACGCCGCCGCCCGTCGCGAGGCATTGCACGACTTCCGGCGCGGCCGCGATGCGCTCCTCGAAGCGCCGCATGTCCGGCGCGGTATGACGCGCGAGTGTGACCTCGACCACCACGCGGCTGCCCTTGAACGCGCGCACCCAATCGATATCCGCGCGATACCCGCGAATCACGCCCTCTTCTTCGAGGCGCTTCACGCGCTCCCATGCCGGCGAAATCGACAGATTGATTTCCTCGGCGAGGCGCGACTTCGTGATGCGTCCGTCGCGCGCGAGAATGCGCAGAATCGCGAGATCGTAGCGGTCGAATTTCATCGCGCGTTCAGACCGTTACCGGTATGCCACGTTCGAGCACGTCGGCGACCACCGCAACCGTATCGCCGATCCGCACGAGCCCCGGAAAATGCCGCGCGGCCAGCATGCCCGCGCGTCGCGCGCGATATTCGACCGGCGCGGCGCCGGTGCGATTCGCATCGTAGACCCGCGCGATCACCTCGCCGTTATCGACCATCTCGCCGAGGTCCTTGCACAATTCGAGCAGACCATCGTGCTCGCTCGTCGTGTAGCAGGTGCCATCGGGCATATCGAGCAGCGTGGTCGTGCGTGGTGCGTGACGGCTCGATTCATCCTGCGCGATGATGCCCGCATGCTGCAGAAAGCCGCGCACACCACGCTCGGTGATCGCCACGCTCTGCACCGTTGCCGTGCCCCCGCCGCCAAGCTCGGTCGACACGAACACCTTGCCGGCTTCCTCGACGGCCGTGTCGTAAAGGCCGACGCTATCGAGTTCGAGCATTCGCATCGAGTACGGCGCGCCGAACGCGCGCATCGCCGCTTCGCAGCGGGCCTGCTGCGTCGCATCGGGCAGTACGTGAATCGCGGCGAACGGCACGAAGTCGAGCGTGCGGCCACCCGCGTGCAGATCGAGCACATAGTCGGCGAGCGGCAGCAGATAGCGCTGAAAATAATCGGCGATCTTCTCGGTCACGGTGCCGTCCGGCTTGCCCGGAAAACTGCGATTCAGATTGCCGCGATCGATCGGCGACGTGCGCGTGCCCGCGCGAAACGCCGGGAAATTCATGAAGGGCACGATGATCACGCGCCCGCGTACGTCTCTCGCCTTCAAGGTGGCGGCGAGCTTCGACAGCGCGATCGGCCCTTCGTATTCGTCGCCGTGGTTGCCGCCCGTTAGCAGTGCGGTCGGTCCCTCGCCGTTACGGATCACGGTGATGGGGATCATCTCCGCGCCCCACGCGGAGACGTCGTGAGAATGAGGCAGCTTCAGGAAACCATGCTGTTCGCCGTCGGCGTTGAAATCGACCGTCGGTTGAATCGGGGATGCCCGCATCTGTGCTACTCCTTCGTGAGCCGCTTGTGCGGCGTTTTACCGTTGATCGCGCGTCATTGCAGCGGCGCGCCGTTGCCAAATGTCGTTCCCGCCTTCGCGGCACGCGCGCGCTGCAAGGCGAGCGCGGCAATCGCGGTGTCCTGCGCGCCGGTTCCGGTCAGATCGCAGATCGTCACGTCGGCGTCGCTCGTGCGGCCCGCCGCCTGTTTCGCGATCACCTGACCCAATTCGACGATCGCCGCATCGGCACGCATCGTGCCCGCGGCGAGCGCGTGATGCAGTTCGCCGAGCACGCGCGTTTGCTGCGCGCGGTCGCACACGTAGCGCGCTGCCGCGAGCGCCGCCGGCGCGATTTCGTTCTTGTGTTCGGCGTCCGAGCCCATCGCGGTGATGTGCAGGCCCGGATGCAGATCGGCGGCTTCGATGAGCGGCGTGCGGCTCGGCGTCGTCGTGATCGCGACGTCCGCTTCGGCGAGCGCGTCGTGAACGCTGGCCGCGACGTCGCAGCGCACGCCGAGCGTGTTGTTCACTTCGGCGGAGAAACGTAGCGCGCTCGCCGCGTCGCGCGCCCACACGCGTACGTGTTCGACGCGGCGCACCAGCATCAGGGCCCGCAATTGCAGGCGCGCCTGCTCGCCCGCGCCGATCACCGCGACGCGCGGCGTGTGCGCTTTCGCGAGCCAGCGCGCCGCGACCGCGCCGGCGGCCGCCGTGCGTATCGCGGTCAGATAGCCGTTGTCGAGCAGCACCGCTTCGGTCAATCCGGTCTTCGCCGACAGCACCAGCATCAGGCCGTTCAGGCTCGGCAAACCAAGCGACGGGTTATCGAAAAAGCCCGGACTCACCTTGATCGCGAAGCTGTCGAGGCGCGGCAACCATGCGGTCTTCACGTCGACTTCGCCGTTATGCGCGGGCAGATCGAGCCGCAGGATCGGCGGCATCGCAACCGCTTCGGTCGCGAGCGCGACAAAGGCCGCTTCGATCTGGTCGATGGCCGCGAGATCGAGCGGCACGAGTTTGCGAAGCTCGGCTTCGCCAAGGAGCGTGATCGAGGTCATGATGCCGATGCGGTATGTGGGTTCTGTGACGGTAGGGCTTGCGAGTTTTCGTTGCCGACGATCCGCCGATGCAGATCCATATCGATGTTCGCGCCCGTCACGACGAGCACGAGCGGCCCGCGCGCGATGCGCTCAGCGGGCAGCGCGCGATCGAGCACCGCGGCAATCCCCACCGCCGCCGCGCCTTCGACGACGAGCCGTTCCTGCCGATACGCATGCGCGATACCGCGCGCGATCGACGCCTCATCCAGCAGCACGGTTTCATCGATCAGATCGCGCGTCAGCGCATACGTGTAGCGGTTTTCGAGTCCGATACCACCGCCGAGCGAATCGGCGAGCGTATCGACTTCCTCGACCAGCACCGGCTGACCGACCGCTAGACTCGCGTGCATCGCGGCGCCGCGCGCCATCGTCACGCCGGTCAAACCGATCGTGGCACTCGTGCTTTTCGCGGCGAGCGCGATGCCTGCAAACAGCCCGCCGCCGGACAACGGCACGACGATGTTCGCGACATCGGGCAACGCCTCGACGATTTCGAGCCCGATCGTCCCTTGTCCGGCGATCACGCGCGGGTCGTCGAATGGCGGGACGTAGGCATAACCTTCTTCGCGCGCGAGTCGCAATGCTTCGTGCTCCGCCTCGTCCTGGCTTTGGCCGGTAATCCGTACATGCGCGCCGAGTGCGCGCACCGCATCGACCTTGTTGGCGGGCACGAGGCGCGACAGACACACGGTTGCGTCGATACCCATCGCGCGCGCCGCATGCGCGACCGCGCGGCCATGATTACCGGTCGATGCGGTCACCACGCGAGTGCAGCCTTCGTCGGCCAGTTGCGCGAGCGCATTGGTCGCGCCGCGCAGCTTGAAGCTGCCGGTCGGCTGCACGGTTTCGAGCTTCAGATAGACCGGCGTGCCGGCGTGCGCCGACAGGCTCGGTGATTCGACGAGCGGCGTACGGCACACGCGGCCGTCGATACGGCTGCGCGCGCGGTAAATGTCGGCTAACGACAGATCGGCTGACGGTGGAACGGACATGCGCGAGGCCCTGCATCAAAGTGGTCGATTCGCTATTCGATGCGGGCACGGCTGTCGCAGATAAACGCAGTGATTCGCGGCCGCATCGCTTTCCATGCAGCCCAGTCTAGTGTTCTAAAAAAGGATTTTTATTGTCCTAGTTCATTTCGGTCAGCGCGCACGCAATTCGCGCACCCGTGCGATCAGGTGAAATCGTGCACCTGCGGGTATTGCTCGAACACATCGTGCATCGTTTCGAGCGCGGCTTTATAGGTGTCTTCGCTAACCTCGGCGCCGACGCAAACGCGCACCGCATTAGGCCGGTCCGCGTCGCGCACGAGGAATGGATCGGGCGACGTCACCGCGATGTCGCGGTTGCGCAGCTCGCGCACCAGCCGGTCGGTGCGCCAGTGATCGGGCACCCGCAACCATGCCGACAGCGCCTGCGGGTGCGCGCCCAGGACATATTTACCGAGCGTCTGCTGCAATTGCGCCTGACGCCGCCCGAGCCGTTCACGCTGAATTTCGACGAGCCGCGCGGCCGTGCCGTCGACGATCCAGCGCGTGGCGATCTCAGCCATCGGCGGCGTCGCCATCCAGCTGCTCACGCGCAGCACGCTCTCGGCGCGCAGTGCGAGCCGGCGTGGCGTCGTCATATAGCCGATGCGCAAACCGGCCATCACCGACTTCGTCAAGCTCGTGCAATAGAACGAGAGATCTGGAATGAGGCTCGAAATCGGCGTGGAATGTTTGGCGGGCAACGGGCCGTAGACGTCGTCCTCGATCACGTAGACGCCATAGCGTTCGGCGATTTTCGCAATCGCGCGACGCCGCGAATCGGGCATCAACGCGACGGTCGGATTGTTCAGCGTCGGCGTGCAGACGAGCGCCGAGATACGCTCGCTGTCGCACATCTCCTCGAAGTGTTCGGGGTGTATGCCGTACTCGTCGATTTCGAGGCCCTTCAGCGTGAAGCCGAGCACGTTGGCCGAACCTATCACGCCGTGATCCGTCAGGCTTTCGCACAGCACGGTATCGCCCGGGCCCACCAGCGAAGCGAGCGCGAGAAAGATGCCGTGCGCGGCGCCATTCGTGACGAGCAGCGTATCGGCCGAAGCCGGCATGCCGAGCGACGCGAGCCACGCAATGCCCGCCTGGCGATGATGCTCGAAGCCCGCGATCGGCCGGAACGCGCGAATCCACGGCTGATCGTCGAGCGTCGACAGCGTCGCGCAGACCTTGCGCCACATCGCATCGTGCTCGGACGTGTGAATGATGCGCGCGATCGAAAAGTCGACCACCGAGCGCTCGGCCGTATCGAGCATGTAGCTCGACATCGTTTCGGTGACGCGCGCCGCGACGAAGCTGCCGCGCCCCACCTCGCAGCGGATCAGCCCTTGCCGCTCCAGTTCCTTGTACGCATTGGTCACGGTCTGCACGCTGATCGCGAGTTCGGCGGCGACGTCGCGCTGCGGCGGCAGGCGCGCGCCCGGCGGCAGCGACGTATTCTCGATGTCGCCGGCAATCGCCTTGACCAGCCGCTTGTATTTCGATTCCACGCCGTGCACCGCGCGCACGGCCTCGCGCCATTGCTCGATCACCGTTGCTCCTCCGTTTATCGCGACGCCGGCTCCGTTCGAAGTCGTGTCGTCTTGCCTGATCTCCCATAGTGAGGCAAAAACGGGGCAGAAAATAATTGTCCTAGAGCAATTGGGGCGAAAAAATGTGGGGCTGGATAGCGAAGTTGTCTCGTGTGGGTCCGATCAGAGTTTCACGCGCACCGTCGCCACACCGCGCGCTACAGCAACCCCACAAAATGCACCAGCACGAACACGATCGCCCCTCCCGCGATCAGCACCAATGCATTGATACGCGTCCTCATCACGAGCACCGTCGCGATGGCCGCGGTGAGCCACGCAATCCATCCGCCTTCGAGGTCTTTGATCAGCACATAAACGGCCGCGAGAATCAGCCCTGCGGCCACGGGGCGCAATCCAGCCTGCAACGCATTCAGCCAGCGTGCGCCTTCGTGCCGATTCCAGATGTGCACGACGCCATACATCAGAAACACAGTCGAACCGAATAGCGCGACGGTCGCGACGAGCGCGCCGCCGACGCCGCCGACCTGATAGCCGATCAGCGTCGCGAGCAATGAGCCGGGACCGGGCGCGAGCCGCGCGATCGCGAAGTCGCTGAGAAATTGCGCATGGGTCATCCAGTGATGCACGTCGACGACCTGGCGCTGCACTTCGGGGATGATCCCCTGCCCGCCACCGACGGTGACGACCGACAACGGCGCGAAAACCGAAAACAGCGCGATAAGAGTTCTGAGCACAGCGGAATCTTTAGTGAGTTTGACTTGTGACGACCAAAGCCGATCAGGGCTCGCGCGCCTCGCGCACGTATTCATAGCCAACGCTCAACGCGCCGGCGATCAGCACGGTCCACACCAGCGACACGCGAAACACCGCGGCGGCCGCGAACGTCGCGAGCAGCACCAGATAGGGAAACGCGCGGCGCGGCAGCCGGCGCGCGGCGGTGATCGCCATCGACAGCGACAGCCCGATCGCACCGGCCGCGGCGCCGGCGAGCGCGATATGCGTGAGCGGAAACGACGCGATCGCCGAGAAGAACGCGCCGAGCAGAATGATCACGACGGCCGCCGGAAAAATGATGCCGCAGAATCCCGCGACGGCGCCGCGCCAGCCGAGCAGCCGGTAGCCGATCCAGATCGCCAGATTCTTCACGTTGACGCCGGGCAGAGCCTGCGACAACGCGAGGCCGTTGAGAAATTCGTCTTCGCTCATCCAGTGCCGGTCGTGCACGAACTCGCGCATGAACCAGCCGCTCAGGCCGCCGCCGAAACTCGTCAGACCGATGCGAGCGAAGATCAGAAAGAGGCCCAGCGAGGTCACTTCGCGAGGCGGTGTTTGGCGTGGCGCGTCGCCTTCATGTGTCGATACCGGGTCGCCGACGTGGTGCCCGTGGATGCCTTTGGCCAATGCTCGTCCCTAGTCGTTTTGGTCGTGCCGCGCTTGCCGCGCACCCGGCATGATAGCCGCAGACGTCGCCGGTGACGTAGCCGATGGAACAGACGCGGCCGCAGGCGAGGAAGCTGCTAAAGCAGCCGCCGGATGCCGCGGATCATGCAGCTCATCCGCCGACCACCCGCCGCCCAGATCGCCAAACAACGACGCCGCGTGCAGCAAGCGCGATTCCTGCACGTTCAGCGCAGTCTGCCGCGTGGTCAGTTGCGTCGCTTGCGCGGTCGCGACCGTGGTGTAATCGACGGTGCCCGCCTGGTACTCGTTGAACGCGATCTCCGCGCCACGGTCCGCGTCGCGCACCGCCGTTTCGAGCACGACCGCCTGCTCGGCGAGAATGCGCAGGCCGGACAGATCGTCCTCGACGTTCTGGAACGCGCCCAGCACCGTGCCGCGATAGTTGGCAACGGCCGAGTCGTAGGCCGCCTTCGCCGCGTCGACGTCGGCGCTGCGCAGGCCGCCGTCGAACAGCGTCTGGGTCGCGCTGCCGCCCAGCGACCACACGTAATTCGCGACCTTCAGCAGACCGGACAGCGGCGACTGCGTGAAACCCGCCGCGGCCGAGAGCGAGATGTCCGGGTAATACGCAGCCACCTGGACGCCGATCGCCGCATTCTGCGCGGCCATCTTGCGCTCGGCGGCGGCGATGTCGGGCCGGCGTTCGAGCAGCGTCGACGGCACGCCGACCGGCACCGACGGCAGCGCCGGCATCGCGGTGCTATGCGTGATCGACAGCTCCTCCGGGTTCTTGCCGACCAGCACCGCAATCGCATGGGCTTGCTGCGCGCGCGCGACGCCGAGCGCGATCAGATTGGACTTCGCGGTATTCAACTGGCTGCGCGCGGTGATCACGTCGCTCGGCGGAATCGTGCCTGCGCGATCCTGCTCGGTAACGACGTCGAGAGCATGCTGATACGCGACGACCGTTTGCTGCAGCAGGTCGATGTTCGCGTCGCTGGTGCGCAATTCGATGATCGCGGTGGCGAGCGCGACCTGCTCGGAGAGCGTCGCATTCGCGAGCGTCGCTTCGCTCGACTGCGCGCTCGCGGCGTTTTCCTCGACGGTGCGGCGTACCTGGCCCCACAGGTCCGGCGCCCAGCTCACGTTGCCTTCCAGCGAACCCGAATTGACGATGCGCGTCGACGTACCATTGACGAAGCTTCCCGCTGCACTGACCGAACCGCTGCCCGCGCGCTCGCGCGTCGCCGAGCCGGTCGCGCCGATCGTCGGGAACAGCGCCGCATGCGCGGCGCGCACTTCGGCGAGCGCTTGCTGGTAGTTCGCGTAGTCCGCGCGCACGGTCTGGTTCGACACCGCGACCAGCGGTTCGAGTTCGTCGATCAGCGGATCGTTGAATGAGGTCCACCACGTGCCCTTCGGGCCGGTCGCGTTCGGCTCGGCCTGGGTCCAGCCCGGTAGCTCCGAGTACGTGGCGGGCACGCTGACCTGCGGCCGGTGATAGTCCGGGCCGACCATGCAGCCTGAGTTGAACAGCGCGAGCAGCGCGACGGCGAGCGTCGCGACGCCCGGCAACCCGGCGCTCGGCCCCGTCATTCGTTGAGAAGAAATCTTCATCGTCATGCCTTCGTATCCGGTTGTCCCGGCGTCGCGTCGCGGTTCCAGCGCAGCCCCGCGGACCATCTGACCAGCCGTGCGCGCAGACGGTCGAGATACAGATAAATCACCGGCGTCGTATAGAGCGTGAACATCTGGCTGAGGACCAGCCCGCCCATCACGGTGATACCGAGCGGCTGGCGCAGCGAGCCGCCCTGGCCGATGCCGATTGCGAGCGGCACCGCGCCGAGCACGGCCGCGAACGTCGTCATCATGATCGGCCGCAGACGGATCAGCGCGGCCGCGTGGATCGCGTCGCGCGCGGGCATCCGCTCCTGGCGCTGCAACTGGATCGCGACGTCGACCATCATGATGCCGTTCTTCTTGACGATGCCGATCAGCAGGATGATGCCGATCATCGCGATCACCGAGAACGGCGTGCCGAAGATCAGCAGCGCGAGCGTTGCGCCGATGCCCGCGGACGGCAGCGTCGACAGGATCGTCAGCGGGTGGATCGAGCTTTCGTACAGCACGCCGAGCACGATGTAGACGACGCCTAGCGCCGCGAGAATCAGCAGCGGCACCACGCCCATCGATTGCGAATAGGCCGCCGCCGCGCCCGCGAACGAGCCGTGAATGCTCGCGGGCATGCCGATGTCGCGGATCGTTTCGTTGATCGCGGCGCCGGCCTGGCTCAGCGACCCGCCGGCCGGCAGATTGAACGAGATCGTCGCGGCGACGAGCCCGCTCTGGTGGTTCACCTGCGTCGACGTATGGCTGTTTTTGTACGACGTCAGCACCGAAAGCGGCACCATCGTTTCGGCCGCCGTACTATCCGCGCTGCCGGTCGAGCTGCCGCCCTTGCTGTTGGCGATGCTGTTGTTGGTCGCGTTCGACTGCGCGTCCGAGTTGCGCGAATTCGTGTTCGACGATGCGCTGGCCGTGGTCGCGCTAGTCGCCGCGGACACCGTGCCGTGCGGCATCTGCGTCGCGGCCGTGCCGGTCGGATTGCCCGCGGACGTGCTCAGATAGATCTGGCTCAGCGTCTCTGGATACTGCCAGTACTCGGGCGCGACTTCCATCACGACGAAGTACTGGTTCAATGGGTTATAGATCGTCGACACGGTGCGCTGGCCGAATGCGTCGTACAGCACATTGTCGATCTGGTTCGGCGCGAAGCCAAAGCGCGCGGCGGTTGCACGATTGATCGTCAGGTAGGTTTGCAGGCCGTTCTGCTGCAAGTCGGAGTTCACGTCGAGCAGCCGCCCGCGCTCCTTCGACAACGCGGCGACGAGCTTCGGCGTCCACGCGAACAATGCGGCGGAATCGTCGCTCGTCAGCGTGTACTGGTACTCGGCCGCCGATTGCCGCCCGCCGATGCGCAAATCCTGCTGCGCCTGCAGAAAGAGCCGCGCGCCCGACACTTCGTCGAGCTTCGGACGCAGGCGGTTCACGACCTGGGTGGCCGTCGCGTGGCGCTGCGACAGCGGCTTCAACTCGATGAACACGTTCGCGGTATTGAGCGCGCGCCCACCGGTAAAGCCCGCGACCGACTGAACCGCCGGATCTCTCTGCACGATCGACTGTAACTGCGCGAGCTTCTTCTGCATCGCCGTAAACGAGATGCTCTGGTCGGCGATGATCTGCCCGATCACGATGCCGGTGTCCTGCTCGGGAAAGAAGGTGGCGGGCACCAGCTTCAGCATGAACACGTTGCCGACCAGCAGCGCGAACAGCAGCAGGATCACCAGCAGCGAATGATCGAGCACGGCCGTCAGCGAGCGTGCGTAGGCATCCTTGAAGCGATCGAACTGCCGCTCCACCCACTGCGCCCAGCGCGCTTTCGAATGACCGGCGTTGTCGCGGCTCAGCACGTACGCGCACATTGCGGGAGTGACCGTCAGCGAGATCACCAGCGAGATCAGGATCGCGATCGACAGCGTGATCGCGAACTCATGAAACATCAGTCCGACGATGCCCGGAAACAGAATGATCGGCAGAAACACCGCGATCAGCGACAGGCTCATCGAAATCACCGTGAAGCCGACTTCGCCCGCGCCCTTCACCGCGGCCTCTTTCGGACTTAGCCCCAGCTCCATGTGCCGCACGACGTTTTCGAGCACGACGACCGCGTCGTCGACGACGAAGCCGGTGCCGATGGTCAGCGCCATCAGCGACAGGTTGTCGATGCTATAGCCGAGCAGATACATCGGCCCGAAAGTACCGACGATCGACAGCGGCAACGCGACCGCCGGAATCAGCGTCGCGCGCGGCGACTGCAGGAAGATGAACACGACGCCGACCACCAGCAGCACCGCGATGAACAGTGTGCGCTCGGTATCGCCGACCGACGACGTGACCGACTGCGAGCGATCGATCGCGACTTCCACGTGCACGCTGCTCGGCAGCGTCGCTTCGATCGCCGGCAGCACGTTGCGGATCTGCTGCACGGTGCGGACCACGTTGCTGCCCGGCATCGGATAGACGATCACGAGAATCGCCGACTTTCCGTTGAAGAGCCCCGCATTGCGGATGTTTTCGTTCGAGTCGCGCACTTGGGCGACGTCGCGCAACTTCACCGGCGCGCCGTCGCGATACGCGACCACCAGATCGCGATACGGCGCCGCGTGCGTGATCTGATCGTTCGACGTGACAACGTAGCGCCGATCGCCGACGTCGATATGCCCCTTCGCGCTGTCGGCGTTGGCCGCGCTGATCGCCGCGCGCACGTCTTCCATGCCGATGCCGTAGCTATTGAGCTTGCCCGGCTGCAACTCGACGCGCACGCTCGGCAACGCGCCGCCGCCGAGCGTGATCTGGCCGACGCCCTGCACCTGCGACAACTGCTGCTGGATCACCGAATCGGCGGAGTCGTAGAGCTGCGCTTTGGTCAGCGTGTCCGAGGTCAGCGACAGCACCACGATCGGCGCGTCGGCCGGGTTGTACTGGCGGTAGCTCGGATTGCTGCGCAGCGTGGTGGGCAGATCGGCGCGCGCGGCCTGGATCGCCGCCTCGACGTCGCGCGCGGCGCCATTGATGTCGCGTTTCAATCCGAACTCGACGATGATCATCGACGAGCCGACGTAGCTGATCGAGGTCAGCTCCTCGACATCGGCGATCGTCGCGAGCCGCCGCTCGAGCGGTTCGGCCACCGTCGACGCCATGATGTTCGGGCTCGCGCCGGCCATGTTGGCCTGCACGACGATCACCGGAAACGCGATGTTCGGCAGCGGCGCGACCGGCATGCGGAAATAGGCGAGCGTGCCGGAGATCAGGATCGCGATCGCGAGCAGCGTCGTCGCGACCGGTCGCCGGATGAAGATCGCCGGGATGTTCACCGCGTGCCCTCCGCGCCGCCTTCCGGCGGGCGCCCGCCGTTGCGCTTAGCGCGCTCGGCGCGCCAGCGGTTCACGCGCGTAGCCATCCGGTCGAAGAACAGATAGATCACCGGCGTCGTGAACAGCGTCAGCACCTGGCTCAGCGTCAGACCGCCGATGATCGCGAGACCGAGCGGGCGGCGCAGTTCCGAACCGGTGCCGGTGCCGAGCAGCATCGGCAGTGCGCCGAGCATCGCGGCGAGCGTCGTCATCAGGATCGGGCGGAAACGCAGCAGCGACGCCTCGAAGATCGCCTCGCGCGGCGCCTTGCCGTGATTGCGTTCGGCGTCGAGCGCGAAGTCCACCATCATGATCGCGTTCTTCTTGACGATGCCGATCAGCAGCACGATACCGATGATGCCGATCACGTCGAGATCCATCCCCGCGAGCATCAGCGACAGCAATGCGCCGATGCCGGCCGACGGCAGCGTCGACAGGATCGTGACCGGATGGATGAAGCTCTCGTATAGCACGCCGAGCACGATATACACGGCAACGAGCGCGGCGATCAGCAGATAGACCTCGCTCGATAGCGAATCCTCGAACGCCGCGGTCGCGCCTTGCAGCGACGAGGTGATCGACGGCGGCAGGTCGATCGCCTGCTCGGCCTCGCGAATATCCTTGACCGCGGTGCTCAGCGACGCGCCCTTCGCGAGATTGAACGACACCGTCACCGACGGAAACTGCGCGAGGTGACTGATCACGAGCGGCGCCTTCCTGATCTCGATCTTCGCGATGCCGGACAGCGGCACCTGACCCGTGCTGCTGGTCTGGCTCGGCAGATAGAGATTGCCGATCGATTGCACGGTCGGCATCGACTCCGGCTTCGCAACCAGAATCACGCGGTACTGGCTCGACTGCTCGAAGATCGTCGACACGATGCGCTGGCCGAGCGCGTCGTACAGCGCGTTGTCGATCGTCGCGGGCGTGATGCCGAAGCGCGCGGCCAATTGCCGGTTCACTTCGACATTCACGCTGAGGCCGTCGGTATTGAGATCGCTCTGCACGTCGGACAATGACGGAATCTGCTTCAGACGCGCGACGAGTTCCGGCACGTACTTCTGGAACGCTTGCTGGCTCGGTCCGCGCAACACGAAGCTGTACTGGTTCGGCGACACGGTCGTGTCGAGCGTCAGGTCCTGCTCGGGCTGCATGAAAAGCTTCACGCCCGGCACATGCGCGACTTCCTGCGCGAGCCGGCGCGCGATTTCCTGTGCGTTGTCTGAACGCTGATCCTTGTCGCGCAGATTGATCAGGAAGCGGCCGTTGTTCAGCGTCGCGTTGGTGCCGTCGATGCCGACGTACGACGTCAGCGACAACACGTCCGGGTCCTTCAGGACCGCATCGGCGAGCGCGCTCTGCCGCTTCACCATCGCCGCGTACGACACCGAGTTGTCGGCGACGCTGATGCCCTGAATCACGCCGACGTCCTGCACCGGAAACAGGCCCTTCGGAATCACCACGTACAGGATGGCGGTCAGCACGACGGTGGCGACTGCGACCATCAGCGTCAGCGTCTGATGGTCGAGCACCCAGCGCAGGCCACGCTCGTAGGCGGCAAGCGTCTTGTCGAACAGGCGCTCGCTGATGCGCTCGAAACGGCTCGGATGCCGCTCGGCCTGCGCGCGCAGCATCCGCGCGCACAGCATCGGCACCACCGTCAGCGACACGACCGCCGAAATCACGATCGTAACCGCGAGCGTCACCGCGAACTCGCTGAACAGGCGCCCGATCACGCCGCCCATGAACAGCAGCGGAATCAGCACCGCGATCAGCGAAATGGTCAGCGACAGAATCGTGAAGCCGATCTGCCCCGCGCCTTCGAGCGCGGCTTCGAGCGGCGACATGCCCTCTTCCAGATAGCGCACGATGTTCTCGATCATCACGATCGAGTCGTCGACGACGAAGCCGGTCGCGATGATCAACGCCATCAGCGACAGGTTGTCGATCGAATAGTTGAGCTGGTACATCACCGCGAGTGTGCCGATCAGCGAGACCGGCACCGAGATGCTCGGAATCACGGTGGCGGGCACGTTGCGCAGGAACACGAAGATCACCGCGACGACCAGCACGATCGCGAGAATCAGCTCGAACGCGGCGTCCGCGACCGACGCGCGAATCACGCCGGTACTGTCCGACACCACCGTCACTTTCATGCCGGCCGGCAGCGTCGATTCGAGCTGCGGCAGCACCTTCATGATCTGATTGACCGTCTGGATGACGTTCGCGCCGGGCTGGCGCTGCACGTTCAGGACGATCGCGGGCGAGCCGTTGTACCAGGCGCCGCGCTCGACGTCCTGCGCGGCCTGGCTCACGCGCGCCACATCGCGCATGTAGACCGGCGAGCCGTTCTGATACGCGATCACCGTGTCCAGATAGTCCTTCGGGTCGGTGATCTGATCGTTGCCGTTGATCGTGTAGTCGAGATCGGGGCCGTCGAAATTGCCCTTCGGCTGGCTCACGTTCACGTAGCTGAGCAGCGTGCGCAGATCGTCGATATTGAGGCCGTAGGCGGCGAGCTTGTGCGGGTCGGCTTCTACGCGGATCGCGGGCACGTTGCCGCCGCTCGTCGTCACGACGCCGACGCCTGACACCTCCGAGATCTTCGTGCCGAGGCGGTTGTTGGCAACGTCTTCCAACTGCGTCAGCGACATCGACTTCGACGTGACCGCGAGCGTCAGAATGGGCTGGTCAGCGGGATTGACCTTCGCGTAGGTCGGCGGCGCCGGCAGGCCCGATGGCAGATAGCTGTTCGCCGCGTTGATCGCCTGCTGCACGTTCTGCTCGGCGATGTCGAGGTTCAGCGACAGATCGAACTGCAGCGTGATCACCGACGCGCCGTCCGAGCTGTACGAGGTCATCTGCTGCAGGCCCGGAATCTCGCCGAGCTGCACTTCGAGCGGCGCGGTCACGGTGGTCGCCATCACCGTCGGGCTCGCGCCCGGGTAGAAGGTCTGCACCTGAATCGTCGGATAGTCGACGTTCGGCAGCGACGACACCGGCAGCACGCGCATCGCGATCAGACCGATGAGCACGAGCGCGATCATCAACAGCAGCGTCGCGACCGGGCGAAGAATGAACAGGCGGGAAATGTTCATCGGCGCGGCGGCCCGTTACGACGAAGCGGCTTCTGACGCGGCCGGCGCAGGCGCGGCCGGCGCGCTCGACGCCGGCGCTGCTTCGGACGCCGCGGCGGGCGCCTTCGGGCCGTTGCCGGCCGCGCCGCTTGCCGCGGCGGCGGACTTCGGATGCGCCGGCTGGATCTTCGCGCCGTCATTCAGACGATCCGTCCCGTCCGTCACGACCTGGTTGCCGGCCGCGAGACCCGACTCGATCACCGTATTCCTGCCGTCGCTCGGGCCCAGCTTGACCTTGTGCACGGACACCGTGCTGTCCGGATTGACCAGATAGACGAAGTCGCCCGGCGCGCCGGACTGCACCGCGGCGCTCGGCACGAGCACCGCGTTCTGCATCGTGTCGACGAGCAGCTTCACGTTGACGAACTCGTTGGGGAACAGCGCCTCGTCGTCGTTCGCGAAGGTCGCGCGCAACGTGACGGTGCCGGTCGCGGTCGCCATCTGGTTGCTGACCGCGTACAGCGTGCCGGTTGCGATCTCGCGCGAGTTGTCGCTCGAATACGCGGTGACCGGCAGCTTCGCGCCGGTGGACAGACGCTGCACGATCGACGCGAGCGAATCCTGCGGCACCGTGAACTGCACCGTGGTCGGCTTCACGGTCGTGATGACGACGATGCCCGTCGTCGACGACGCGGTCACGTAATTGCCCGGATCGACGAGCCGCAAGCCGACCTTGCCCGCGATCGGCGCGGTGATGCGGCAATACGCGAGGTCGAGATCGAATTGGGCGATGTTGGCGAGATCGACCTTCACCGCCGCTTCGTCCTGCTGCACGAGGAACTGCTGATCCGCGTAGGTCTGCTGCGCAATCGACTTGCGCTCGTTCAACTGCGTATAGCGCTCGAGATCGGCGCGCGCCTGCGCGAGCAAAGCGCGGTCTTTCGCGAGCGTCGCCTCCGCCTGCTGCTTGCTGATCTGATACTGGCGCGGATCGATCTGCGCGAGGAACTGTCCTTTTTGCACCTCCTGGCCTTCGTGATAGCCGACCTCGGTCAGATAGCCGCTCAGCTGCGGCAGCACGGTCACCGTCGCGATCGGAATGACGGTGCCGAGTTCGCTCAATGTGACCGGCATCGAACCGAGCGTCGCCTGCGCGACGGTGACGACGATTGCCGCGTTCTCGCGCGCCGGCTTCTTGCGCGTCAGCAGATGTACCACGACGAGCGCGACCAGCACGAGCAGGACAACCGAGAAGATGACGAGCCCGCGTCGCGAGCGCTTTGGCGGCGGGGACACGGTTTCGCTCATGTTGATCTCCGGAAACGGATATTGGTGTCGAGCTTCGGCAGGAAGCTCGCCTTCTGACGGGACTGCGCAAAAGTGACACGGTTCGCGCGCGTTGTCATCAGTCGAAGCCCTCGGGTCCTGCTGTTATGAAGACGTAAGAAACCAGGACGCGGCTTCGGTGTGGGGCATGCGTGAATGTAGCCGGCTTGCGCCGGGCTTGAGTTACAGGGGTGCAACATGTTGGCGGGTGAAAGGATCGGGGTGTCGATCACGCGGCGCGCGGGCGGCGGACATCCGCATCGGCCGAGGGTTGAGCGCGGCACGGCATCGCAACATGCGATAACAGACGACAGCCAAATGAAAACCGGCCCGTCCGTGCAGAATCGTCACATTCGTCCGATATGATCGCGAGCCAACGTTGCGCGCGCCGCGACTGTCACGACACCCCACTACCTCACCCCGATGTCCATCACCGTCAATTTCCCCGCCGAAGTCCGCGACTGGATTGCCGCCAATCTTTCGCGCGGCGTCGCGCCGCAAGCGATCGTCAACGAACTGGTGAGCCGCAACAACGCGGCCGAGCTGGCCGCGGCGATGGTCGAGGCGGTCGCGTCGGCATTCGTGCACGGCATGGCGTTGCCCGGCGACAAGCTCGAAGTCGGCGGCGCGCCGCTCAGCTACCAGCCCGAGCCGCTGCGCGTACCCGACGGTCCGCTGATCCAGCTCGGCGAGCGCAAGGTGCGCGTGCTGTCGCGGCTGCAGCGGCCGGCCGCCGTGCACCTCGCCAACTTCCTGAGTGCCGACGAATGCGAGCAGTTGATCGCGCTCGCACAGCCGCGGCTCGACCGCTCGGCCGTCGTCGATCCGGTGACCGGCCGCGATGTGATCGCCGCTCATCGCAGCAGTCACGGGATGTTTTTCCGTTTGGGCGAGACGCCGCTGATCGCGCGCATCGAGGCACGCATCGCGGAACTGACGGCGACGCCGGTCGAGAACGGCGAGGGCCTGCAGATGCTGCACTATGAGGAAGGCGCGGAGTCGACGCCGCACGTCGACTATCTGATGACGGGCAATGCAGCGAATCGCGAGTCGATCGCGCGCAGCGGCCAGCGCATGGGCACGCTGCTGATGTATCTGAAGGACGTGGAAGGCGGCGGTGAGACGGTGTTTCCGCAGCTCGGGTGGTCGGTGGTACCGCAGCGCGGGCATGCGCTCTACTTCGAGTACGGCAACCGCTACGGGATGTGCGATCCGAGCTCGCTGCACGCGAGCACGCCGCTGCGCAGCGGCGACAAGTGGGTGGCGACCAAGTGGATTCGGACGCGGCGGTTTGTGCCGCGCATTCAGGCTTGAGAAGGATCGACCGAAGTCCGAACGGCTCGCGCGAGCCTTGGTCAGCTTCGCGCTGCTAGCCGAGGCAGGCTGCAGCGCGAAGCCAGTGCGAGTAGGGGCACGTCAGACGCCGCGCCCTCGAAGCAAGCTGATCAGAACTGCTCGATCCACGTGGCGAGGCGGTCAGCGGCGAACTCGCTACCGCGTTGCGCCGGCCGGAACGCGATCGCATTGCCTTCGCGTGCCGGCTGCAATGCACCGTCAGTGCCGTCGAGCCACAGCAGGCTCGCCAGCCATGCCGCGTGTCCGCTCGACACCGCGTTGTTGCCCGGCTCCGCGAGAAACTCCGCGAGCGTGGCCGGCTGGTCGCACACGAGACCATCGCCTGCGCGGCGCACATTGATGCCAGCCTCGGAAAACGCCCCGGCCAGCGCCGTCAGCGCGTCGCTCGCGGTCACGTTCGCGCCGCCGTGCCGGTTGCGCAGCGTGGCGAGATGCGCCGCGACGGCATGACCGAACGCGCCGCTGCGGGCACTCTCGGCCGCGATCAGGTCGGAATAGTCCTGCAGCAGCCAGTCCGGCTCGGAGTTCGGCACTTCGGCGAGCACCGCCGCCGCAAGATACGTCTCGACCGGCTGGAAGCGCTCGGGCCCGATCAGCGTAGCCGACAGCGAACGCACCAGACCAATCCGCGTGGCGACCACCTGCTTTTGCAGCACGCCCAGCTTCTCGCGCACCAGCGTGTCGCGCTCCTTGCGCAGCTCGGCCAGTTCGAGCGCCTGCTTCAGCTCCATGCGCAGCGCCGTGATGTCCCACGGCTTCTTGATGTAGCGATGGATATGGCCGAGGTTGACGGCCGCGACGGTCTGATCGATTTCCGAATACGCGGTGGTCAGAATCCGCACGACATGCGGAAAGCGCTCGCTCGCATAGCGCAGCAGCTCGTTGCCGAACTCGCCAGGCATGCGCTGGTCGGAGACGAGGACGCCGACCCGGTCGCCGTGCTCGTCGAGCAGCGCCTTGCCCTCTTCCACCGAGCCGCCAGTCAGGACCGGCGCCAGGCTTCCGATGGCACGCTGGAAGTACTTTACGGCAGTAGCTTCGTCATCGACGAAGATGATCGCCGGCGCCAACTCCTCTGTGGCTTTTGGTTCGTTCATCAACAACTCCTGTGCGTTTGACCTTTGATATGGGGGAAATCCAGCACTACGGTGGTGCCTCCCCCCGACGTGGACTCGATCCTGAGTCCGCCGCCACAGGACTGCATGACACGGTTGCATAGAATCAGGCCCAAGCCGTTCCCCCCGGATTTCGCGTGCGTTGTAATTGGGTCCGTCAACAGGCGGTCTTTGATCTCGGGCGGAATTCCGGGCCCGTTGTCACAGATGCCGATGCTCGGGTGGGGTTCCGTTGTTACGGTAAAGCGCACCGACGGCGACGGCACATCCGCGAGCGCGCGCAACGCGTTCGACAGCAGCGACGACAGCACGAGCGCCACGCAATTCGGCTGCGTGAGCACGGCAAAGTCGCTTTCGACGTCGACCTGCACCCACGAGCGCTGCGCGGTCGTAAACGGATACGTATCGAGCAACGCCGAGATCAGCCCATGCGCGGTGCTCTCGATACGCGCCTCATCGCCCTCCTGTTGCCGGCGCCGCCCGTTGTGCACCGAGCGCCAGAACGACGACACCACCGCCATGCAGTACTGCGCGCTCTCGCGCATCGATTTCGCGGCGCCGAGAATTTCGCCTTCGGCATCGCGCTCCGCGTCGGTGCGATCTTCGATGCTGTGCGCGTTCAACGCGATCGCCGCGAGCGGCGTGTTCAGTTCGTGCGCGATGAACGCGAGGGTTTCGTCGATCGCGATCAGACGCTGATTCTGCATCGCGCGTTCGTGGTAACGATCGAACGCCAGTTGCAGCGTATCGCGCACCGCCGCCGGCTTGAGCGGCTTTTCGAGGATGCGGAACACTTCGCCGGTATTGACCGTCTGCAACAGCATCTCGACGTCGGCATAAGCAGTGACCAGAATCCGCACGATGTGCGGATATTCCAGCGCCACCTGGCGCAACAGTTCGCCGCCGTCGCGCCCCGGCATGCGGAAGTCCGTGACCAGCACCGCGATGCGCGCACTGTCCTGCTCGAGAATAGCGATGGCCTCGTCGCTGCTGGTCGCGAGCAGGACCTCGTAATCGGCACCGACGGTGCGCGCGAAATATTTGCACGCCAACTCTTCGTCATCGACGTAGAGAAGAGTGGGCTGTGTCTGTCGGATGTCGTTCATGGTGTTTCTCAGGGTGCGGGCGACAGATCGAAACTGAACGCAGCCCAACTTCCCAGCTCGCTCTCAGCAAACAGCAGGCCGCCATGGCGCTCGATCACCGCATAGCTGATCGACAATCCGAGGCCCAGGCCCTGTCCCACTTCGCGGGTGGTAAAGAACGGTTCGAACACGCGCGCGATATTCTCCGGCGCGATGCCCGGCCCATTGTCTTTTACCGTCACGTGCAGGCGCTCTTCCGTCCATCTGACGTTGACGTGAATCGCCGGCGCGGGCGTGCCCGCCTTGCGCATCGCCAGCACCGCGTTCGACAGCAGGTTGATCAGCACGCCGATGATGGCCGCCTCGTCGCCCTGCACCAGCGTATCCGCGGGCAGCTCGCGCGTTACGGTGACGCCGCGCAATTCATGCCCGACGAGCCGGATCGCCGAATCGAGCGCTTTTTCGAACAGGAACGGCGTGCCCAGCTCCGCCTCGGCGCCGGGCTTGCGATACGCGAACGTCTTCAGGTCCGACACGATGTGCTGGATGCGCTGCATGCCCTGCCGCGCATCGACCAGGCATTCCTGCAGCGTCGGCTCCTTCTTCGCGATCGGCTCCTCCAGCGCAACCTCGATCGCCATCAGGCAGAAGTTCACCGGGTTGTTCACTTCATGCAGCAGGCCCGCCGCGAGCGTACCGATCGCCGCCATTTTTTCCTGCTGCAGCAGTTGGCCCTTGATGTCGAGCAACTGCCGATTGATCACTTCGAGCTCGGCGTTCTTCGCGGAGACCTCCGCGTTTTTCTCGGACACCTCGGCCTTCAGGCGAAACAGCATGAAGCGCACGCGTTCGTTGAAGAACGTGTAGACCGCACTCGCGGCCGCGGCGAACAGAAGCAGCAGAACATTGACGGTCATCGTGCCGAGCGGCACACCGCCATGCGGAGGCAACAGGCAGGCCAGCAGATACAGCAAGCAGGACAGCACGCCGAACACGAGGTTTTGCCACAAGCCGAATGGCAACGCAATCCCGGACGCGAAGATGGCCAGATTCAGGCCCATGTAGTAGGGCGACAGAACACCGTCGGTGCGCCAGATCATCCATGAAATCATCGCCTGCGGCAGCAGCAGCCAGGACAGCGTCAGCCATGGAGTAAGCCGTCGCCCCATGTCGGTGTCGAGCAAGGCGACGATACCGCCGATCATCAACGACACCAGCAGTCGCGCGAGCGCGAACGACGTCTGATACTGCGGATACTGCGCGTAATCCAGCCCCACGCCCAGCAGCACGAGCGCAATCGCGGTGCACGCGCCGCCCCGGCTGAACGTGACGCGAAAGTCGGCCAGCTCGGTTTGATAGCCGCTCTGCAGGGGACTGGTAGTCATGGACAGGGATGTCGACACGGTTTCAGAGGATCGTTGCTTCCGCGAACACATTCACCCCGGTCTCGTCGACGTAGAGCTTCTGGTCAGTGGAGTTGGGGGGAAGCAGCGAGCTCATGCCGCTCTCGTTCCGATAGATCAGGTACCACTCGAGCAGATGCTCCATCCCGTACTTCTCCGGATTCGCGGAATGGACGTTGGTGACCAGCAAGTGGCCGCCGGGTCGGGTGCGAGCGGCAAAGTAACTGAGCAGACGTGCGCAGACCTTGTCCGACAGATAGTCGAACAGACCGGCGCAGTACACCGCGTCGAATTCGCGCGCGGACGGGTCCGTTGAAATCTTACGCTTGAGCAGGTCATGCACCGACTGATGCACCATTTGCACCGAGACCTTATGACCCGCGGCGTGTGCCGAGCTGTCGATCGCGTCCTTCGTAAAAGCGAGCGTTTCCTCGCTGAAGTCGACCAGCTCGAACGACAGCAGCTCCGGATGCGGATACTCACGCACGAAGCGCTGGATCTCGAAAGCGGGCCCGCAACCGACGTTGAGGATGCGGAACGGTCTGCCGGCCGCGCGCGCCGCCTCGGCCTGCCGCGTCAGAAAGTCGATCAGCAGCTTGATGCGGTTGCGGTGCGCGGTTGCGACCGCCGCCTGCAGGAACGCCGTATTGACGATCTGGAAGTAAGTGGTCGGCCCCTGTTGCGGATCGCTGAGGATCTGATTGACCATCTCGTAGTCGCCGGCATAGCCGAGCGGCTTCGTGAAGGTGCGGTAGACGAACGGCGCGCGCAGCAGCAACGGATGCAGCGCTGATTGCGCGTACGTGCGATGCACGGGTGCGATCTCCGCGTCGACGCGCTCGGCCTCTTCCTCGAGACGGTCGAGATAGAACTTGATCTTGAGCATGATCGGCGTGGCGAGCTCGTAGAACAGGTCCTCGCGCAGCCTGCCGCCTTCGCTCTTCGGCAAGCTCTCGGTCAGGTCGACCTGCTCCACCCAGCGCGACACTTCCGACAGGAACGCGCGCATCTCGTTCACGACGATCTGATAGTCGCGGCGGATATTGAAGCGCGCGTCCCAGTCGCTAATAAAGAGTTCTGCTTCCCGGCCGACCGACTTCGCTTCATTGGGCAGAACGCTCAGCTCGCGCCATTCGTCGATGAGTGCCAGTGAAACCACCGCGGTCAGACCGGTGTTCACCAGACTCACCACCACCGCCTTGCCGAGATAGGCATTCTTGGTGCCCATGCGCACGCTCAGCTCGCTTAAGACCTCGCTGACCTGCACGATGGAATAGGGGTTATAGACCTCCATGACCAAAGACTTTCTCTGGAGGTTAATGATCGTCCCACGCACATGCTCGCGCTGCGAGTTGCGGAAGCTGACCACCGGGTCGATTTGCGTTTGAGAGTACACGGTATTAGTACCTGAGGAATCCGGGAACGCAGCAGGGTGTTGGAGAAGTCCAGTGAATGGCTGCCGCACGCACGACACCAGCGACAAGTCGTGGACGCGTTTCAAACCAAAATTGAGCCGGAAACACCAAAGCCCTTTGCCAGAATGGCTCCAGCGGCTTGCAGTGTAACATCAACAGATTCAATTCTCACTGAGGTTAAATTCATGTTGAAACGTATACGCAAGGTTTTCTTGCGAGCATGTCCATGCTATAGAAAGCCGTTTTTGCAAAGAATAGTTTGAAACGAGTTGGCGACCGCATTGGCGCAATCGCCGACAATTCGTTTCCCGACAAAGACTTGCAATCGCATTACCACGACGGCGACACGATCCGCTATAGAGGGGGTGCGTTACTTGCGCCTTTCCGATCTATGCCCGTTGGATAGACCGGCGCTTTGACGCAATACCGCTTCGAGACTCGAAACGATGTGAAATGAAGCGGCAATTGATGCCTTGTGCATTCGCCGAATAAGCTTTTTTTGTTTTAACGCAATTCACGTCCGGCGCGGCAAACGTTTCTCTTTTCACTCGTCGACTCATTCGTGCAAGGCCAAACCTTTCACGGCCTTGTCGACGGCTTTCTTCGGTCCGTGCAGCGCAAGACCGACGAGGTCGAGATTCGCCGCGTCCTCGGCGCGAAACACTGCGCGGTTCGCCGCGTCATGCCCCGTCGAAAACATCGCGTGCACATACGGCACGATTCTGAGCTCGCGCGACAGCGCCTGCCGATGCGCACCTTGCAGACCGGAGCGGTCGGCGGCGAACACCATCATCGGCTGGCCGAGCATGCGGCCGTAGCGGTGCCCGGCGGCATCCTCGTAGGGCTCGCCCAGCGCATCGGGCGCCGCGGCCGCGACGCCGGTCGCGAGAAACGCGACCACATTGAGCTTCTGCCAGACCGCGAGATCGCTGCGCACGATCAGCGCCACTTTGGTATCGAACATGACGACTCCTCGTTGAGCCGCTCATGATCGACGATGCGGCGCAATCAGTCTGGAACGTTTGTGCACATCTGCCGGTACGCGGCTGGCGTCATCCGGTACGCGCGACGGAACCAGCGGCCGAGATGGCTCTGGTCGGCGAAGCCGACTTCGGCCGCGACCTGAGCGGGCGTGCGCCCGGCCGCGAGCAGGCGCCGCGCGGCGCGCAGGCGCAGGCGCACCAGATACGCGTGCGGCGACGTGCCGAACGCGCGCTGAAACAGACGCGTCAACCTGAACCGGTCGATGCCGGCAAGTTCGGCGAGTTCGTCGAGCCCGAGATTGCCGTCCATCTGTTCGTGCAACAGCTCGCGCACCCGCGCGATCGCGGGCGACGCGGCGGCGTCGCCGGTGAGCGGCGCGTCGCGCAACTGTGCGCCGAGTCGCAGCAGCAGACGATCGAGCGCCTGGTCGCGCGCGAGCCGGCCCTCGTTGCCGTGAATCGCGACGAACGCCTGGCGGATCGCATCGACGAGCGCACGGTCATCGACGAGCGTATGGCCGAACGCCGCTTCGACGCCGGCCAGCCCCGGCAAGTCGAGCCGGCGCGCCGCGCGCTCGACCCAGGCTTGCGGCAGATACAGCATCGCGTACGTGAAGCCGCCCGCCTCGGGCGCGTGGCCGTCATGCAGTGCGCCGGGCTCGATCAGGATCGCGCGGCCCGGCACGCTCGTGTGCAACGACCGATGACACTGGAAGCGTTGCACGCCCTGCTCGGTGTAGCCGATCAACATGTCGTCGTGATCGTGCGGATCGTACGCATGGCCGCTGAAATGCGCGCGCAGACTTTCGATGCCGGTTTCGGCATCGCGGCAGGCGGTTAGCCAGTTGGCGGGATCGGGTGGAGTGAGCATGGGTTTGCGCTGGCCGGCCGCGGGCGATGCGGCCAGCGGATAGTGTACGGCAGCGTGGGAATCGGGATCGAGGCTCGCCAGCGCCAGGCGCTTGCGAAGCGAGCCGCGCCCGGGTTCACGGCTTCTTCGAGCGCGGCGGCCGGGCGTTGACGAACGGGTTGTAGCCGTGCGGGCTCGCGGGCCGATCCGGTTGTTGGTTCGCGCGGCGGCGCTTGCCGGATGGTTCGTTGCCGGACAATTGCGCAAGCAGTTCTTGCGATTCCGCTGCCGTTTCCGTCCGCGTTTCCGTCTGCGTTTCCGCTTCCGTTTCATCCGCCGGCGGTACGGCTTTTCTACCGCGTCTCGCGGGCTTCGGTTCGGCTTGCGTGGCGACGCCCGCGATGTGTTCGATCACGGACATGAAGGATGCCGATGCCGATCGAAGCGGCTGTCCGGGCAGCATCGTCAGCGCGACGATTTCGTGCAGTAAACGGCCATCTACGGAACGGCCCTGCACGGTGCCACGCCAGTCGACATTCGCTTGGGCGAAAGCGCCGACGACACGTTCGAGCACGGCCGGCGATAGCACCCCGCCGTCGTAGAGGCGGATGACGACGCTCTCGAAAATCTGAAACGAGCTGATGTCCGATGCTTTCGGCGCCACGGTTTGTCGCCTGGTGGGTTGGTCTTGCGGTTTCGATCAGCAAATCACATGCCGAGGCGACGGGTCGAGTCGTCGGTATCGGTCTACGCGAGCAGCAGTAAAGCGTCCGCCAGTGACAGCACCGTGGTGCGTGAATCGAATGCGGTTGCAAACAGATGTTCATGGACCACCTGGTCCGGGTCGTAGCAGCAATCCTTGACCGTGTACAGGCGGAAGTCGGCGTCGCTCGCGTACGCGACCGAGGAGAGCACGACTCCGGTCGACGCGATGCCGACCATGATCAGCGAATCGATACCTTGCGCGGAAAGTCTCGCCTCCAGATCAGTGCCGAAGAACACGCTCGCACGATGCGCGATGACGAGCGGTTCGTTGGCCTGCTGGCCCAACTCCGGCGCGGTCCGGTCTTCGAGGAACAGGCCAAGTCTTTTGATTCCCTGCCCATTCCTGTTCAACGGGCTGACTTCCGGATAGCCCGGACTGAACCGGAGATTGGCGAAATAGACGCTAACGCCTTTGGCGCGGGCCGCGTCGCATAACCTGCGCGTATTGGCGAGCAACGCCGGCGCGACCGATGGAAACAGTCCGAGAATGTCGGTCTGGTAGTGCATCACGATAAGCGCGGTTCCCGATGGCGTGATGGCCTCGTTCGCGATGTGGTCAGAACCTGCGTTGGTTGTCATTGCGCCACCTTTATTCCGGTTCCACGTCCTGTTGTCAGAGCGGCCGTTTCGATGCCGTGGCAATCATACGCCCCCCGTCCGCTTGCTACACTACGTACCAAGGTCGCCGGCACTCCCGCAAGGGTAATGAAGCACCTGCGACGTAACTTCGCAAATACAGAGGATGAGCATCCAAATGACGCTTTCGACGAGAAAATTTGGTCGTACCGGCTGGAATGTGTCTGAAATCGGTTTTGGGGCATGGGCGATCGGCGGCTCGTGGGGCAGCGTTGCGGAAGATGACGCCAAGGCCGCGCTGAACGCCGCGCTCGATAACGGTGTCACGTTCATCGACACCGCCGATGTCTACGGCGACGGTCGCTCGGAACGGATCATCCGGGACGTGCTGCGGCAACGAGGCGGCGAACGTCCCATCGTCGCCACGAAGCTCGGGCGCCGACTCGACCCGCATGTGACCAGCGGCTATCTGAACAAGCGCGAACTCGAAGCGTTCATCGACCGGAGCCGCGCGAACCTCGGCGTCGACACCCTCGACCTGGTGCAACTGCATTGCCCGCCGACCGAGGTCTACTACCGTCCCGAAGTGTTCGACGCGATGGACGACTTCGTCGCCGCCGGCAAGATCCGCTATTACGGCGTGTCGGTCGAAAAGGTCGAAGAAGCGCTGAAGGCGATCGAATATCCGAATGTGGTTTCGGTGCAGATCATCTACAACATGTTCCGTCAGCGTCCCGCCGATCTGTTCTTCAGGCAGGCGCAAAAGAAAGACGTTGCGGTGATCGCGCGAGTGCCTCTGGCGAGCGGCATGCTCACGGGCAAGCTGTCCGCGGAATCGGTTTTCGCGTCGGACGATCATCGGGCATTCAATCGGCATGGCGAGGCGTTCGATGTCGGCGAAACGTTCTCCGGCGTACCCTACGACGTCGCGTTGAAGGCGGTCGACGAACTGCGCGGCCTCGTACCCGTGGACGCCTCCATGGCGCAACTGGCCCTGCGCTGGATCCTGATGGAGGATGCCGTCTCCGTCATCATCCCTGGCAGTAAAAACGCGGCACAGGCGGCGTCGAACGTCTCGGCCGCGAACCTCGCGCCGCTGTCCGACGAGCTCATGCAGCGGGTCCGGGAAATCTATCAGCACCATATCGCGCCCCACGTCCACCAGCGCTGGTAAAGGCAACGCGGTGGCGGCTTCGCCGCGGGCGCATTCGACATGCCGCGGGCACTCGGAGTAAATTGTGCTGGCACCTCGACTCTGGAGAACCTCATGACAGACATCGCACTTGCACGCAAAGATGCTTGCCTCGCAGTGGTTCATGCGGTATTGACGGACTTGAGCGACGACAGCAATCTGATCGGCGCGGCGCTACGGGTTGCGGATTACCTCGTCGATGATCTCGAAGGCAAGATCACCGAGACCGACGCGATCCTGCTCGCCGTCACCGCGCTAACCAAGGTCAATCGCGCGATTCGCGAGTGGAACGACGTGGACGGCAACGCGATGGACGCGATGAGAGTCGCGGACTTCGTCATCGATGAACAAATGAACGGGTACGACAGCGCAACCATTCCGCATCAGCCTACTTCGTCAGCGGAAAGAATCGAGGCGCGAGCGGCCGCGGTGATCCGGCCGACGGGGTCGCCGGCACGGCCCGTTCACCACTGAGTTTCGACTTTCACTGCGGGCGTGCTACCGCCGCCCGATTCATCGGCTGGAGGGTGGCCATCGCCAGCCCCGCTCCGGCGAACGCACACGCGGCGCAGACGAGCGCGACGGCGCGCAGCGCGTCGGTCATCGAATCGGCTTGCGCACGCGCCACGGCTGCGTCGCGCGGCGCAGGCGAGGCGCCCGCTGGCGCTCCCGCTTGGTCGACCGGCGCCAGCAGTTGACCGCTCTGGCGCGCATCTTGCGGTACGTGCAGTTCGTCGAGGCGCGCCGATAGCGCCGCGTGATGCGACCACACGAAGACGATGCCGAGCACCGCAATCGCCAGCAAGCCCGCCACGCGCGCAACCGCGTTGTTGATGCCGGACGCCATGCCTGTGCGGTCGCTCGGCACCGCGCCCATCACGGTCGTGGTGAGCGGCGCGACGGTGATCGTCATGCCGAGCCCGAGCACGACGAGCGCGGGGAAAAATCCCGTCAAGTAGCTGCCGCGCACGAACGGCAGCGCCAGCAGCGTGAAGCCCATTCCGGCGACGGCCGGGCCAACGGTCAGCAGCGCGCGCGCACCGAAGCGGCTCGTCAGACCGCCGGTGAAGCGCGATAGCAATCCGATGATGAAAGGCACCGGCAACAGCGCCGCGCCCGCTTGGGTCGCGGTGAAGCCATGCGCGCGGATCAGCGTGAACGGCAGGAAGAAGAACGCACCGCCAAGGCCGAAGTAAAGCAGCAGGGTGACGAGGTTGGCACCGGTGAAGTCGCGCGAGCGAAACAGGTCGAGCGGAACCATCGGGTTGGGGCTGCGCGCTTCGATGATCACGAATGCGGCGAGTATCAGCACGCCGGCGCCAATCGCACCGAATACGAGCGGATGCGCGAAGCCACGCGCCGACGCCTCGGTCAGGCCGAAGGTCAGCGCGGCGAGTCCCGTGGCCGCGCTCAGTGCGCCGAGCCAGTCGAGCTGTCGAGGCGCATCGGCCCGGTGGCTGTTGGGCACAGCCAATATCGCGAGCGCGATGGTCAGCGCCGCGAGCGGGACGTTCAGGAAGAAGATCGCGCGCCACGACCACGCGTCGACGAGCCAGCCGCCCGCCACCGGCCCCACGGCCGACGTGATCGCGCCGACGCCCGCCCAGGTGCCGATCGCCCGTCCGCGCGCGGCGTCGTCGAACACCGCGCCGATAATCGCGAGACTGCTGGGCACGAGCAGTGACGCGCCGATGCCCTGAACCGCGCGCGCGGCGACCAGCGCAGACGCATTCGGTGCAAACCCGCAAGCGGCCGACGCCAGCGTGAAAAGTCCGACACCCGCAATGAACACCGTGCGCCGGCCGAGTTTGTCGCCCATCGATCCGCCGACCAGCACGAGGGAGCCGAGAAACAGCAGATACGCGTTGACGACCCACTGCATCGCCGCGACGCTCGCGCCGAGTTCGCTTTGAATGGACGGCAACGCGACGTTGACGACGGAGCCATCGATGAACGCCATGCTGGAACCAGCGATGGTCGCGGCGAGCGCGAGCCGCTTGCGCCGGCACGGGCGGTCAATCGTGAGGGGCTGCGTGCGGATGACGAGTTCGTCGCACGGACTCGCCTGTGCGGCAATGATGCGCGCCGTATTCGGCTTACTGCCTGGATGATCCGGCATGGCCACGTTTCCTCCAGTGCTGATCCATGGAGACTTAAAGCCTGTGCGTGCCACCGGGGCTAGTCAACCCCGCAGCGCAACATCGCCGAGCGCGTTTTGCCCATTCGGAGCGCCCGGCGCCGTCCGGCGGGACGCTAAAGACTTCGCCGGCGCACGGTTACAGGCGATAATCGGTCGGAAGCAATCGATCTGAAAAAGGCGGAGAAGGAATGGACAAGCAAGGTTTCACCACTGGCATCGTTCACGGCGACAGAATCGCGGGCACTGAGCACGGCGCCTTGCGCCAGCCAGTTCATACGTCCGTGCAATATGGTTTCGAGCGCGTCGAGGACCTGATCGGCGTGTTCCAGGGCACGAAGAAAGGCGGCTTCAATTACGCACGGCAGGGCACCCCCACCACCGCCGCGCTCGAGCGCAAAATCACCAGCCTCGAAGAAGGCGTCGGCACGGTGTGCTTCAGCACCGGCATGGCCGGCATCACCGCGACGTTCCTCACGCTGCTGCGCGCGGGCGATCATCTGGTGTCGAGCCGCTACGTGTTCGGCAACACCAACAGTCTGTTCGGCACATTGCGGGCGCTCGGCGTCGAAGTCACGACCGTCGACGCGTGCAACCTCGACGACGTGAAGAACGCAATCCGGCCGAATACGCGCATGGTGTTCGTCGAGACCATCGCGAATCCGGGCACCCAGATTCCGGATCTGCAAGGCATCGGTGACGTGTGCCGCGAGCGCGGCATCGCATACGTGGTCGACAACACGATTACCTCGCCCGCATTGTTCAAGCCAAAGGCGGTCGGCGCGAGCCTCGTCATCAACTCGCTGACGAAGACCATCGCGGGTCATGGCGCCGCGCTCGGTGGCGCGGTGACGGATACGGGCCTGTTCGATTGGAGTGCGTATCCGAATATCGCCGACGACTATCGGCGCTCGGCGGCGAAGGATCAGGGGCTTCTGCAGATCCGCAAGAAGGGCCTGCGGGACATGGGGGCGTCACTGTCGTCCGAGCAGGCGCACTCGATCGCGATGGGCGCGGAAACGCTCGCCTTGCGCGTGAAACAGAGCAGCGACAATGCGCTCGCGCTCGCGCAGTTTCTCGAGGGGCACGATGCGATCGGCAAAGTGTTCTATCCTGGTCTGAAGAGCCATCCGCAATACGAGATCGCTCAGACGCTGTTCAAAGGCGCGTCGTGGCTGTTGTCGTTCGAGTTGCTCAACGCGGATCGCATGATCGAAGTCGTCAACGCGCTCAAGCTGCCGGTCAAGGCGACCGGTCTCGGCGACACGCGCACGCTGATCATTCCCGTTGCGCCGACGATCTTTTTCGAAGCCGGGCCGGAAACGCGCAAGGCGATGGGCATTTCCGACGGCATGCTGCGGCTCTCGGCAGGCATCGAGGATATCGACGACCTGATTGCCGATTTTGCGCAGGCGCTGAAGTTGGCGGCGTAGTTGGCGGGACTTTGAAATTGGAGCGAGGCCGGTGCGCCGGTCTCGCTCGCCTGACTGCCGGCAGGGCTACTTCCTGCGCCGCTGATTCATCAGCTTCACGATATCGGTTGTCGGCCCGCTGGTCACGAGGCGAGGAATATCATCCAGGTGAAACCAGCGACACCTGGATATTTCGTTACTCGGGCGAGCTTTGGCGCGATTTGGAATTTCGCAGAAAAACACGTGATGGTGCTTCTGCTTGCCGCGGAAGTCGAATAGGTGCTTCGCCGACTTCCCGGAGAGTTGTGTTTCTTCCTTGAGTTCCCGAAGTGCGGCGTCGGTGCGGTGCTCGCCGCGCTTGAGAATCCCGCCCGGCAAAGCCCACTTTGATGCACTACGTGCGACCAGAAGGATTCGCTTACCTCTGCGACAGATCACGGTGGCGCGCTTCTTCAAACCGAACTCCCACTTATGCCCTGGATGCTCTCAAGACGCTCACGACGCGGCGGCGTATCGGGCGTTATCAGACATAGTTGAGCATGCTAATACAGAACCGCAGAATGCGGTGATGTTTTCGAAGCGAGGACTGTGAACGCGCGGCACGTCAAAGCCTGTCATCAGCGCGTCACAATCGCGGCGGTCGAAGCTCCCTGTGGTAAGGTCTCGGCAGTATATTTTTTTCCGACTCGAGGCTGCAATGGATATGGATGGTGACTGGTCCTTGCCACGGCCGAATGCGCTCTTCAAGGTCAACCGTCGGACGGCCGGTTCATCACTGTCCAAAACCAGTTCCATTGCCAGTACCTTCTCCTCGCTCGCGACGCCGGTGGTGGCTGAAGCCGTGCAAAGGGCAAAAGAGCTATCCACGCAGAGCGACGCAGAAGGGTTTCATCAGCTTCGCGTTGCTTTCAGAAAGCTTCGGGCTTTGTACTGGGCGTACTCCCCGTACCTCGGAGACGAATCGACCGCTCGAGCCACAGAAGAATTCAAGCGTCTTGCGGCCGTCGCAGGCGGAACGCGTGACTGGGACATAGCAGGCGATCTGTTGAAAGCCGCCCAGCAGTCCGGCGCCTCGATCGAACCGCTGGTGGCCGCGGCGCGCGAGAGGCGAGCGCAGGCGGTAGTGCATAGTCAAACGATGATCAAAAGCGACGATGTCGAAGCGTTCCTGAACGATGCCCTGCTTCGCGCGCAAACCACACTGCTGTCGCGCTGCGACGGTCTACCCATTCGGGCGTTCGCCGAAAAGCGGGTCCGTTTAGCGCAGCGCGCACTTCAAAAGCGCAGCAAACGCGCTGCACTTAGCGTGGAAACCCACGAGGAGGATCTCCACGATGTCAGAAAAGCAGGCAAAAAACTGAGGTACCTGCTGGAGTTTTTTCAACCGGTTATCAAAGGCGGACACGGTCGCACCATCAAGGAACTGACATCCGTGCAGAACAAGCTGGGGCAGTTCAACGACATTGCCGCAAGCGAAGCGCTGATTCGCAACGCGTCCTTTAATGAAGTTCCGCCCGAGGTCGTGCAGGAATCGCTGCAATGGTTGGAAAAACAGAAGTTACAACGGATGCAGGCGGCATCGCAACAGGTACGAGCTATCTCTAGCTGAGACGGGCCCAATCAGTTCGTTGACGATCGCTTTGCGTCATCTCCCGAATAGCTGCGATTTGCGCCACACTGCAAACGCGTCTTTGATGTAGGCATTGCCGGGTTTGTCGGCGAGCGCATATGCCTGCTGTTCGGTCATCCAGTACCGCTCGCTAGCGGCATCGTACTGGAGATAGTCAGAAGCGGCGAAGTCGGCCAACCACTCGCGCACGCAACAGACTTCTGTTTTGGTTATGTCTGCAAGCTCGTCTGCCGACGACGGATTTTCAGCAAGCGCTGCAAAGAGTGCCAGTCTATTGCTGGCATCTATCGTGGATGCGTAGATGACCGGTTCACGGCGATGATGAATTGCGCTATAGAACCTGGCAAACTTCCCGGTATAGATAGCCATGACGGCCTCCTCACCTTGCATAGGTGCAAAGACGGGTCGACGGGATCGTCCACTGGATCAGATCAATTGCGGCGTCGGATCGGGGACATGAAAAGTCGGATGTCGCAAGTGTGCGGGCAACGCCGGAATGAGAAAAGCTAATTTATCTAAACTCAACTAAGAAACGTTAATGTGCTGGTCTGCGTGTCGCTATGTAGCCCAACGCGCTTCCACGGACTTCCTTTCGATCCAGATGGACACTACCCGCGAAGAGCCAAACGCAATCCACCGACACGCGAGACTAAAAGGCAACAGCCCCAGCTGATGACAATACGAACATTGCGTTCGATGCCGCGGACGACAGCGTCCTGTCAAGACGACTCGACCGGGGGCAGTTCAGGCGCGTCGAGCCCGGCGAATAGATCCTTCCAGGCGGGAATCTCCATGAGCCGCGCGTGCCACGCTTCCACGCGTGAAAAATCGGCAAGCGGCAGGCCGGCGAGTTCGGCGAACGGGAGTACGCATGCGAGGCGGAAATCGGCATAGGTGACTTCATCGCCGACGAGCCAATCCCTGGCCGCCAGATGCCGCTCCAGAATCGCAGCCGACGACGCGAATTCGCTCAGCCCCGCCTCCACCACGTCGCGCCGGACCGGACCGAGGCCGTAACGATGCTTCGTCACCCGTTCGAAATGAACCTGATCGCAGGCACGCACGAAATTCCAGTAGCCCCAACTGATCCAGCGGATCAGGTCCGGCATGGCGTCGCCGGTCGGCCAGAAGTCTGACCCGGCGAGGCGCGAAAGCCGGCAGGCGATCGCGTCCGCTTCCCACAGCGTCGCCTCCCCTTCGACAAGAATGGGAACGCTCAGGTTTGGATTGAGCTTGATGAACTTTTCGCGCTCGCCGGGCGAGAACGGAAAAGCGAATTCATACTCGACCGGCGAGTTCAAATAGCGCGCCACGGCAACGGCCAGACGTGGATTGTAGTTGCGGCTGAAATAGAGCTTCATGCGCGTTTGTTCGCTTGAAGAATGCCGTAGGAGTGAATTTCTCTTGCTTTGTTGAAATGCGATTGGATTGTAGAGCCCTAGATCCGATTGGCAAAGAAGCCCCGCGGGCAGGCTGAATCGGACGGCATCGGACTCAGCCCGGCCAGGCGCGAGCGTTCGACATCTATTGCCGCTGGAATGAACTATGATCTTTGCATATCCGCAAAACGAGCATTGGAGGCCCTAACACCATGGCTCAATATCGTTCAGTAGGCGGGCTTTTTACTTTGGAGCCAGAGCAAACGATCACCTGGACCACGGCAATCGGCGGCGGCTTCGACGGAGGTGTCGTTGTGCAAGCGCCAAATATCATCGACGATGTGATTGGCAGCGACGTGCTTGTGACCGTCAATCAGGGCGTGATCGCGACTAATAGCGGTCTGAATTATACGATTACGATCACAAATCCCGGTCCGCGTCCGGTTCCGCACAATCTGAATATCCAGGACTGGAGCTGAAATGTCGAAAATCTCGGTCATCAGCCAAAAAGGCAGATTAGTAGGAACCTGGATACCGCCGCACAACGCAAGGTCCGGGGTGCCGATTTCAGTCCCCGTAGCCGGGCCCGATCAGACTCTTCACGAAATCGACATCGAGGACCCGGAATCCTTCGTGCGCCGGAAAGCTCTTCCTGAGTTGCATAAGTTAGTAAGGCAGCGTTTGGGGCTCAAATAGCCTACTTCTTCATGACCATCATCTCGTCGAAGTTAACGGGACAACCCGAATCGGCCGGATGCCTTCCCGCCGCGATAACAACTAGACGGTCGTCGCGCAAATCCGCTTCCCAATTCATCTCCGAAGATGCCAGCAATACTGGTTCTTCACCGCACATCGTGCGCACCGCAGCCACCTGGTTTTTGTAGTGCGACTCCTTCAGCAACAGGTAGCCCGTAACGCTTGCCGCAGCGAGGAGCGAGTTCGCTATGCCGAAGGCGACTACTATATGAAATGGCTTTCGAGCGGATGAAAATCCCGCAATGACCAGAAATGGGACCAAATAAAACATCGGGACGTAGCGGGCCCACCACGCTTGCGGATGTAGCAGGACGCTCGCCAACGTTGCGAGAAGAAATATCTTCACAATTTCACCGCCGCCTCTCTTCCTCCAGAACAAAGAAGCGATGCATGCAATAAACATAACTCCGAAGAAGGGCCCAAATGCTCCGAAACGTGAAGCAGTCGTATGCAGTGCGATAAACGCGTCGCGCAAGTGGGTGTATGACGGGACAAAGGTAGGCTCCGCGTTCTCACACGGTCTGCAATCCAGCGGCAGCGAGAAATACGACAGGAAAATCCTCTGCAAAGGATCCATCGCAAGAAAGTCTGCTGACACTTTTCCACCGATGATATCGACCTTGTCGCTGCCCAGCACGGGGTAGAAAATGTGTTTTCCAGCGACTATGTTCTCCACGTACGGTGAATAGCCGATCACCGCGACAGCGACAAGAGACCAGATGGCCAGCTGTCCGATAACTCCGCGGCTCTGAGTCAGAAAGCGTCTCTTTTCGCCGCCAATAAACGCCGCAGTGAAGAGAACCGCAATCGAGATGGCGGCGAAGGCGGGCCCTGTCAGCTTGGAGCCGATCAGAAGCACGAGTGCGATACCTAGTTGAACTCTGGAATAAGGCCTATGCTTGAGCGCGAAAAGCAAATGGACAGAAAAGATGACCCAGCAGAAGTAATGTGCAGCGTCGACATAGAAACTCGTCACCTGTCCGAGCACTACCGGGTTATAAACGCAGCAAGCCGAGGCAATCAGCGAAGCTCTGGCAGATATTCCCGCCGACTGGAGCAAACGCATTAGAGCAACGCAGGCAGGAACACTGAGCAATAGCGTAAATGACTTTCCACTATTGAATCGTGACGCCAGAACCTTGGCCGTGTACGCAAAATACTCAAATGCTTTGGGGTAGTGTTCGGCCCAGAAGCTTCCGCCCAATGCATCGGTATCGGCAATGCCGTTGAGGGTGTGGTCTATCGATAGCGGTGTCGCGACGTGGTAGTTCAAGCCGTCGAAACTGAATTCTCGCAGGAATCCGAACGCAAACAACACCACCGCGATGAATAGTATCGTAACGATCGTGGTGCGCCATTCGAAACGGGAAACATAGCCGTATATGACTACGGCTACAACGATGGCAAAGGCCCAGATTCCTGCCAGCACGCCGCTATTGATGTCGAAGTTGTAGAGGATAGCTGCGTATAGTGACGAGCCGAATACGAAGATGAGAATCTGGTCGCACAGCTGCGTCCAGTTCACACGTTCGAGGGCGGCTTGCATCCTCATCGATCTCCGCGTGGAGTTCACACGCTGAATGGCGTCTTTCGTCATCGTGGAAATACGGGCCTTCTCTGGTTGATGGAGACCCTCGTTCGTCGACGCATGCTCGCCCTCTACCAAGGTCACCACTCTGAGCGTCGAAGCATGCCCACGACAACACAAAAGGCCGGGGTTGGGATGAACGAAGTAGAAGAGAAACGATAGCGATGTCGAACAATGCCGATTATGGGCACTTGTATGGCGCTGCACAAGCTCGCATTGCGCGAACAGCCAAGGCACTTTCCTGCTGTCTGAGCGCCGCACAAGTAACGAAGATCGATGGTGGTCGCTCGAAGTCGAGGCGTGCACCCGCACGTGGAGTGTGTTCCACGTTATCGGCCAATATCACCACATTCCAGGCCCCTGTCACAACGCTTAGAGCCGGCGGGTCTATGCTCGCTGCAGGTTCTAACGTTTCGCTGCGGCGCAGCGAGCAGGCGATAGCCTGTGATTGGCTTCATTGTCCGCGCACGAATCTGTCGTGCTAACGCTATCGACAGGTCGATGCGATCAGACAACGGTCGAGTGCATGACGATCACGATCTTCATGCAGGGAGCATTCGCCCGCCCTTCACTGCAGCATGCCGGGTTCCAGGCGGAGTTGCGCTTCTCAAATCGAAAAATTCACTGGAATCAGTAGATCTTCGTGGCTGGCAGAGCCGACGATTTGGCCCGCGACTCCTCTACAACGCCATGAAAGTTGAGAACCCGACCGAGCGGACGACGACGCAGAAATGGGTCGCGCGGCTTTGCATTGCTCAAAATTAGGAAGGTTGATGCAGATTCAGGTCCATCGAGGTCACCATGGCTGCCATTCCACTTTGTGTTGACCTGGACGGGTCACTGACGTACAGCGATCTTCTGATCGAGTCGTTTCTCGCCCTCGTCAAACGAAATCCGCTCTATCTGCTTTATTGTTTGGAATGGATGCTGCATGGAAAGGGTTATCTGAAAGCGCAGATAGCCGAGCGGGCCGCAATCGACGTGTCACTCCTGCCATACAACCGACGCCTGATCGACTTCCTGAAGAAAGAGAGCGCGTCCGGCCGCGACCTCTATCTCTGCACTGCAGGGAATCGACGGTTTGCCGAACAGATCGCGTGTCACCTCGGATTCTTCAAAGGGGTGATGGCGAGTAACGAGTCGATCAATCTGACAGGCACGAACAAGGCGTCGGCTTTGACGGCCGAGTTTGGCGTACAAGGGTTCGACTATTGCGGAAACGCGCGAGCCGATCTGCCGGTGTGGAAGCAGGCGCGCACGGCGATCGTCGTTGGAGGAAAGAGCATTCAGTCGGCCGCGCGGAAGGTGAATCAAACCACGGTCATCTTCGATAACAAACGGTCTCTCTTCAGACTGACCGTACGGGAAATGCGCGTCTATCAGTGGGTGAAAAATCTGCTGATCTTCGTGCCGCTTCTTGCGTCGCATCGCTTCACGAACTTCGACGCACTGAAGGTTTCCGGCATCGCATTTCTTTCGTTCTGTTTATGTGCGTCTTCGGTATATATATTGAATGACATGCTCGATCTCGACGCGGACAGGCGCCATAGTCGCAAGTGCAAGCGTCCGTTTGCCTCAGGCGAGTTGCCGCTGGTTTGCGGCATTGGCATGTTGTTCGTCCTGTTGCTGGCGTCGGCGAGCCTCGCGGCGGTTTTCCTGCCGCCGTCGTTTCAGCTCGTGCTGGCGTGTTACGTCGCGATGACGCTCGCTTATTCGTTCCACCTGAAGCGGGTGATGCTCGTGGATGTCTTCACGCTGGCTGCGCTCTATACCACCCGCATCGTGGCTGGGGGCGCGGCGGTCGATGTCGTGCCGTCAGACTGGCTAATCATGTTCTCGGTGATGATATTCCTCAGTCTCGCGCTGGTGAAGCGCTATACCGAACTCGACAAAATGCAGCGGGAGGGTAAGGACTCCACGTCTGGCCGAGGCTATCTCACGGCGGACATGAGCATCGTGCGCTCGTTTGGACCCGCAGCGGGCTATGTGGCGGTGCTCGTTCTTGCGCTCTACATGAGTTCTGACGCCGTCACGGGGTTGTATCGTCATCCCCACAGGCTTTGGATCTTCTTTGTTCTCGTGCTGTACTGGATCAGCCGCGTCTGGATGGTAGCGTTCCGAGGACAGATGCATGACGACCCGATCGTGTATGCGTTCAGGAACCGTGCTAGCCTGGTCATCATGATACTTTGCGTGGCCGCAGTCCTTTTTGCGATTTGATCAAACGCTGGCTCTTTATTCTGCGCCCAGCCATATATGCACAGAACCACGGGTCCGAAGCGGCTGTCACCTAATGAAGGCGAACACGTTTGCGGTGGCTCGCTCATGAGTAAGCATGCTCTACGGCGTGACGACAAGCGCCGTGTGCATTCCCGCCGCATAGTGTCCCGCCTTATTGCAGATTAACGCGTAGTGGCCAGGCGCAAGCTTGAAGGACACGCGCTTGCTCTTGCCCGGCGCGATGTCTTCGACTTCCCCGATCTTATTCAGCCTGCGCTCCAGCACCTGTCCTTTGCTGACGGGGAGTGCATTGTCCGAGAGATCTGTCTTGAGCACGACGAGTTCGTGTTCCATGTTGTTGCCCGCAGCATTCTTGACTTCAAGCGTGATGCGACCCGCCTTGACGGTGTGCGTCCCGAGCTGGATCGAGTCCGATAGCAATGTTGCGTCAACGGTTTGCTCCGCCCAGCTTGCATGCGATGTCATCCCGAGCACGAACACACCTGCGAGGATGGTGATTCTGTAAGTGGCATACATGGCGCCCTCCTTTTCAGCGATATATCGCGCGTGCCCGACGCCGAACGATTGCCGCGGCCAATTCATCGGACAAGCAGATACCCCTGCCTGTGCGATGGCATGAGCGCTTTGTGCATTGCGCGATACGTGCAGTAAACGTGTGCGGTGGGAGGCTTATTCCGTAAGCCCGCTGGCGTGTGTTTGAGTATGGCGTCCGCGGAATACCCGGCAAAGCCCTTTCCGCGCCGGGAAAGAGCGTTTTCGCCTGCATGCCTTTTCGTTCAAGCACATGAACCGAAGTCTGCCTAAGACACGACAACGGTAAATTCGACCCCCGATTCAAAGTTCAACGTCGTGGTCGAAAAGCGCGAATCGTCGTCGAGGTAGCGCTTGTATGGCCGAACGGCGTCCTCGGCTGTGTACATATTGTCGGCGAGAACGATCGACCCCGGCCGCAGCAGGCGCTCGATCCGCTTGAACAGATTCAGATAGCTGTCGGCCCATACGTCGATGAACACCATGTCGAAAGTACCGTCCAGTCCGGCAACGGTCTCGAACACATCGCCCTCCCGCACGTCGACATAAGCGTCTACGCCCGCCATTCCGACATGGGCCCGAAGTTGTGCGCACTTGCCAGCATCGAGTTCAGTCGCGACAACCATGCCACTGCCTAACTTGCGAAGAGCCTCGGCGAAATACAGCGTGGACACGCCGCAGGAACTGCCCAGTTCGAGGATCCGAACTGGTTTGTGCGAAAGCACCATGTTGCGTAAAAACCTTCCCGTTTCCGCCGACACTGCTAACGATAAAGGCGTGCCTTGCGACGATTCGAAATCTTCGCTGGATAGTCCGAGCGTTTCGAGAAATCGTCCACGGAGTCGCGGCGCGAGGGTTTCATAATCCTCCGACAGAGTCAGAAACTCCTCACTCGATCCCCGGAATTGCGCGCGTGCGTGCGCTATCACCTCTGTCTGACTCTGTTCGTGAAGCCGTCGCAGAAGATCTGTGGTTGATGAAGCCATATGCGCTCCTTGACGTGTACCGCTATGCCGTTCTGGCGAGCTTGATTGCGCCTTCAGGGCACGCCGCCACACATAGACCGCACGACCGGCAGGCCTGTGCGTTCGGTGTATAGGCGACTTTCATTCCATGCACGCGTAGCTTGAGGCGATGCATCCAGTCGAGGCAGAGATAGTCGATGTCATCGATGCGCCGGACCTCGAATACATTCTCGGGGCAAACCTCCAGGCAATCGCCCTTGCCTTCGCAACGCTTCAGGTCGACGACCGGCGCAATCACGCCCGGCTGCTGTTTGCAGTCGACCGTCGATTCCTCGCGCATGTTCAATCTCCGTCGCGCCGGTCGCGGCCCGATCGCCAGGCCGCCTGGAAATGCTCGCGCTCTTCTGGCGTCATCGCTTCCCATTTTCGCCAGTGACGCCGTCCGCGCCAGCCGCCATGTCCGCGGAATCCGCCAAACAGGATGCGGCTCAAAACCAGCAAGCCCAACGCATGCGCGAAATCGATCGCGCGGGCGCCCACGAATAGCGCCGGCATCACCCAGTTCCATAGCGTCATGACCACCAACCCGAGCACGGCTATGGCGACCACCACGAGCAGCGCTTTACCCACGCATCTGATTCGAAACTTCATCCGTCGACTCCTCTAAATATCCAGTTCGTCGTAAATGGCCTGCAGTCGGGCGCGCAGATGCAAGACCGCGTAGCGCTTGCGCGCGAGCAGCGTGTTGAGCGCGACGCCGCTTTCCGCCACCATGTCTTTGAAGGACCGCCCCTCCAGTTCGTGCGCGATGAATACCTCACGTTGATTCGGCGGCAATTCATCGAGCGCATCCTGCAGAGCCTTGAGCAATACAGCGCGAGCGTAGAGGGCTTCGGGACCTGCATCGTGCGCCGGTAGCGCGAGGTCGAGGCGATATTCACCGCTGGCGTCGTCCTCCGCCTCCGACAACTCCGCCAGCGGTTGCTCTTTCTTCTTGCGAAAACGATCGATGATGCGATTGCGCGCCGCGCGAAAAAGCCACGCGCTCGCCTGTTCGATTGGAGCGGGAAGCCGGTAAGCCTGCACGAATTCGTGAAACACATCCTGCAGGATGTCCTCGGCATCGTCCGGGTCGCGGATCCTACGCCGGATAAAATTGACGAGCCTCGTGCGCTCACGCACCACGGTCGCGGTGATGTCGCTGTCTCGGTCGGTCATCGGGTGCGAGGTGGGTGGCGGTTCCATGCGCCTGAAGACGTTTCAGCAGCGCGAATATTGTGGCGAGCGCGAAAATTTTTTCCCTGAGAAACTGCCGATTCACGCGATGCAATGCGTAACAGGTTTGCGACCATTGCGTAACCGCAAGAAGTGGGAGACCCAGCGATGAAGGTCACGATTGCGTACATCGAAGAACCCCCGTTCGGTTGGACGGAAACAGATGGTACCGCCACAGGCGCTGACATCGCTCTTGCCGACACGGTGCTTCGGGCGATCGGTGTCACCCGGATCGAGCATCGTCCGACATCGTTTAGCGAACTCCTACCCGGCGTCGAAGCTGGCAGGTGGGATATGAACGTTCCGCTATTCGTCACGCGTGAACGCGCCGATAGGGTCGCGTTCAGCGTCCCCGTATGGGGAATCGCAGACGGTTTTCTGGTTCGGACTGGAAACCCGAAAGCGCTCGACAGCTACGCGTCACTCGCCAAACGCGCTGACGCGCGCCTTGGCGTCATAGCCGGACAGGTTCAGCACGACTCGGCGAGAGCATCTGGCGTCAGCGAGGATCAGATTACCGTCTTCGAGCATCAAGCCGGTGCTATCGAAGCGGTGCTCTCCGGCGCCATCGATGCATATGCGAGCACGGCCTTGGGGAATCGGATCGTGGCGAACCGGATCGGAGGCTCGATGCTGGAGGCCGTCGAGCACGAACCGGCAACCAAGGGCCAGCAGCAGAAGCCGCCGCTCGGGGCATTCTCGTTCAAAAGAAGTAACGTCGATCTGATCCGGGCGGTAAACCAGGCACTTCGTTCATATCTGGGCTCACCGGACCATCGGGTCCGCATGGCCGCATTCGGCCTGACACACAACGAGATCGATCCCGTTCTCGCGGGTCGAGGATAAAGAATCCCGCCGCTCCCGCATCAAGAGCGGCGCCAGTGTATTGCGCGCGTGGCACTACATTCCAACGCTCATCCCTCCGCCCGCGCTTGTGCCCGTCCCCGTGCCCCCGGTCGTGCCCGAGTTCGACGTTGTCGCATTCAGATCGATTCTTCCGTAGACGCCATCGGCTTCGTCATTCGGACCCGCCGCGAAGAAGAGGGTGCTGGAAGGCTGATTGCTGAGGTCGTTGCCGAACCCGATGCCCCACACGCCGTGTTCGACGATCGGGCTGTTGTTCGGTCCACTGATCGGTCCCATCGACTGGCCGGTCGATGCGTTGAACGCATTGATCATGCCGTCGCCGAAATTGCCGATTATGATCGCGCCGCTCATCGAGCCGAAACTCGCGGGCGCCTGCGCAATGCCCCACGGCGCATTCAACGGACCGCCTGTCGCGAAGCGTTGCTTCAGATTGCCCGCGGTGTCGTACACATCGACCATGCCGAGCCCCGCGCCCGCGACATCATCGTGTTTGGCTGCGTCTTGCATCGCGTATGTGACGAACAGATTCGAACCGATCGCCTGAATGCCGAACGGCGCGAAGCCCGCTGGCATCGCCGGGTCCGTGAAGGCGCCGGGCATCGAGACCTTCGTGAACGAGCTATCGAAGACGTCGATCTTGTTGTTATGGAAGTCCGTCGCGTAGAGAAAGTTGCCGTTGTTCATTGCGGCAAGCGCGAGGCCCTTATAGACGGCACCACCGGCGCCATCGTCGTACATGACGAACGCATTAGTCGGCCCGACGGCGGGCGCCCAAGCGGTGATGGTGCCGCCTTCGCCCGTGAAGATGAACGCAGCGACTCCGGACTTACCGTTTTCCGTGACGAGGAAGCTTTGTGTTCCGTTGAAAACGATGCCCGTCGGCGATGCCGAGCCGTTCTTGCCGTCGGGTATCGTGACGACCAGCGATTGCGGCACGCCATTACCGTCATAGAGCGTCGCGACATTGGTGCCATTGTCCGCGACCCAGGCGAAACCTTTGGGATTGAACGCGACGCCCCAAGGGTTTTTCAGATTTGCGTCGGTGTGTGCGGCCGGCACCGCGCCATCGGATACGAGCGCCGTCGCTGTGAACGACGACTGGACGGGCGGGCTCGTGCTGCTCGAATTCGAGCTACCGCCGCCCCCGCCGCCGCATGACACCAGAGTCGCGACGGCCGCGCCGCATGCAACGACGCCGAATATAGCCAGTAGAGACTTCATGACCGCACTCCTTGTTGTGCCCCAAAGGACCTAACGCTCAATGAACGGGCACGGCATGGGGTTTATTCCGGCGGAGCGGCTGATTTCGCGGCAGATCTGGTGCGATCGCAATGGTCGAATTCGTCGAGACAAAAGCGATTGGTACGCAACGAATACGGGGCGTGACTATTCCATGCGTGCGGCCAAAAACTTGGATCGAGCCGTCATTGCGTGAAATTCAAGCGTCGATTCGGCGCGTACGAAAGCACGCGGCACGCTGATTGCGACATTCCTGTAGCGCAGGCGACAACCGTCTGCGTCTATCTTCCAGTCCAATCAAGGAGGGGCGGATCATGAGCAAGGCAACCATCACACTCGTCGCGGCCGTCGCCGCACTCTCGCTGTCGGGCGGCGCTTTCGCGCAGATGGCCGGAGGTCAGAGCGGCAGCGGTTCGACCGGAAACGCAGGCAGCACCGCGAGTCCGTCGAATCAGATGAACGGCACATCGTCGGGCGGCTACGGCATGCCAGGCAACACGAACTCGGACAGCGGCATGGGCGCCAAGGCGCCGAATTCGGGCCTGCCGAGCAACGACACCGGCTCGACGTCGGCCACCCCCGCGCCCAAGAGCAACAACACGCTGGCGACCCCGAGCGTGGTATCGCCGGCCGCTACCGGCCATTAACAGCTGGCAAAAATGACCGTGAGACTAGCTGATACGACAGATCTACGCGGTCCAATGCTGTTCGGGTTTTAAGGCAACGCGTGTACGCCGGGATTTACGGCTCGCATCTGGAAGCCGCAGAGCGGATAACTTGCGCGTTGCCTGAGACTCGTTGCGGTGGATGAGCGTATGTCCGTCGCACGCGGCCACCGCGTCACTATCGAAGCCTAAAAGACAGCCTCAAAGCCACGTGCCCCCTTGCCGCTCGCTCGGCTCCTGCGCGAGCGCATCGAAGTCGTGAATCCAGTCGAGGTGATGCAGCATGCTATCGCGCGCCCCAAGCCGCGCGTTGCGCTCCTGCGCGGCGGGGCCGTCCGGCAGATGCAGCACGTCCGCGGTACTGATCGACGCGTACTGCACCTTGCGCGTGCGGCCTCGGCGCAGACGCTCGTAGCCCTCCTGCGCTTCCCGCCAGTTGCCTGGGCCTGCCTTGGCCAGTTGCGCGGCCAGCACCACCGCATCTTCGATCGACTGATTGGCGCCCTGGCCGTGATGCGGCACGAGCGCATGCGCGGCGTCGCCGATCAGCGTCACTCGACCCTTGCTCCAGCGGCCGAGCGGCGGACGGTGAAACAGGCCCCAGCGCTGACTGATCGGCACCGCCGTGATCATCTGCACGACAGCCGGATGCCAGTCCTTGAAGAGGCGCAGTTGTTCGCCTTCGGTCGACGGCATGACCCAGTCGCGCGACGGCCACGGCGACGGATGACGCTCGACTAGCAGGAAATTCTGATCACCCTTGTCGCCGATCGGATAGTGCAGCAGATGGCCGCCGGGCCCAACCCAGAACTGGATCGTTTCCGGATCGGGCAACAGGTCCATGCGCCCGGCCGGCACGATGCCACGAAAGCCCGAGCAACCGGAATACAGCGCGTCGTCGTAGCCGAGCATCCAGCGTCGCGTGATCGAGCGGGCGCCGTCGGCGCCGATCACGAGATCGGCATCGATGCGCCGCCCGTTGTCGAACGCGAGGCTCACGCGATCGGGATGCTGCACGAGATCGACCAGCCGATGGCTGAGCTCGATGTGCTCGAGACCGACCGCCTTCGACAGCACCGCCTGCAGATCGGCGCGATGAACGCCCCAGTACGAGCCGCCGAACTGCTCGCGATAGCTGGGCATGCCGCGATGATGGCCAATCACGCTGCCGCTGCGGCCGTCACGATAGATGAGCCCGGGTACTTCGGCACACACGTCGTCGAACGCGGCGCGTAGTCCCATGCGCTCGTAAAAGCGCGTCGCGTTGGCCGACAGCGCGACGGCCGCGCCCACTTCGCGCAACTCGTCGGTCTGCTCATAGAGTTGCGCATCGATGCCATGCTCGCGTAGTGCGAGCGCCAGCGTAAGGCCGCCGATGCCGGCGCCGACGATCGCGATGCTCAGGTCCATCCGGGTCATGATTGTGTCTCCGATATGCGGGTTATCGATTCGGGTCGCTCCGGCGCGCGCTCGGCGCGTCGCAATGCGGATACCGTGTCGGTATTTTCAGCACTAGACCTTCATTGCTCAATAAGATGAAATGAATCTCCTTCATCACCCAAATGAATGACCTTAAGTCATGCCGAAGCCATGGAACTGAGCGATCTCGACCTCAACCTGCTACTGCTATTCCAGCGGCTGATGCAGGAGCGCCGCGTGGTGAGCGTCGCGGAACAAATGAACATGAGCCAGCCGGGCGTGAGCAATGCGCTCGCGAAGTTGCGCCGCCTGCTGGGTGATCCGCTGTTCGTGCGCGCGCCGGGCGGTGTGGTGCCTACCCCGTTCGCGCTGCGTCTCGCGGAACCGGTCTCGCAGGCGCTTGCCACCTTGCACGCCGCGCTCAACCCGGTGACGGGCTTCGATCCGCTGCGCGCAATGCGAACGATGACGATCGGGATGACCGACATCGGCGAAGTCGTGTTTTTGCCCGCATTGCTGGAACGACTGTCGCGCGTCGCGCCGGGCGTCGCGATGAATACGGTCCGCAATACGAGCGTCAATCTGAGCAACGAAATGGCCGACGGCCGCGTCGATCTGGCGATCGGACTGTTGCCGCAGTTGAAGGGTGGCTTCTATCAGCGGCGTCTGTTCGATCAGCGCTATGTCTGTCTGTTCAGACGCGGCCACCCACTCGAGGACGCGCCGCTCACGCTTTCCGCGTGGCGCGAAGCCGAGCATCTGGTGGTGGTGTCGGCCGGCACCGGCCACGGTCAGGTGGACGAGTGGCTGAAACGGCGCGGCGTGCGGCGTCAGGTGCGCCTGACGGTGCCGCACTTCATGAGCGTGGGCTACATCCTGCAACGTACCGACCTGATCGCCACGGTGCCCGAGCGCCTCGCACTCGAGCTGGCCACACCGTTCTCGCTCAGCCTGCGCGCGCTGCCGATGACGCTGCCCGCCGCGCCGATCCATTTGCTGTGGCACGAACGGGTCCATCAGGACGAAGGCAATCGCTGGCTGCGCGAAGTCGTGATCGACCTGTTCGCGGATACGGCGACGAGTGGCAGGCGAGCGCGGGACGTGAAGAAGAAATAGGCTTCGTTCGGACGCGTTGATCGGAAGCTTCGCGCATACTCGAACGTCGATGAACCTGATCGGTTTATCTCTATGTCGAGCGACACGCACGCGTATCGATAGTCGGCGTGCGGACTGCGTGAAACCGCGCAAGCGGGCATCGCGCGATCGGCGCAGAATGAACAGACCCACGGGCGCCTGCGCCGCAGGTGTGAAGGTGCGCACCACTCGCCAGCGTATGGTCGGAAGATCGCCCGACACAGTGATGCGGACATAGCAGCCGGCGTAACGTCCGGTCGCCCGTGGCCTTTCGTGCAATGGACGATGAGTATTAGCGACCGTATTTTGTGTCGACGTGCGACGCATGGGGAGACGCGACGCAGCCGCTCCTTCCTGACATTACAATTGCATTTGCGTATAATTTCACAAAGCCTTCATCCGGTATCACTGAAAAGCAAATAAGCGATACCGCAATAAAAAAGCACTGCTGTTGCCTGCCCACACAGTGCACAAAGACAACATCACTCGAAAAATGTCCGTGCCTTCAGCCATAACAGGATCGCGCGATTCCGCGCGGTTTTTCACTCAACCGAAAGTGCTCGTCATCGTGGCGACGCTATGCTGCCTGCTTTGGGGCAGTTCATACCCGGCAATTAAAATCGGCTACGCGTTACTCGGAATCACACAAAACGATATTCCTTCGAAGCTGATTTTCGCGGGCTACCGGTTCGTGCTCGCAGGGCTGTTGTTGTTGATTCTTGCTGCCTTTTCGAAGAAGCCTGTTTTCGAATTGAATCGGCGCAATAGCGGACAGCTGATGCTATTGGGCTTCACGCAAACGGCCATTCAATATGTTTTCTTCTATATCGGTCTCGCCTACACGACCGGCGTTCGCGGTTCGATCCTGAACTCGACGACGACCTTCTTCAGCGTGCTGCTTGCCCATTTCATCTATAAGAACGATAAGGTCTCGCCACGCAAAGCGCTTGGATGCCTGCTCGGATTCGTCGGCGTGATGGTCGTCAATTTCGGCGACGGGCTGTTTGAATTTGCGTTCACCTTGCTTGGCGAAGGCTTTATCGTGATTGCCGCATTCGTGCTATCCGCTGCATCGATTTACGGAAAGCGCATTTCGCAGAGCATGGACGTCATGGTCATGACGGGTTATCAGCTCGGGTTTGGCGGCGTCGTTCTGCTTGCGGCGGGGTACGCGACCGATGGTTCCTTGCACGCGTTCACGCTGGGATCGATGGCCTTGCTGGCCTACCTCGCGTTGCTGTCCGCAGCGGCCTTCACGTTGTGGAGTCTTCTGCTCAAATATAACCAGGTCGGCAAAGTTACCGTTTTCAATTTCCTGGTGCCGGTGTTCGGTACCGTGCTGTCCGCGATTTGTCTGAACGAGAACATCATGGAATTGAAGAATCTCGTCGCGCTGGTGCTGGTATGCGGGGGGATCTGGCTGGTTACGCGCTCGGCGCAACAGGGCGCTGGCTATTCGAAGGGCGGTGTCGCAGTGGGCTCTCAGGGTCGAGGCTGAGTTTGCGGGGTTCGGTAGGGTCGGCTTCGCGTCAAACGCTGTCCGACGCAACCGGCAACCCCTCCGTCCGCCACCGCAGCATCCCACCGGCAAGATTCGCCACCTTGCCGAACCCGGCTTTCGTCAGCAACACGCTCGCCTGCGCCGAGCGCACGCCGGACCGGCACACCGCGACCACCGGCCGCTCGCGATCCAGTTCTTCGAGCCGCCCTGTCAATTGCGACAGCGGCACCAGCTTCGCGTCCGGCAGATGCCCCAAACGATCGATGAACTCGGGCGCCTCGCGTACATCGACGATCTGAAACTTCGCGCCATGCTCGAGCAGCGCCATCGGCTCGATTTCCCACACGCCGCTAAAGCGCAGCGTCAACGGCGCCCAATCCGGTGTTTCGGTCGCAACTTCGGCGCCGCCTTCCGGCTGCCCGCAACGCATGTTCGCGGGCACCGCGACCGCCATCTGCTTCGGATGCGGCAAATTCAGGTTGTTCATGTACCCGGCAAAATCGCCAACGTCGACGTCGCCGCCCAGACGCGGATTGAAGCGCCGCTCCTCGGTCACGCTCGTCACCGTGATGCCGCGATAATCGTGCGCCGGATAAAGGAGGCAGCCGTCCGGCAGCGACAGGATCTGCTCGCGCACGGACGCGAACAACTGCTGCGGACTGCCCTGCTGGAAATCGGTGCGGCCACAGCCGCGAATCAGCAGGCTGTCGCCGGTAAAGGCCATGCTCTGATCGTCGAGCACGTAGGTCAGGCAGCCATTCGTATGGCCAGGCGTCGCGCGCACGGTCAGATGACGCGTGCCGAAGTCGATCCGGTCGCCATGCGCGAGCGGCCGCGTCACGCCTTCCGCCTCGACGACCGCGGCAAGCCCGATCTCGCTGCCGCAACGCAAACGCATGCGCCATGCGCCGGTTACGTGATCGGCGTGCACGTGGGTATCGAGCGTCGTGAGCAGCCAGAGGCCCAGCTCGCGCAGCAGTGCCTGGTCGCGCGGCACCTGCTCGTAGACGGGATCGATCAGCACTGCCTCGCCGCTGTCGCCGAGCAGGTACGTGTAGGTCGACGAAACAGGATCGAACAGCTGACGGAAAATCATCTGTATCTCTTAAGAAGATCGGCGAGGCGGCCGCGAACGGCCGCCGCACCGGACCTATCAGCGCGGTTGCTTGGTGGTGCGCAGATACGGTTTGATGGTCTTGAAACCAGGGAACACCTGCTGCGCCTCTTCGTTGCTGACCGCGGACGTGATGATCACGTCTTCGCCCTGCTTCCAGTTGACCGGCGTCGCGACCCTATGTTTGGCGGTCAGTTGGATCGAATCGAGCACACGCAGGATTTCGTCGAAGTTGCGGCCGGTGCTCATCGGGTAGGTCAGCGTCAGCTTGATCTTCTTGTCGGGACCGATGATGAAAACCGAGCGCACGGTCGCGTTGGTCGCGGCGGTGCGGCCCTCGCTGGTATCGCCCGCGTCGGCCGGCAGCATGTTGTACAGCTTGGCGATCGAGAGGTCGGTGTCGCCGATCATTGGGTACTTGACGGCGGCGCCTTGCGTTTCCTCGATGTCCTTGGCCCATTTTTCGTGGTCTTCGACCGGATCGACCGACAGCCCGATCAGCTTCGCGTTGCGCTTGGTGAACTCCGGCTCGATTTTCGCCATGTAGCCCAGTTCAGTCGTGCAAACCGGCGTGAAGTCTTTCGGATGAGAGAACAGGACCGCCCATTGGTCGCCGATCCAGTCATGGAAATCGATGGTGCCCTGCGTGGTCCGCGCGGTGAAGTTGGGCGCGGTGTCATTGATACGAAGTGACATATTGCCGTCCTGTGAAGTCGTGGTTAAGCGGAAGACCCGAGCGAGGCCAGTCTGCAACGGTCCAACACGAGCCCGGTAAATCTCGGGGATTGGAAATCACCAAGGCTCACAACGATAGATGAAGCTTTTGCGGCGCATACTCGCGCGGCAAGTAGCGCACCGCCGCATCGCGCAGTGAGAATTCAAATATAGCGCGTTACGCGCAAGCCCATGCTGACACCCATCGAAACCAGTCCGGCTGGCAGCTCCGGAACGGCTGACAGGAATGACGTTCATCGGTAAATCATGGACATGCGATGCGCCGGCGTGGGTGCGATAGCGCACAGATTTACCGGGCGCTACTTTGATCAGACCGTTCGGTCGTCGAATGCGCGGCGCTAATGCTCAGTGCCCGGCGCCGCCGTCTCGCCGTCGAGCCGCTTGCGCAACCAGGCACCGAATGCATCATGCACTTCGTTATGCCGCAGCGCGAAGTCGACGGTCGCCTGCAGGTAACCGAGTTTGGTCCCGCAGTCGTAGCGTTTGCCGACAAATTCATAGGCAAGCACCTGCTCTTCCTCGAGCATCGAATGAATGGCGGGCGTCAGTTGAATCTCGCCGTGAAGGCCGGGCCGCTGCGCGCGCAAATGGTCGAACACCGCTGGCATCAACACATAGCGCCCCGCGACGCCGAAGCACGAAGGCGCTTTTTCCGGCGCGGGCTTCTCGACGATGCTCGACACATTGATCACGCGCTCATCCCAATGTCGTCCGCCGACCACGCCGTGGGAACAAGCGCCGTCCGCTTCGAATTCCTCCACCCCGATCACCGACGAATCGTAATGGCTGAAGATGTGCACCATCTGCTCGAGAACGGGCGGTTGACCCTCGAGCAGATCGTCGGCGAGAACGACCGCGAACGGGTCGTCGCCGATCAGCTTTTGCGCGCACAACACCGCATGCCCGAGTCCGAGCGGCTCGGCTTGCCGGACATAGATGCAGTTGACGTTCGGTGGTTTGATGCTTTGCACGAGTTCGGCGAGGCTTTGCAGCCCGCGCGCCCGCAGCACGTGTTCGACTTCGTAGGATTTGTCGAAATGATCTTCGATCACGCGCTTACCGCGACCGGTGACGAAGATCAGCTCGGTGATACCTGCGGCAACCGCTTCTTCGACCGCGTATTGAATCAGCGGTTTGTCGATGACCGGCAGCATCTCCTTCGGACTCGCCTTCGTGGCCGGCAGAAAGCGCGTGTCGATTCCCGCGACCGGAAACACCGCCTTGTGAACTGCGAGCATGATGACCTCCTCGTCCGGCTGGTAGACGGAGCAGCGCGGCTGTAGAGCATGGCCGGATGCCGCCGGCTGGGCATCCCGCTTTGGCTGGCCAGTGCTGCGCGTCGGAGCGTGCGGTACTGATGAAGCGCTTGCAACAAACGTGGCTTCCGTCCGCTCGCAAACATCTGCTGAATGCTCGCCATGATGGCACGGTTTGCCGCGGGTGTGGATGTTCGCCGTTGTGGCGCGTCAGTGCACAGCGGCGGGCGACTCGGGTGAACCCGGGGTCGTCAAGGGGACAGACTCGGGATAAGCGGCTTTTAAGCTTGCAGGGCGTAACTTAGTACCCACGCGGAATGCCCGAATCCCTGTTCACATGCGGACGACGCACGTCCGATCCGACTTTGATATGAAAAAACGAGTGCGCTCGATTGACTTCATTCTGTTGACCGCCGCATCGGTGGGCCTCGTCATGTTTGTCGTCTGGCGAGTGGCGACGGTAAAGGGTTGGCTTTAGGGGTTCGCCGAAGCTCGGCGACACCATCGATCTGATCGATGGCAACAGGGCGACCAAGCAGTTCACGACGATCACGGTCGACGGCCGGAAGGCGACACCCGTCTATTCGGCTATCGGAGTGTCGGTGCACATCGATTCATAAGCCGGCCGGATGCCGGGTTGGATCGCGATGCGCGTCAACCGTGAGGTACAGACCGCGCAACGCGAGACATGATCGCTAATTTACAACTCGAAAAAACAAAGCAACTTCCAAAGCAGGAAATTTCGTGTGCGGAAAGCGCAATCGAGCTCATCGCCCTTGCCGCTGCTTGTGCCAACGCTGCATTCCCTTCGCAACGCTTCCAGTTGAAGGCAGCATAGATAGAAGACGGCTCGCTTTACCTCATTGTCGAAATTGGCGAGCCTCCCGTAGAGCAGTGCGCCGAATTGACTCTTGACTTGCCCGAGGACGCGGTTGTCAGTCGGCAGGCCCAATGAACGTCTGTCCGACAGAAGCTTCAACACGATCCAATAGGCATCCAGTGTCTTTGGATCCCTGGTCAAGACAGCCGTCAGGCCGCGCGGGTTCTCGCGATAAAAGTACACCGGATGACTGAGGCTCACATAGCCATTGGCCAGCGGAAGCAGGACCAGCGCGACGACCGAATCTTCATACGCCATGCCCACCGGAAACTGCACGCTTTTGAAAAGCTCGCGCTTGATGACTTTTCCCCACGGATAACCCGACAGATCGAAGACATCCGGATCAGCGCGAGTCGCGACCGAATCGCCGAAGACCTGCGTCCTATGTATTCTGTCCGTCACGTCGACGACCCAGTAACTGCCTTGCACGATATCGACGTCGTGTCGAAGTGCGGGAACGAGTAGGGTCTCGACGCAGTCCGGCGGCAGGTAGTCGTCCGCGTCGACGAACATCACGTATTTGCCTTTTGCGTGCCTGAGACCTTCGTTGCGGGCAAGGGCCACGCCGCTGTTCGCGATGTGCACCACGGTCACGCGGGGGCGATTCGCGTAGCGATCGAGAATGGCCGAAGAATCGTCCGTTGATCCATCATCGACGGCAATCAGTTCGTAGGCGAGTGAGGTGTTCTGGGTCAGAATCGAGTCAATGCACTTCAGCAGATAGGCTTGCGCGTTGTACACGGGCACGATGATGGAAAGCCATAGGCCCTCGTCCTCGTTCGTGCAGGCCAACTGCTGAGGAACTGACGGTCGATACGGTCTCAGTTTCTGTATGCGTGCCTCCAAAGACACTTTGTCCATTGGCTTTTTTCTGCCGTCGGCTGTCAGCTTGAGGGCCATGGCGACATAGGAAAGAGCGAATCGGGAGACCACATCGAGGCTCCTGGCAACGGCGTCCGAACCGGTCGCCCTGGCGACGTGCCTATAGACCTTGCTCATCCGTCCTCCGAGTCAAGCAGTGCCTGATACAGCCGTGGAGACCGATTTCGTTCATCGGCATCCTGGTGCTCCAGAAAACTCTTCAACCGAGGCGCAGCTGACCGAACAGGCGGTCCCAGATCGCCAGAACATGGGCAACGGAATAGCGATCCCGGATCGAGCGCGCGCCCCTGACGCCGAGCTCTTCGCGCAGCGCCTGGTCCGACAGCATCCGCCGCAGCCCGGCGGCGAGCGCTGTTGCATCGCCCGGTGGAATCAGCAGACCGTCCTGCCCGTCGCGCATCAACTCGCGCGGCCCGCTCGGGCAGTCGAACGAGACCGCCGGGACACCGAGCGCCATGCTCTCCATCAGCGCCACCGGCATCCCTTCGAAGCGGGACGACAGGACGAAAGCATCCGCGGCGGCCATCTCATCCCATGCAGCCTGGGTGCTGCCGGGCAGAAATACCCGCCTGGACAGATTGAGCTCGGCTATCTTCCGGGTGAGCATCGGCCGCTCGGGTCCTTCGCCCCAGATCCACAGATCCCAATCCTCGAAGTCGTGCGCGACCTTCGCGAAGGTTTCGATCAGCAGCTCGTAGTGCTTCTGGGGTTCCAGACGGCCAACCGAAATAAGGCGCTTTCTGCCTTCGACGCGTTGCGGCCTGGTCACGCTGAAAAGCTCGTCCGGAATCGGATTCGGCATCACGGCAATGCGAGGCGTGTCTCCCGAGCGCATCTTCTCGAACGGCGTTGCCATCGACTGGGAAAGGAACGTGAGCGCGGTGGCCCGCGGGTAGGTGAGCCGGCAAAGCAGCTTCCACAGCAACGGGCGGCCATCGGCCACCGGATCATTGTGCTCGCAGGCGATCACCGGAATGCGCAGGCCCCGTGAAGCCAGGATCACGTTGATGTTCACGTTGGTCAAAAACGACACGATGACGTCGGGCTGCTCTTGCACGAATAGCTTGCGCAACTCCGCCAGTCTCGCGATGTAGTTGACCCGTCGCAGCGGGCTATGCTTGACGCGGTCAGCCAGATAGACCATCCGCACCTTCTCGTCGATCGGAAAAAAACATCCACCGTGTTTGCTGTAGGTCGGCACGAGCGTAACGGTGTGATTGCGCTGGGCCCACGCGGCCGACAGCACCGCGGCAACCCGTTCGGCGCCGCCCGGCTCACCCATTGAGTTGACAACAAGAACAATTTTCACGTTTCGTAGTCTCTTGAACGGTCGATGGCCTAGCGCATTTCGCTGTCGTGCCGCGAAGTTGAACTGCCCCGCAGCATGCAGATCGCCAACACGAATGCGGTCACGTACATCAAAGCAAGTGAAATCTGCACACCTACGACCCCGAATAGGTGAACTAGCATGAAGCTGGCCCCTGCCTTCACCGCGAACGCCAGCAACGAGATATTTGTCACCAGCCTGAAGCGTCCTTCGCTGGCAAAGAGTTGCCACACCACCATCAACGCAAAATAGAACGGCACTTGCAAAAGCCCCCAACGAAATGCGCTTGCCACCCTCACCGTGTCTTCTGGCGTGAAGGCACCTCGCTGAAACAGAACGGCGATCGCAGTCGGAGCGAGGAACCACGACACCACCGCACAAACGAGACCCGCAGCGAGCGTAGCGAGCGCCCAGAAAAGGGCCGTTCGGCGCGCACGCCGCACATCTCCCTGCCTGCGGATGTCGGAGAAGATGGGCAGGGTGGCGCGCGCGGCAGCCATCGCCCCGACACTGAGCAACAACGCGAGTACGCGGTTCGCATAGCCAAGCGTGCTATTCGACCCCGCTTCGAGATTCGCCACCAGGTATTGGTCGAGCGGTCCGGCGAAACAGACGGCGACCTGGCCGACCATGAGGGTGCGCATGGACAGCCACGCTTCGCCCAGATGCGGAGAGCGCATGGAGAGTCTGACCCGGCTCGACACGCCGTCGGTCCGTCCCGCAAGCCACCTGAGACAAAGCATCTGTAGCGCCAGGCCGACGACAGTTCCGAAGACGATCGACACGAGGCCCGCGCCGGGCGAAGCCACGAGCACGCTCACCAGAATCACCGCGGCAGGCAGCCCCTCGAGCAATGTATTCACATGCTTTTCGTTCGCCTGAAGCCGCGCGGCATAAATGCCTGCGCCGAGCGTCAGTAAACCTGTGGGCGCAAGCCAGTACATCATTTCCCGGGACAAGTCGCGCGTCGTCGACGGCGCATCCGACCCAAGGTGCTGCATCACGAACGGCCAGCAGAGGTATAGGACGATAGCAACCAGAAGACCGCTCACTAGCGCCGCCCCTTCCAGCTCGCCGACGAACTGCGCCACGTCTTCCTTCTTTTGCGCGCGCAGGTTGACGAACATCGGAACGAGCACCACACCTGCCACGGACAGCAATGTGGTTGGCAGCCAGTTCACCATCGAAAACGTGAACTGATACGCATCGACAATGCTGCTGACTCCATACTTGTACGCAATCGCCACTTCCTTCAGCGCGCCGGCACATTTCCCGATGAGCACGAACGCGGAGACGCGCGCCAGGCTTCGTGCGATGCGTGCATGGTCAGGATGCGTATTGAGTACGCGCTCGCGCCAGCGAGTCAGTTGGAACATCAGTGCGCTCACCATCGTCTGGGCCGTCCAATTGCGTGTGCGGAAAACTTCGCAGTGGCCAGTATTTCCGCTGGCGCTTGGTTGCGCGGCGCCGACGACGCCGTGGACACCTTCCTTTCGCTCATGGAGTTCCTCAGGGCGCGAAGACCGAAGCCCACATGCTTCGCACCTAGGGGTCTTCCGAATCGCAGGATTTAGACCGCCGCGGGACGCGTCCGGCCACGCAAAACGTCGGTGAAACATAGCAGTCACTGCGTCCCTATTAATGTTTGACAACGCACATTGACAGGTACCTATTTCCTCTACATTCACCCGGGTGCGCAGAAAGTACCGGAATAGCGAATAGCCATAGCATGAGTACGCAAATAACGATGCGGTCGAACGCAATTCATCGCAGCGCGTTGTTCGTCGCGCTGCTGCTGTGCTCACTGACGAGCCATGGACCATATGTCGTGATGACAGGCATTCTGCTGCTTATGGCAATGTGCATGAGCGACGCGAAGGCCCGCGAGGCATTGTTCAGTATTCGATGCGTGGCTCTTGTGTCGCTTTCCGCAACTGTCATTACCGCGTGCTATCTGTGGTTTCTCGCAGTACCACACGGGAACGCTTCGTACAATCTCGAGAAATCCGCGACGAACAACTACATTTTCTTCTTGCTTGACATCGGGTTTCTTGCGTCATTCGCTGCGTTGATTTCAACACGCATCGGCGAAGTCACGACAGCTGTCTCGAGGTTGCTAGTGCTCAATTGCTCCGTGCTGTTCCTGCAGACAGCAACGCTGCTCATCAGCGGCCAGTACATCGACTTTACCAAGCCGATTACGGGTGACGCGTCGCGGTACCAGAATTGGGAGTCCGTGCATCCCGTTTTCGCATTCCGGCCGACGGGTCTGTATATAGAACCTTCGACGTTCGCCGCGGCCGTGGGAACCATGGCTATCGGCTATATCCTGCTTTCCAGGGCGAGAGGAAAGACGCCGTCTACGCTGCCCATCGCGCTGACCGTGCTATCCATGCTCATCACGCAGTCAGCTGCGGCGGTTGTACAGGCGGTGGTGTTGATTGCAGCCTTGATGGTCACGCACTCGCGCCGCACGAGAGCGTGGGCGACGGCAATACTCGCATTGATCGCCGTGGCCTCGCCGGGATTGATTGCGGCTTACGTCAATAGCTTCATGCTCAAAATCGACGCGGATTCAGGACTGCGATTGCGGCTGCTGTCGTACGTCTACGAAGTGCGCCATGGATGGGATTTTCTGCTGGGCTACGGCCCCTTCTCCGTCGAATACGACCTGTTCGATGTCTCGGAACACACATCGACTTTTGTTGCATCGCTTAACGACGCAGGATTGCTCAATTTCTTCGTCGTGCAGCTTGGCATCGTAGGACTCGCAATTCCTATCGGCATATTCCTGGTCATGAAAAAGGACATTGCCAATCTGTGCTTTTTCGGTCTGCTGATGTCATCAAAGCTGTCGTACACCTCGCCGCTTCTCTACTTCGGGCTCCTGCCCCTTGTATTGCGACTGGGGGCATCGCAGGACAATACCCATTCGGCTGCCGGCCATCGGGATGTCGATGTTGAGGGTGGAGAACCGGATTTGCTACTTGCGCCGCGCTCGCCATAAGTTTCGATCTGCGGCCGGTACTCGATCTTCTCGCGTCCCGGCCTGCGAGGTTTGTGTTGCCCTCACGTGCGATCAAACCCGAACCCGAACGCCTGGCCGCGCGTCGAGTAGACGTGCCGGTAGCTTGCCCAGCAGCGCTCGATTGAAAAGCGTGAGGCCATTCGCGTACGCGCCTGCCTGCCGAGCTGTTCGCGTCCCTCGCGGTCGAGTGAAAGCAGGCTAACGATACCAGCGGCAAGCGCCTCCGGATCGCCGCTCGGCACCAGACGGCCGGTTTCTCCCATCAATGCCGCGGTATCGCCCACATCGGTCGCCACGCAGGGGACACCGCATGCCATCGCTTCGCCGACCACCGTCGGCAGTCCCTCGCTTCGTGACGATAGACAGAAGACGTCCAAAGCGGACATCAGCAGGTGCACGTCGTTGCTTGCGCCCGTAAGTCGACAAACGTCCCTGATGCCCGCGCGGTCGATCATCGCCGTGAGTTCCCGATTGCTCTCGTCAAGGCCCCGGCCAATCATGACGAAGCGGCAATCCGGCTCCATTGCAGACACCCTCGCTACGGCATTGATGAAAGTGCCATAGTCCTTGGCAGGATCGTAGCGGCCGACTATGCCGACAATCTTCGTCGCGGGATCCAGTCCGAGCGCCTTGCGCAACGGATCGCTGTCGCGCCGGCGCGGCTTGAACAGTTCGAGATCGAACCCGTTGAAAATCACCTGCATCCGCGTACTGCAATAGCCGCCTCGGACGTGCGAGATGCGCGCCGCTTCAGCGCAGCAGATGATCACGTCGGGCAGGCGCGTGGACAGCCACGCACAGAACTTCGCGACGATTGCCAGCTTCGTGCCCGAACGCAGCGATGGGAACTCGGTCTGATGCACCCCCCAGGCGAGCCTGAAGGTACCGCCTCGTGGTCCGCCCCGCCCCGCGACGATCCGGGCGACCCGCGCAGCGATTCCGCCAAACAGGTCCGCGTGATACATCCAGGTTTGCACAACGTCAGGACGCAGTTCGACCAGCCAGCGCACGAGGCGAAACAGCATGAGCGGATTGGGCAAACTTCGCGACATGCCGAGTATCCGCACTTCGACACCGAGCGATCGTATGCGCTCGCTCATCGTGTCGAGTGACGACATGGAGATCACCGTGTGCTGGACACCGTCTCGCTGCGACGCCTGGATCAGCCGATAGAGCATCATTTCGGCTCCGCCTACCCGCAGCCCGGAGATGACATGGACGATTCTCATGGCGATGTCCCCTCCGGCGGTGTTGCCACCAAGCCTGCAACCGGCACCGGCACCGGCGCCGGGACCGGCGAGGCGGCGCCCAACTCCTGATAGATCGACAGCAACTTGCCGAGCACGATGTTCTCGTCGAACTCGGTTTGCACCTTCGCTCTCGCCGCAAGGCCCAGCTTGACGCCGAGCGCGCGATCGTCGTCGAGCATGCGGATCGCGTCGGCAAGCGCTTTGGGGTCTCGCGCCGGAATGAGAATGCCATCGTCGCCGTTGCGGCTCACCACTTCGCGGCAGCCGGGCGCATCGGTCGTGATGAGCGGTAGTGCGCACGCTGCGCCTTCGATTAGCGTCGTCGGCAAACCTTCCCGATAGTAGCTCGGTAACACGACCACATCGACCTCCGAAAGCAAGGCGGGCATATCGCTGACGTGCCCCAGCCAGGTAAGCAGGTTGTCGCGGTGCCATTCCTCGATCTGGCTGCGCTGAATCGCGGCTGGATTGCCCTCGTCGGGAGAGCCCGCCAGCAGGAAAATCACCGAACGGCCTTCGCTCTTCAGTATCCGAGACGCTTCGACGAATTCGCCAATGCCTTTTTCCCAGATCAGCCTCGCCGCCAGCACGATGCGCAACGGCGCACCTTTTTTCGTCTCGGCCGGCTCGCGCGGCCGGTAGCGTGTCAGATTCACGCCCGCGCCCCTCACGAGCCGCACCGCCCGGTCCGCAGCGATGCGCGACTGCTTGAAGAGCGCGACGTCCGACGAATTCTGCAGAACGACGGCGGAGTGTTTCCCATTGAAGGCGAAGCGCATGAGATTGCTCACCACGGGACGCAGCATGCGGGCGCGCAGCTCATCGCTCGTGAACACGTAACCGAGGCCATCGATGCCGTTGACGCGAATCGTCACGCCGGCCAGCCGCGCCGCAAGCGAGCTATAGACTGCGCCCTTGATCGTAAAGCCGTGGACGAGCAGCGGACGCTCGCGTCTGAAAACCCGTGCGAGCCACAGAATGAGGCCGATCTCGCGCCATGGATTGAGGCTGCGCCGTTCCATCGGAATCGCCTCCCAGGTAAAGCCGAGAGCGCGAAGCTTCGGGCCATAGCTGCCGTCGGGCGATAGCAGAATTACCTCGAAGCCGCGCTCTCGCAGAGCTTGTGCGAGTGACAAGCGGAAGTTGAACAGATACCAGTCCGTGTTCGCGAGAAGAATGACTTTATTCGTCGGCACTATCGTCCTCCGGAAAAATGATTAACCCAGCCGCAACTGGGCGAACAGGCGGTCCCAGATCGTCAGAATATGGGCAACGGAATAGCGATCCCGGATCGAGCGCGCGCCCCTGACGCCGAGCTCTTCGCGCAGCGCCTGGTCCGACAGCATGCGCCGCAGCCCGGCGGCGAGCGCGGTTGCATCGCCCGGTGGAATCAGCAGACCGTCCTGCCCGTCGCGCATCAACTCGCGCGGCCCGCTCGGGCAGTCGAACGAGACCGCCGGGACACCGAGCGCCATGCTCTCCATCAGCGCCACCGGCATCCCTTCGAAGCGGGACGACAGGACGAAAGCATCCGCGGCGGCCATCTCATCCCATGCAGCCTGGGTGCTGCCGGGCAGAAATATCCGCCTGGACAGATTGAGCTCGGCTATCTTCCGGGTGAGCATCGGCCGCTCGGGGCCTTCGCCCCAGATCCACAGATCCCAATCCTCGAAGTCGTGCGCGACCTTCGCGAAGGTTTCGATCAGCAGCTCGTAGTGCTTCTGGGGTTGCAGGCGACCAACCGAAATAAGGCGCTTTCTGCCTTCGACGCGCTGCGGCCTGGTCATGCTGAAAAGCTCGTCCGGAATCGGATTCGGCATCACGGCAATGCGAGGCGTGTCTCCCGAGCGCATCTTCTCGAACGGCGTTGCCATCGACTGGGAAAGGAACGTGAGCGCGGTGGCCCGCGGGTAGGTGAGCCGGCAAAGCAGCTTCCACAGCAACGGGCGGCCATCGGCCACCGGATCGTTGTGCTCGCAGGCGATCACCGGAATGTGCAGGCCCCGTGAAGCCAGGATCACGTTGATGTTCACGTTGGTCAAAAACGACACGATGACGTCGGGCTGCTCTTGCACGAATAGCTTGCGCAACTCCGCCAGTCTCGCGATGTAGTTGACCCGTCGCAGCGGGCTATGCTTGACGCGGTCAGCCAGATAGACCATCCGCACCTTCTCGTCGATCGGAAAAAAACATCCACCGTGTTTGCTGTAGGTCGGCACGAGCGTGACGGTGTGATTGCGCTGGGCCCACGCGGCCGACAGCACCGCGGCAACCCGTTCGGCGCCGCCCGGTCCTCCCATTGAATTGACGACAAGAACAATCTTCACGTTTCGTTGTCTCCCCGGAACGGTCAAACGCTTAGCGTGTTGCGCGGTTGAAAACTGCAAACCCACTGGCCCGAATTGGCGGCCCAGCACGAAGTCGCCCGCCACCTTTACGGCGAACGCGAGTAACGAGATGTTTGTCGCACGAGCACGAGACCGGCTAAAGAGAGCAACGTCGCGAGTAGCCGGTTCACCGTCGTGAAGTCGAACTGATAGGTGTCGACGATGTCAGTTCACGCGGTCCGTGTGCTGGCTCGTCGCATATATGTGGCTGCCGTAGCGCCCCGGATGCAGGTACTTCACGCTGCGTACGGCGAAGCCGTTAAGCATCACGCCATGTATCCGGGTGCCGACCTGGGCAAAGCGCCTTGCCGTTTCCTCGATTTCCGCAAGACGGGTTTCCGAGAACCGTGCCACCAGAAAGACCGATCCTGCGTGCGGCGCGATAATGCCGGCGTCCGAGACGGCAAGCGCCGGCGCCGAATCGAGCAGTACGATGTCGTAACGCGCCGACGCATCCCGCATCAGGCTGTCGAAAGCGACGCTATTGAGCAATTCGGCCGGATTGGCGGGATAGTCGCCACACGGCAAAATGTCGAGATTCGGTAAAACCTCTCGTGTGGCACGCTCGACAGTCAGTGACGGGTCCGCGAGAACTTCCGCGAGTCCCCGGCCGGACGGAAGTCCAAAACTGCGATGCAGCGCGCCCCTGCGCAAGTCACAGTCGACGAGCAGCACGCGTTTTCCGGTCATCGCCAGGATCACCGCAAGGTTCGCGGCGACGAACGACTTTCCGACCTGTGGCATCGGACCCGCCACCATGACGATGTTGTTGCGCGCACTCGCCAACATATATTGCAGGGCGGAGCGGAACGAACGCAGGCTTTCCGCCGCCGGATCGGACGGGTGCCGGCAGGCGAGAATCAGGTCGCGCGCGTCGGTAGCATTCGCTTTGGTCTGAAGCTCGTCCTGCTTTGCGCTATGCGGCACCATTCCGTACACCATCAGACCGGTGCGAGCTTCGACTTGTTCAGGCTCGGTCACCCCAGCGAAAAGCAACTCGCGGACAAACGAGATCGCGACGCCCGCAAGCAGGCCGAGCAACAACGACGCAGCGAGTACTAGTGAACGCACGGGCCGCACCGGATGTTCGGGGATGATCGCGGGATCGATGATCTGCGCGAAGCCCGCTTTGCTGGCCTGAATGAGCCGAAGTTGCTCGACATTGTTCCGCGCCGCCGTGTAAAGGTCGGTCGTCATTCTCACGTCGCGCATCAGGGCAAGCGCGTCCTGTTGCTCCGTCGGCATGGCATTGACGCGCGCTCTCCCCGCTTCAAGGTACTGCTTCGTCATCGCGATCTGCGCATCGAGCGACGCTACGGCTGGATAGGACGGCGCGTATCGCGCTGCCAGTTCGGCACGGGTGCGCTGCAGCGTGAGCAACTGCGCCTCGGCATCGGAGACTCTCTGCAGATTTAGCCGGCCTTCTTCAGTCGCATCGACGAGACCGAGCGAATTGCGATACGCAGTGTAGCGGTGCTCGGCCGCAACCATTTGCGCTTGCATAGCGGGCAACTGGCTCTCCAGGAACCTCAGCGAATTTGCCGCGATGGTCGCATTCCGGTCGTTATTTTCACGCACGTATTGCGCGCCGAGCGCGTTCAACGTCTGGCTAAGCAGCTCCGGATCACTGCCGCGCATGGAGACGCTCACGACGTTCGACTTTTCGCCTTGCTCCGTGATCTGCAGATTCTTCTGCATATCGTCAATCACGTCCTGGCGCGACAAGCGCTTCAGATCGAACCGGATACCGGGCGCCGCCGTGATCGTGTCGATGCGCAACGTCACATCGCCTTTGGTCGTCGCGACGGTTTCGGTCTGACCCACGGTGCCGACGAAGGGCCTGTCGAGCTCACTACCGCTCAGCTCGTATCGGCCCGCGGACAGCGCGGTCAGCGTTAGCTTGCGGTCTTCCAGCTCGCGAGGAACTTTGAATGCGCCAATCTTGACCTGTTCTCTACCCCACGCGTAGCCGCCAATGGAGCCAAAGACCGATTTCGAGAGATCACTTGCATGGCTCGCGAGCCACGCGCCGATCACAGGAAAGCGACGCGGTCCTGAAACAACGTCGAGCTCGAGCTCGTCGACCACATGTGCGACGGTCTGGCGCGACTGGATCACCTGCATCTCTCCCGTCGTCTTCGACCTTGCATCGAACGCAGGCGAAACCATCGACATCAGTTCCGGACGCGAGGAGGGCTGCGCTTCAGGCAACTGATCGATCTTGACGAGAATGTTCGACTGATAAACCGGCGACGTGAGCGCTACGACGCCACCGACAAAGAGGCAGACAACCGTTGTAACTGCAATCGTCAGCCGGCGTCGCGAAATCACATCGAGTATTTGCGAAAGATTGCCGTGGCTGGATAGCGCCGACGACGGCATCGATATCTGCTTTTCGTTCATGGAGATCCCCAGGACAGACAGACACCATAAGTCACTGCTTCGCGCAGAAACACTCCGTCCGTTGTGAAGCATCAGATCAGCCGCGCAGCAGGCCTACGGTAGCCAAAATCGTTTCGGTAGAACGTACCAGTGGGCCGGTCCCGTTTGTGTATGGAAACGAACATTGATGGGTACCTTTTTCCCGTACCTTTTGTACCCGTCGGTAGCAAATGCCGGACTAATAAAAAGACTGCTCGCCACAAAATGGCTTTAATCGTCGAGGAATTCGCGTTTTGTGTGTGAGAGACAGTCATCAGGTCAACACCATCGAGGCGAGAGAGATGCCGAACTTAATATTTGGCCTATTAGTGTGCTTTCTGATTACTTTTATCGTCGTCAAAAGCGCTCGGCTAGGTGGCGGCATTGGTCTCGACAACCAACTCGATGGCGTGCAAAAGATGCACGCTACGGCGGTGCCCCGTGTGGGTGGGATCGCGGTCGCGCTCGCGGTCGCGCTAACACTAGCGCTCGGCGCATTGCTCGGCAGTAATCCGCGCATGGAGGTTTTTAAATTGCTTCTATGCGCATTGCCAGTTTTTCTCGGCGGTATCATCGAGGACTTCACCAAGCAGGTAAGTCCAGCGGCGCGATTGCTATGTGCAATCGTTTCTGCGGCAATTGGCGATCTTGCGCTAGGGGCCGTCGTCGATCGTGTGGATCTTCCACTGATAGATTCCCTTCTTGTCTATTCGCCGATCGCGCTGGGCCTCACTTTGCTCATGGTGTCCGGCTTGACCAACGCGTTTAATCTAATCGACGGCTTCAACGGATTGGCCGGTGGAGTGGCAGTTCTGATGCTGGCCTCGATTGGTTTCGTCGCACATCAGGTCGACGACTGGCTGATTCTCAGCGTGTCCCTGACGATGATCGGCGCCATCCTGGGCTTCCTCGTGTGGAACTACCCATCCGCGGCGATCTTCCTCGGCGACGGGGGTGCCTACTTCATCGGCTTTACGATTGCCGAACTCGTCGTTCTCCTTATAGCGCGTCATCCGAATGTCTCCGCCTGGTACGCTGTCGTCGTGACGATTTATCCGATCTTCGAAACCGTCTTCACGATCTACCGGCGGCGCATTGTGCGCGGCTGCGCGGCAGGCGAGCCTGACGGCATCCATTTGCACACGTTGATCTTCAGGCGGATGGTGCGCCGCGCAGCTCATCCCGAAACGACACGCCAGCGCACGAGGCGCAACGCGAGAACGTCGCCATATCTTTGGACGATTAGCCTCATCAGCATCGTGCCGGCGACGTTCCTTTGGAATAACGAAGTAGCGCTCTTTGCGACCGCGATAACCTTCATGGCGGTCTACGTCTGGCTGTATGTATCGATCGTCAAATTCAGGGCACCGCGCTGGCTCGTGATTTACATGCCGCGCGATTCGTTGCCCGCTCCAAGCGAAACACCGGCTAATCACCCCGCTGAGCAGCCATCCCAGGCAGAATAAATTCGCATATCAACTGGACAGAGCGGACCAGTCTTCCATCAAAAAATTCTCATTGCAGTCGGCTGTGCACTCCTCATCGTGCAAAGCCGAATGTGCGAATGACCTAGTCATTTTTTTCTGTAGGCAATCGTACCCGGAGCGATTATGGCGCGTATGGATTCACGCAGTGCAAACGTCAGCGCAGTTGTCGTTGGCGGCGAATTGAACGGCCTTGGCGTCGTAAGGTCGCTCGCCCGGCACGGTATTCGGACCTTGACTGTCGACATGGAAAGTAGAGCTGCCTTCTGGTCTCGCCACACGCAGGGCCGGCTAATCAGAAATCTCGAAGGAAGAGAATTCATCGACGACATGATTGAAATAGGCAGAAGAATGAGCGAGCCGCCGGTTCTGATGTTGACGGCCGAACCAGCGGTTCATGCTGTTTCAGAAAACATCGACGAAATATCGAAGTGGTTTCGTGTTCGGATTCCGACCGACGAGAAGGTAAAGCTTCTGAGCAGTAAGGCGAGTTTCCACGTGTTCGCACAAGTCAACGATTTTGAGGTTCCGCGTACCGTCGTTCTTGAAAGTGTCTCCGATATGGCACTGCTGGGTATGCTGCAATTCCCATGTGTGATGAAACCCGATGACAAGCGAAGCGCATTAAGCGGAAAAAAGGAACGCGCGCTTCGCATCGAAACGCTAAAAGAGGCCCGCGAGCAAGCAGCCGTCATGCTCGAGACTCCGGGAGGAATCGTGGTGCAGGAATGGATCGAAGGGGCGGATAGCAACATCTATTTCACGCTCTTTTATCGTGGTGCGGATGGACAGCCAATCGCAACCTTCACCGGCCGCAAGCTCTCCTGCTATCCCCGCAACGTAGGTAGCACAGCGGTATGTGTTGCCGCGCCCGACGCGCACAAAGTACTCGAGCCCATCACGTTGGCTTTCGCGGAATGCGCGAGCATGGCCGGCATGGGCAGCATGGAATACAAGTGGGACGATCATCGCCGGAAGTTCGTGATGATCGAACCCACCGTTGGAAGAACGGACTGGCAGGAAGAAATCGCTACCTTGTGCGGGACGAATATCCCAGTCGCGGCCTACCAGCACGAGCTAGGACTACCTGTGACAACGGCCACTGCAAACCGTGTGAGCGTCGCGTGGCGGGCGTCAATCGCCGACAAGCCGCCACCTCAACTGCTGACGGGCATCACGGAGATCGTGGACGGCTATTTTCGCACCGAGGACCCGTTTCCCGCTTTGAGACAGTACTGCATGGGAAATCCGTTGCGCCGACTGCGGCAGATGATGCAGAGAGATGTGATCACAAATCGACCCGAAAATCTGTTAAGTGGGAGGAACTAATGGCAACGACCGATACCGCAATCATTGGTGCAGGACCTTATGGCTTGTCTCTCGCGGCTCACCTGGATGCGGCGGGCGTGCCTCACCAGGTATTAGGCACGCCTATGGAAGGCTGGAGAAACTTCGCGCCACCGGGCATGCTGATGCGCTCCGACGGCTGGTCCACGAGTCTCTATGCACCGCAGCGCGGTTATGCGCTTCAGGACTATTGCGCGCTGAGGGGCATCCGCTACCAGCCGATCGGCATGCATCTGACACGCGAAACATTTATTGATTACGGACTGTGGTTTCAACAACAGCTCGTCGACGATTTAAAGCAGGTCGATGTCGTCGATATGCGCCGCGTGGACGGGATGTTCCGTCTGGCGCTGAGTGACGGCACTTCCATCGTCGCGCGCCGCGTGGTGCTTGCGCTGGGGCTCAAGGGTTTCGAAAAGACGCCCCCGGTTCTGCAAGGGCTGCCACGAGAATTCGTCTCCCATTCCTGCGAGTACGGAAACCTCGATTGGGTGCGAGGAAAGGATATCGTTATCGTGGGTGGCGGACAGTCGGCACTCGGCCTCGCCGCGCTCATGAACGAAAACGGTGGTCGCATCCGCGTGCTCGCGCGTGAACCTGTCGTGACGTGGAACAACAAACCACAGAACAACCGGAGCCTTATATCGAGGCTGATCAGGCCGGATGGGCGAATCGGCCCGGGTTGGCGCGCCCATATCATCGCGGAATGGCCGTTCGTGTTTCGCGCATTTGGCGCACAGCGCCGGAAGCAGGTCGTAAATTCCACGTGGGGCCCGTCTGGCGCCTGGTGGCTGCGCGATCGCGTCGTCGACCAGGTGGACGTGACGGTCGGCAGCCAGATACGTCACGCGGCCATTGATGGAAATCGCATCGTCCTGCAGGTCTCCATGAAAGACCAGCAATCGCAATTAGAGGCCGACCACGTGATCGCGGCGACCGGGTTCAAGACCGACCTCAGTCGACATGCGTTTCTTTCAACGGAAATCGTCCAGTCGATGTCCCTTCAAGACGGTGTGCCGGAGCTTACGCGCCATTTCGAGACCGGTGTTCGCGGTCTCTATGTGATTGGACCCGCATCCGCATACAGCTTTGGTCCTGTGATGCGATTCATCTACGGAGCGAAATACGCTGCGCCGCAGGTTGCACGGCATATCCTGAAGCGTTATCGGCACGATAGCCCCGCGCCGCGAACGACGCCCGCCGCAGCAACCACGGAAGCAATTCCGAATCAGGCAGACCATTAAACGCCATCCATGCGGATCGTGTCGAGCTCAGGTTCATCGATACGCCAACTGTCTACTCAGTGAGTGTGCCCAATGATGATTCCCCAGCGAAACAGCGCCGTGAAAGAAATCATGGCTCGCTGCTTGTCCTTTTCCGGTATGACGTGGCTAACGCGAACTTTGCTATGGCGTGACAGAGTCGCGATCCTGCTGTATCACGATCCGGACCCTGCAACGCTCGATGTCCATTTGACCCATTTGCGGAAGATCTGCGATGTGATTCCGCTCGCGGCTCTCAATGAGCCCAGCAAAGGCCGACCTCGTGCAGTCGTTACTTTTGACGATGGCCACGCAGGTAATGCTGATCTTCTGCCGGTTTTCATAAAACATAAGGTTCGCCCGACCATTTTCCTATGCAGTCGAATCGTCGCGCGCCGGCGCAGGCATTGGTGGTTGCATCCGTCAGCGGAACAGGCCGGTATCGAGCGGCTGAAGCGACTAGGGAATTCGCGCCGGCTGGCCGAACTCGAGGTGAGAGGATTCGCGCAGGACGGTGAAGACATGCCGTCGGGACTGACCCATGAGCAGATCCAAACGATGAAACCTTACGTGGACTTTCAGGCGCACACGCGGTTTCATCCGATATTGACGCGCTGTGAGGCATCCGAATGTGAGGAAGAAATCGCGGGTTCGCGGCACGAGGTTGGAGCTTTACTGAATAGCGAGTGCACTCACTTCGCGTATCCGAACGGCAACTACGGCGCGCGGGAGATCGAATACGTGAAGGCGGCGGGATTCAAGACCGCGCGCACCTGCGACGTTGGCTGGAACGATAGCCAAACCGACCCTTACCGTTTGCGCACGATCATCATTACCGACGACGCGTCACCCACCTGGTTCGCCGCCCAATTGACAGGCATCCCGGTTTTTCTGCGCTACTTGCGAGGTGGCTCGTGGGATGGACGCTTTCCGCAGTTCTAGTTGGCGGAGGCCGAATGTCCGTCCGGCTGTAACCTGGTTGCGGCTATTAAACGAACGCTGGAGTCAACTTTCATGAGGTTCGCTTACTGGGTCTGCGGCCTGTTGGTCACCGGGCTCATTGCAGCGCAGTCATTGCGGCTACTCGCGGATCGCGGCGATGCGGCAGTCAGCGAGCCGCCAGCCAGCGATCTGCTGGGTGCGCCCCCGGCTGCGCGCACTATCGTCACACCAGCCCTCGTTGACCCAGTGAATCCGTTTGACTTTGGTGCGAAGTGCGATGGCGTGTCGGACGATTCGTCAGCGTTTCAGGCCGCGCTGGATGCCGGCGACGTACGGGTGCCGGCTGGGACCTGCGTGATCGACCACACGGTCAAAATTACGGTCAGCCATCGGCACATGGAATGTGCGAAAGGCACGACGCTCAGGCAGACCAGGCCGGTATTCAGCATGTTTTCCGTCGTCGCACCGGACGGGAAAACGCTGACTGGCGACAGCATCGCCAATTGCGTATTCGAAGGAACCAATTCCGCTGCTCCACGTTTTATTCTCGACGACGATGCGCTGCACTACAACATTCCCGTCGAGACGCGGGACAGGGTCAGCGACTTCACGCTTGTCGGCAACACCTTCAAGCGATTTTTTGGCCAGGCGATGTTTCAGACCTACGGGGAAGTGGACGGCGGCAGCGGCGACGTCATTGCGTATAACCGTTTCGAGAGCTGCGGATACTATGGCGCCGTATTCGTCGCGCATCGGCACGGATACATTGGACATAATGTTCTGATAGATTGCGCGGTAGGTGTCGAGAACGACAATGCGCAGCAACTGGGCGGCGATAACGTGATCGAATACAACGACGTGAGGGCAATTCACGGCTATGGAGCGCCCGATATGGGCGCGTCGGTGCTGCTGACGGGTGGCACGGCCGGCGACGCAGACTACTCGACCAACATCGTGCGTTACAACACCGTAATGGGAGTTAGCAAAAAGGCGTACTATTCGTTCGCAATACGGCCAAGTATCATATGGCAAAAGGCGAGCGGCGGCGCCGCACAGTATCGGCAAAACACCTGCGTGAGAGGATGCAAAGTCGTTCAGTAACAAGCGCAACTGTGCTGCATTGAACGGAGGTGCGCGGCCGGGAGTTGGGAATCCCGACTGATGGATCGGTTTTTCAATCGAGCCAACTGAGGTCGCGTTACTTAAGTGAGGTTCAAGATGACGACTCTTATACGAATAATCGGTACGATCGCGTTTCTATTCGTGGTCTACCTTGCTCTCAGAGCCGTCGCGGACGTCCTGTTTTCGGATACGTCGAAGAATGGCCGGCTCCGCCAGCGGCGCTTGCGCTCCTCGAGTAGCGCCGATCGAGAGGCAAATATTGAAAGCCAGCAGAAAGCGGCGGATCACAACGGCCGCGGCTAGCGAGCCGCATATGCGCTGCACCTACCTCCGCACGCCAACCTGAAGTCCCCCGCTCAGCTTGATCACGACGCACGCCAACCGTGATCTACGCGCCGTGCTGCCGAACCCACAGGGTCCGACAGCGCTCCATCGTCAAACGGCCTCGAAGCGGTCCAGATTCATCACCTTGACCCACGCAGCGACGAAGTCGCGCACGAACTTCTGCTGTCCATCCTCGCTCGCATAGACCTCACTCAGCGCGCGCAGAACGGAGTTCGCGCCGAACACGAGGTCCACGCGCGTGCCGATCCATTTCGCCTTGCCGCTCTTGCGCTCACTCCCCTGGAACACGTCGCTGGCAACCGTCAGCGGCTTCCACTGCGTGTCCATGTCGAGCAGGTTGCGGAAAAAATCGGTCGTCAGTGCGCCCGGACGATCCGTGAAGACGCCGCGCGCTTCGCCGCCAGCCTGGACGCCCAGCACGCGCAGGCCGCCCACCAGTACCGTCATTTCGGGCGCCGTGAGCGTGAGCTGTTGCGCCTTGTCGACGAGCAGTACCTCAGCCGGCACACGGTAGCTGCTTTTCACGAAGTTGCGGAACCCATCGGCGAGCGGTTCGAGCATGCCGACAGATTCGACGTCAGTCTGCTCCTGCGACGCGTCCATGCGACCCACCGCGAATGGCACCGTGATTTCGTGACCCGCCTTTTTCGCGGCTTCCTCGATGCCGACACCGCCCGCGAGCACGATCAGATCAGCGAGCGAAATCTTCTTTCCGTTCGACTGTGAACGGTTGAACCCGGCCTGAATGCCTTCGAGCGTCCCGAGCACCTTCGCGAGTTTCGCGGGCTCGTTCACAGCCCAATCCTTTTGCGGAGCGAGGCGGATGCGCGCACCGTTGGCGCCGCCGCGCTTGTCCGATCCACGGAACGTCGACGCCGAAGCCCACGCGGTCTGTACGAGTTCAGCAATCGACAGCCCCGAGTCGAGAATCCTTCGCTTCAGCGAGACGACGTCCTGTTCTGCAACGAGCGGGTGATCGACGGCCGGAATCGGGTCTTGCCAGATCAATTCCTCGGCAGGCACTTCCGGACCGAGGTAGCGGGCGCGCGGCCCCATATCGCGGTGCGTCAGCTTGAACCAGGCACGCGCGAATGCATCGGCAAACTCATCGGGATGCGCCATGAGGCGCCGCGAGATCTTCTCGTAGGCCGGGTCGAAGCGAAGCGACAGATCGGTCGTCAGCATCGTCGGCTTGAGCTTCTTCGAGGCGTCGTGCGCGTGAGGAATCGTTTCCTCCGCGTTTTTTGCAACCCATTGGTGCGCGCCGGCCGGACTCTTCGTCAGTTCCCATTCGTAAGCGAAAAGGTTGTGGAAGAAGCCTGTGCCCCATTGGGTCGGCGTGCTGGTCCAGGTGACTTCGAGTCCGCTCGAGATCGCGTCGGCACCCACGCCGGTTCCGAAGCTGCTGTTCCAGCCGAGCCCCATGTTCTCCAGACCGGCGGCTTCGGGCTCGGACCCGACGTTACTGGCAGGGCCCGCGCCGTGCGTCTTGCCGAACGTATGGCCACCCGCGATCAACGCGACGGTTTCCTCGTCGTTCATGGCCATCCGAGCGAAGGTTTCCCGAATGTCGCGCGCGGCCGCGACAGGATCGGGGTTGCCATCCGGACCTTCCGGGTTCACGTAGATGAGCCCCATCTGCACCGCCGCGAGCGGATTCTCGAGATCGCGGTCGCTGTCGGTATGGCTCGTTTCCTGGTCGCGCAACGCCGTGGCGGCCACGACCACGCGTTCATCGTCATTGGCAGGCGCGCCCTTGCCATAGCGCACGTCGCCGTTCAGCCATGTCTTTTCGTTGCCCCAGTACACGTCCTGATCGGGTTCCCATGTGTCCTCGCGGCCGCCGGCGAAACCGAAGGTCTTGAAACCCATGGTCTCCAGCGCGACGTTCCCGGTAAGGATCAGCAGATCGGCCCACGAAATCTTCTGGCCGTACTTCTGCTTGACGGGCCAAAGGAGGCGCCGGGCCTTGTCGAGGTTTACGTTGTCGGGCCAGCTGTTCAGCGGCGCGAAGCGTTGCTGTCCGCGGCCGCTACCGCCGCGACCGTCGCTCGTGCGATACGTGCCTGCGCTATGCCACGCCATGCGGACGAACAGCGGTCCGTAGTGGCCGAAGTCGGCCGGCCACCAGTCCTGCGAGTCGGTCATCAGCGCGGCGAGGTCCTTCTTTAGCGCCGCGAGGTCGAGCGTCTTGAAGGCTTCGGCGTAGTTGAAGCCGGGGTCGAGAGGATTGGATTTGTGCGAATGCTGGCTCAATAGATCGAGCCGAAGCTGCTTGGGCCACCAGTCGCGGTTGGTCGTACCACCGCCAGCGGCGTGATTGAACGGACACTTGCCTTTGTTCGTCATGAATCTTCCTGCTTTGGTTGATTGGTTTTGACGGCCGCGCAGCGCCTGCTAGTCCTGCCACCGTGAGCCGAGAATCTGCCCGCAGAAATTGCTCCTGCAATATTCCGGATCGAGGCGATCGAGAATGTCAGCGCTGCGCGTACCGAAGGTCGTCTGCGGACGGTGAGCAACGCCACGCCCGATCGCACCGATGATCTCCTGCCTGAAGTGCTTGCCGCGCGGATAAGCGGCCAGCACTCCCGCGCGCTCCCCATCCGTGTGGGTTTCGAAATGCGCTGCGACGAGATCCGTACATACCGCGGCTGCCAGCACCTTCGCGAGTGGCGACACGCGCTCCGGGATGCACGGCGATGTGTGCAGCGCGATGGCGTTCCACGCATCGTCCTGTGCGTGAATGCTCGCGCCGTGATGACGCAGAAGCCGACGCGCCGCATCGGCGCCGTCCAATTCATAGCGCGCGGTCGAATGGGCATACGCCGCGCTCAGTCCCATGTTCGCGTACATCGAACTCACGTAGAGCGCATCCATATCGCACACGATGCCGACTCGACGGGCGTTCAGCGCCGCGAAGACGAACACCCGGTGCGCATGGCCGAGCAACACGGCCGGCAGCGCTGCATGAGCGCTCTCGGCAGCGACGAGCGCCACCGATGTGCGCGGAATGCGGATACCCACGATATTTGCGTCCGCTCCGGATGAGCGTGGTCGCATGTCCATTTCCTTTGCGTCGATATGAGATGTCGCGCGCGGTCCGCTCAGAACGCGAAGCAGCTACAGCCGAGCGCGCCCCAGAATGAGTTGGCGTCGCCGGCCGGCACATTGCTGCGCCATGCCCAACCGTGCGCATGGTTGTGCACGCCGCAAAGGTTCACGCACGCGTCGGTGCACGACTGCGTGAGCACGGCGTTCGTCACGACAGGCTTGTAGCGCGCATAGCCACCGAACTCCGCGACCGGCGACCAGACGGGACTCACCGGCAGCGCAGGTGGATTCAGCGAGTCGAACTCCGCGTCGGCATACACGACGCGGCCGTTCACGACCGTCAGCACCGACTCGAGATGTTTGATCGACTCTTCGTCGATCGTGAAGAAGTCGTCGCTCAGGACCGCGAAGTCGGCGTATTGGCCGGGTACCAGCGCGCCCTTCTTCGTTTCGTCGTTGGAGAACCACGCGCTGCCCACCGTGTAGCGGCGCAACGCTTCCATGCGTTCGAGACGGTCGCGCTGCGCGTACATCGGCGTGCCGCCCACGGTGCGCCCGGACACGAGCCAGTACAGCGACACGAACGGGTTGAAGCTCGCCACGCGGGTCGCGTCGGTGCCCGCGCCGACAGGCAACCCGGCTTCGAGCATCTTGCGCACGGGCGGTGTGTGCGCCGCGGCCCCGGCGCCGTAACGCGCGATGAAGTACTCGCCCTGATACGCCATCCGATGCTGGATGGCGATGCCGCCTCCGAGCGCCGCGATGCGCTCGATGTTGCGCTCCGAAATCGTCTCGCAGTGGTCGAAGAACCAGCGCAGGCCGTCGAACGGCGTGTCGGCGTTCACGCGCTCGAACACGTTCAGGAAGCGCTCGATCGACTCGTCGTAGGTCGCGTGCAGACGCCACGGCCAGCGGTTGCGCACCAGCAGGCGCACGACCTCTTCGAGTTCCTTCTCCATGCCTTCCGGCAGGTCGGGACGCGGCTCGAGAAAGTCTTCGAAGTCCGCCGCCGAGAACACCAGCATTTCGCCCGCGCCGTTGACCTTCAGGAAGTCGTCGCCGTCGCCGGGACGGGTGGCTTTCACCCACTTCGCGAAGTCCTCGATCTCGCGCTTCGCGTTCTGCGTGAACAGGTTGTAGGCGATACGCACGGTGAGCTGATCGCGCTTCGCGAGTTCCATGATGACCGCGTAGTCGTCGGGGTAGGCCTGATAGCCGCCGCCCGCGTCGATCGCGCTCGTCACGCCGAGGCGGTTGAGTTCGCGCATGAACTGGCGTGATGAATTCATCTGGTCGTCGAAGGGCAGCTTCGGCCCCTTCGCGAGCGTCGCGTAGAGCAGGCCCGCATTCGGGCGCGCGATCAGCATGCCGGTGGGATTGCCGCGCCGGTCGCGCTGGATCTCGCCGCCGGGAGGATTCGGCGTGTCGCGCGTGTAGCCGACCGCACGCAGCGCCGCCGCGTTGAGCAGCGCGCTGTCATACAGATGCAGAATGAAAACCGGCGTGTCAGGTGCGATCGCGTTGATTTCATCGAGCGTGGGACCGCGCTTTTCCGCAAACTGAAATTCGTTCCAGCCGCCGACCACGCGCACCCATTGCGGCGCCGGCGTGCGCGCGACTTGCGCGCGCAACATCTCGAGCGCGTCGGCAAGCGACGGGACTCCGTCCCAGCGCAATTCCATGTTGAAGTTCAGGCCGCCGCGAATCACGTGCAGATGCGAGTCGTTCAGACCCGGAATCACGGTGCGGCCGTTCAGATCGATACGGCGCGCATCGTCACGCGCCCATTGCATGACATCGCGCTCACTGCCGGTCGCCACGATCTTGCCGTCAGCGACGGCCAGCGCCGTGACGAACGAACGACGCTCGTCCTGGGTCGCAATCTTGCCGTTGTAGATCACCAGGTCGGCGATGCGGACAGGTTGATTGGGTGCGCTCATCGACGCCCTCCTATGTGCTCTATTCGATTTGCCCTTTGCGCCTCATGACGGCGCAAAGGGTGTGAGATGCGGGCGAGCGTGCGAAACGACGCTCGCCCCGCATCGCTTCGCTCGACTGCGGCCCAGCTTCAAGGTCAGGCTGCTTCGCTCGCGTGTTCGCCGAGGATCTGCTTCGCGTAGCGCACGCCGATGCCGTACGCGCTGTGCGCCTTGAAGATGTCCATGCAGCCTTCGTAGGTCTCGCCACGGGCCCAGTCGCGTTGCAGTTCGCACATGAACTGCAGCGAGGTCATCGGCACCGCGCCGGCCTGGATCACGCGCTGGATCGCGCGCTCGTGCGCTTCTTCCGTGATGTCGCCGCATGCGTCGGTCGGCACGTAGATCTCGAAGCCTTCCGCGAGCATCTGGACGGTCGGGAATGCCACGCACACTTCCGTCCACAGACCGGCGATCACGATCTTCTTGCGGCCCGTGGCCTTGATCGCCGCGCGAAAGCCCGCGTCTTCCCACGAGTTCATCGAGGTGCGATCGACCGGTTTGATCTGCGGGAACACCTGCTGCACTTCGGGCAGCAGGTGGCCGCTGAACGAGTCCGCGGCGATCGTCGTGAGGACCGTCGGCACCTTGAACAGCCTGGCGGCCTTCGCGAGGATCTGCACGTTGTGCAGGACGGTGGTGCGCTCGTGCGAGTGCGTGCCGAAGAACATCTGCGGCTGGTGGTCGATCAGCGCGAGTGCGCAGTTCTCGGGGGTCAGCAGTTCAAAAGCCATGGTTGCTCCAGTGAAGGACAGGTACGGACAAGCGATGCCGCGCGCAGCGGTCATCGAACGCGTGCAGCTTACGGATCGCGCGCCTTAAAGTCCTTGGGAAAACCTGAAGCGTTATGAAAGGTTCGGCTCGCCTGAAGCGAGCGCGCAAGAGTGGACGTCAGTCCGGGAGGAAGGGGAGTAGGGCGGCTACCCCTGAAGACGTTCGGCCAGACTCACGAGACGCTGAAAATCCGGCGCCTTCGATGCGACGTCGATCTGGCTGATCCGTTCACTGAGCAGATCTCTGGCAGCGGCAACTTCTCCGCGATCGAGCAGTTGTTCCGCAAGCTGATATTCGGCGCGCATTGCCCAAAGCGGGGCGCCGTCGGAATTCGCCTGCTCGATCGCCGCTCTGAGCAGACGTTCCCCTTTCTGTCGACGTTGTGCGATTTCGGCTGCGGGTGCTTCACCGAGTGCGGCACACTGCAATTCGAGCCAGCCCCGAACACGCGACAATTCAGGCACGTTAAAGCGATTGCCATTCGCCTTCGCAAACGCGAGCGCCTCATCCAGCCGTACCCGGGCCTCTTCTATGCGGCCAACCCGGCCCAGCGATTCCGCATACAGCACATAGATTGGCATGACCACCCGCTGGAATCCGCGAGCAACGAGCCGCTGCAGTACGGGCTCCAACCGTTCCAGCACGTTGTCGTCTCGCCCGGCCATCACGTCTGCCTTGACGGCAAGATACTCCGCATAGTCCCGCCAGTTATCGAGTCGGTGACTTGCCGCTTGCGAGCGCAATAACGCCAGATAATTCGACGCCGCCTGGTGCTCTCCCGATTCGAGCGCGACGGGTACGGCAATGAGTGCGAGTACGTGATTGAGCGACGGTTCGAGCATATCGCCGCGAATCCGGTCCAACGAACGTTCAACGAGCCGCATTGCGCGCTCGGGCTTGCCCTGCAGCAGGGCGATCCGTGCCAAGGTACCGGTCGCCCAGATCAGCGGGTCGATGGTCAGCCATGTTCCCGCCGAGATCGGCAGGCTCTGTCCGGCGATAGATTCGATTGCCTGCTCCAATCGCTCACCGGCCTGCTCCTGTTCGCCCAGGTAGTGCAACGAAATCGCAATCATCTGCTCCGCGAGGGACTGCCGCCACGGTGAATCACCGCCTGAGACCGCATGCTGATACCGCATTGCGTAGCGCATCGAGGTATGGATGTCGCCTGTTGTCAGCATGGTATTCCACAGCCCCCAAAGCGCATCGATGGCAAATTCGTCGTTGCCGGTCGCGCGTGCGAGCCGTAGCACGCGCTCCCACAACAAAGGCGCCCGAGCGACGTCCTCGCCGGTGTGGATCAGGGACGCCGCATACGCAGCGCATAATTTCATCTCGCACTCGGCATCGACGGCGCCGGCAGGCAGGCCATCCAGCACAGTCAATGCGCGTCGCGCCCGCTCGCAGCACTCTCTGACATGCGAAGCCCCGAGCAACCGGCCGAGAAGTGCGCTGGCAAGAGCTACGCCGAGAGCCGGGTCGCCTTCCGCGGAAAAAGCCCAGTCGTATGCGCTGCGTGCGTCATCCAGTGAAAATCGCGGGCTCGCGCCAGGCTCTTCGTCGTCGCCGCCCGCAACGAACGGCCCATTCCCTTCGATATAGCTGCGCATATAGCGCAGGTGACGCGCTGCAATGATCTGGGACTCGCCTTCGTCGCGAAGCTTCTCGAGCGCATAGGCGCGGGTACTTTCGGTGAGCCGATAAAACGCGATGGCCCCGCGAAACTCGACGTTCAGCAAAGACTTGGTAGCCAGCTCCGACAGGCTCGAGATGATCACCGCAACCGACATATCAGGTTCAGCCGCGACTGCACACACCGCCTCGAAACTGAATGTGCTGAAAAAGCAGCCGGTTCTGCGAAACAGCGCCTGCGACGCGCTGTCGAGCATCATGTAGCTCCAATCGAAGGTTGCCCGCAAGGTCTGATGGCGCGGCAACCCGGATCGCAAACCGCCGGTGAGCAGGTTCAATCGGTCGTCGAGCCGTGAGGCAACACCTTCGAGGCCGAGCGTTGCCACCCGCGCTGCGGCGAGTTCGATTGCGAGCGGCAGCCCGCCGAGACGGCGGCAAATCTCGGCGACGAGCGTAATGCTCGCCTCGTCGTGCGCACACTCGGGTGCGAGGATAAAAGCGCGGCGCAGAAACAGTACGACGGCCGAGCAACCGAGTATCGCATCGGTCATTTCTCCGCTCGCTGGGACCGCAAGCGGCTCGAGGCGCAGCACGGTTTCACCCCAGATATGCAGAGGCTCGCGACTGGTCACCACAAAACGCGCCAGAGGGTTGCGCGCTACCAGCGCATCGACGAGGCTCGCGACCACATCGATCACGTGCTCCGCGTTGTCCAGGATGACGAGGCAATTGGACGCTGCGATCGCGGCCGCGATCGCAGCCTCGTATGTATCGTCCGGGCCCATGATCACGCCAAGCGCTTCGGCCAGCGTGGCGAGCACCGTATCGCGCGATGATGCCTTCCACAGCTCGACGAAACATACGTGCCGTCCGTATCGGCTTTCCATTTCACTCGCCACGTAGCGAGCGAGGCAGGTCTTGCCGATACCGCCCGCCCCCACCAAGGTGATGACGGCCGTCGAGCCGATCTGTTCGATTATTCGTGCAACCTCGTCTTCACGTCCGATGGGAAATTCACCGCGCATTTGCGCTGCCTTCCCAGCGACTACAAGACTGTCCGTGCCGCGGGCCGGAATGCCCTCGGTCGGCCGAACAAGCACATAGCCGCGGCCGGGTACCGTTTTGATCAGATCGCGATCGGCACCCAGCAGCTTGCGCAGCGCAGCCATATGAACCTGAAGGCGATTCTCCTCGACGATGACGCCTGGCCAGACGGCGTCCATGATTTCATCCTTGGAGAGTACCGCGCCGCGGGCCCGGTACAACTCTTCGAGAATCGCAAACGCGCGTGCGCCCAGCCGTACAGGCTGCCCGTTCTGTCTGATTTCGCGCTGGTCGAAATCGACACTCAAAGTGCCGATCTCAATCATGGTCATCTCCAGGCAGTAGGGTCGTGGCTGAGCACTGGATGACTTGCATCAGGTTGAATTTCCATTCCGGGGAACAACAAACACATAGGCTTCGAAACCAGTCCGTACCCGTGCTCTCTGCATTTTCGCCAACAAATTGTAATCAATCGCCGAAGCCTACGTATTGAACAAAAATCCACTCTAAACCCTGTCTTTGAGCGCTCACATCTCGACGACTCATCTGCGCGCCATTTCGGAACGGGTACACCGGCCGCCTCCAAAACACCCGTTGACACGCCGAATCCCCCACGGCCGTCGATCGCCGGCGCTTTTGTCATGGTATAAATGTCACCCTTTTGATGGATTCGACGGAGCCCGATTCGCGTTTTCCCGGACGATCTTGCCCAGGTTTTATTGCTATCTACTCGCCTCCCATGATTTCGCGCGAATCTCCCGCCAGCGTTCCGCAACTGCCAAAGGACAATCTGGGTTGCGTCGCGGGTAAGCTCAGCAAAGACTTCGAAGCGGTCGGCAACGATATCTCCTTCTACCGCAAGTGCATGGCCGAGCCTGACTTGAGTCGCATTGCCATGCCGGCAAACGAGCGAGGCTTTCTGGTAGGGGTGTCGCTCGGCAACGGTCATCAGAGAAGGATTCTTCGAGGCGCACGCTCATTCGTCAGCCGGTTCGACCTTGACTCCATCTACATCCGGGATTTCTCCGAAGACTATCAAGCGGATATGTACGGCAATTTCGATTTTGTCCTCGTCGAATTATCCCGCTCGTTTTTTACACGACTCGAGAATGAACACCACGCACCGGGCATCTCGGGCCTAATCTGCGCCAACGGGCAGAAAGATCCCGTATTAGGGCATCTTTCGCGCGCACTCACGGCAAGTCTCGAAGCGACAGGCCCGCTCAGCCGACTTTTCGTCGAGCAGGTGGGGCTTGGCCTCGGCACGCATATCGCGAGGCGGTACGGAAACTTTGCTTCGGCTGACGTGCGCGTCAGCCGCGGATTATCCAGCGCCATCGAGGCTCGTGCCAAGGAGCTTTTGCTCGACAGCAACCGCAGCGATATCTCCATTGCCGACATTGCGCGCGAATGCAACCTGTCGCGCGGCTATTTCATCCGGGCGTTTTCCAAGTCCACCGGCCGCACGCCACATCAGTGGTTGCTGGAACAACGCGCGAAACAGGCGCGCCAACTCCTGGAAGAGACCGATATGACGCTATCGGAAATCGCCGCGATTTGCGGGTTTGCAGATCAAAGCCATCTGAGCCGCGTGTTCGTCAGGCTAATCGGCACAACGCCCGGAGCGTGGCGTAATCGCGCGATCTAGGAAGCCATCGGCGCCGCTGACCGGAGAGCCGGACGCGCGATCAGGAAGAATTCAACGGGGCTTCAGAACAACGGCGAGCGGCCGAGGCGGCTTATTGCCGGCCGTCTTCTATACCTATAGATAATGGCGTCTTTCCCGGTGCCACCCTACGATTCGGTGCGACGTTCGAGAGCAGCGTGATTTCCACGATCACGCGCAAATCTGTAGTTCACCGCGGTTTGGCGAGATGCGCCATCCGGGCCTGCTGGAGGGAGGACGCATCATGTACGTTTTTGATCGAGTTGCGGTCTCCCTCGACGGACGACAGGTGTTTCGCGACGGTCAGGCTCAGCCGATCGGCGCGCGAGCATTCGATATCCTCGAACTGCTGATCCGGTCCGGTGGAAAACTGGTCACGAAAGACGAGATCATGCGTCTCGTCTGGCCCACCACGTTCGTGGTCGAGAACAACATCCAGGTTCATATTTCGGCACTACGCAAGCTCTTTGGCGACGGTTGGATTCGCACTGTACCAGGCCGGGGCTACCAGCTTCGCACGCCGTCCCATATGGCTGCGCCTCATGCACCGAGTCAGGAGCTTGCCGCCGAAAAGGCGGTCGAGAGTGTCATCAGGCAGCGGTCGTGGCGGCTCGTTGGCCGCGATGACGACGCCAACATGCTGTACGAGATGCTACAGCGCGGATCGTTCGTGACGGTAAGCGGCCCGGGCGGCGTTGGAAAAACACGGCTCGCGTTGAGTGTCGCGAGAGCATGGGTCGACAGCAACCATTTCGAGCTATGCCACGTCGACTTCGCCGGGCACGACACCCAGCACTCGTGTCTACTCGCGGTACTCGAGAAGCTTGGCGGCGCTCTAGGCAGCCATGCGCCGACGATCGCCGATGTAGTGCAAACGGTGGGCAACCGGCAAATCGTCTTCGTATTCGACCACTGCGAAAGAGTCCTCCAGGCCGTAGCCTCGCTATGCGAATGCATCGCGGCATCGAACGGCCATGCCGTCATTCTGACGACGAGCCGTGAACCGTTGCGCGCAATGGGCGAACGGGTCTACTCGATCTCGCCATTGACACTGCCCGACGAAAACGCCGGCGGAGCGGAGATGCTCGCGAGCGGCGCTATCAGGATGTTCTTCGAACACGCGCAGGCGTCCGGAATCCGCTTTCCCGCCGACCCGGGAACGCTCAATGTGATCGCCGATATTTGCCGGCGTCTCGGCGGCTTGCCGCTCGCGATCGAACTTGCCGTCGCGCGGGCCGCGCTACTCGGCGTGCAAGGACTACTTCGCGAACTCGAGAAATCGATACTGTGGCTTTCGGGCGGACTCAGAACCGCCCATCCGCGTCAAAAGACGCTACGCGCAACGGTCGAGTGGAGCTACGCGCTGCTCAGCGAGGCTGAGTGCGCGGTGTTGCGCCGGCTCGCCGTATTCCCTCGCAGGTTCAATCTCGCGGGTGCCTGCGACGTCATTTCCTGCGCGGACATTGGACGGGACGCCGCACTTACCAGCGTCCTTAGCCTCGCGAAAAAATCATTGCTGACTTTGCATACCGAGGGTCCGGTCAAGAGTTATTCGCTGTTGCCGGTCGTGAAAGCCTACGCGATCGAGCGGCTAATGGAATCCGGCGAGTGGCCGTCCTTCCGTTTCCGCTACGTGTCCTCGAAAGACAACGCACCCGCCAATTTCGCTTCCTGAGCCCGCCGGAGCGCAAGAACACCACTGTCCATAGGATAATGGCGCCGAAGTGAAACCCGCTGTTGTTTTTTCCGCCTATTGAATGGGCTCAAACCTCTATAATTCATGGCCATTGTGTACATCGTCGACGACGATGCGTTGATCCGTAGAAGTCTGGCGGGCTTGCTGAAATCCGCCGGTCATACGGCAACGTGTTTCGAGTCAGGAGAAGCCTTCCTCGCGTCGGAGACCGTGGCGCAAGCCTGCTGCATTCTTCTCGATCTCAAGCTCGGCGGCATGAACGGCCTCGACGTGCAACGGGCGCTGATCGAGCGTGGAACGTCGATCCCTGTCATTTTTATATCGTCGCACGGCGAAGAGGAAGTGGTCGACAAAGCGCTCCGGCAAGGGGCAATCGCCTTCTTCCATAAGCCGTTTTCGGTCGACAGGATATTGGCGTTGATTGATGAAACCGGAACGCGCCAACGTTCCGCTGCGAGTCCATCGTGAGCGGATCTCTGGCGCCCTGTGATAACGGGTCCATCCTCTCGGGCAACACGACTATGCGCGTTTCCGAATCTGCCGCGCGAACTGACCATGTGAAGCAAAGCGCCGAATCCATCGTTTATGTGATCGACGACGACGCAATCCTACGACGCTCGCTGAGTTCGCTATTGCGCTCGTACGACCTTCGCGTCGAGACTTTCGCGACGTCCAGCGAGTTCCTCGCATTTCCCCGCCCCGCTGTGCAGAGCTGCCTGATCCTGGACATGCGGCTCGAAGACGAGGACGGACTGACCGTGCAGCAGAAGATCGGCAACGCGGGGCTCGGCATTCCCGTGATCTTCATGACCGGCTACGGCGACGTCGCAAGCTCGGTGACCGCGATGAAAGGCGGAGCGTTGGACTTTCTGACCAAGCCGTTCGAGGACCACGAACTGCTCGATGCGATCCAGCGCGCGTTCGCGATCGACAAACAACGCCTCGAGCGCGAGCGTTCGCTCGCCGACGTATCGCGTGCTCATCAGTCGCTTACGCCAAGAGAGCGCGAAGTGATGACTCTCGTGATTTCCGGCCTGATGAACAAGCAGATCGCCGCAACCCTGAACCTTCAGGAGATCACGGTGAAGGTTCATCGCAGCCAGGTCATGAAGAAGATGAAGGCGAGAACATTGCCCGATCTCGTTCGTATGGCCGAAGCGCTTGGCATCGAGCCCGCGGAAAAGACGTTCTGACCTTCTGACCTTCTGACGGCCGCGTGAGCGTTCAGCGCCCACCGGCCGGATCACGCCCCGGCCGTGACCGGATGGCATATCTCCGCAGGCAGAGAGAACCGGAACAATGCACCGCCTCGCTGATCGGTACTCGCCCACAACCGTCCGCGATGCGCGCCGATGATCAACCGGCAAATCGCGAGCCCCATGCCGAGACCGTCGGCCTTGCTGGTGTAAAAAGGCTCGAATACCCGCTCGCAAATCTCCGGCGACAGACCCGGTCCCGAATCCCGCACCTCGATCAGCACAGAACCGGCACTGTCGGTTCGGGATCGAATCCACAGTTGGCGCGGCGTATACATCATGTCCTTCATCGCCTCGATTCCGTTCATCAGCAGATTGATCAGCACCTGCTGCAGTTGCACGCGATCTCCGGTCACCAACGGCATCGACGGTTCGAGTTCGATACGAAGCTGAACGTGGTGGCGGACTATTTCGCCTTGAAGCAGTACCAGCGATTGCTCGATCAGATCATTCAGATCCACCAGCGTGGCGTCCGGCGAGCTCTTCTTCAGCAGCGCGCGCACGCCCGCGATCACCGCACTGGCGCGGTGACCGCCTTCGACGATCCGCTCCACCGTCTCCTTCAGTTCGCCGAGATCGGGCGGCGTGCGGGCCAGCCAGCGCAGCGCCGCCTTCGCGTCCGTGATGATCGACGCAAGCGGCTGATTGACGTCGTGCGCGATGGAGGCGGTCAGCGCATTCAGCGTGGTCACGCGCGTGACGTGCGCCAGATCCGCCTGCACCTGCTGCAAGTCTTCCTGAGCGCGCTTGCGCTCCGTCAGATCCAGCACGAAGGACACACCTTGCTCGCCGCTCTCGTCGAAATTGGCCGAGCCCAGAAGAACCGGTACATGGCTGCCATCGCGATGAAGGAACTCGGTCTCGAATGGCGGCACGGTACCGTTCAGCTTGAACGCCTCCGCGATGCGCGTGTCGCCGTTCAGCCAGCCCGGCGCGGTCAGGTCGGTCCAGCGCAGGCGCTGCGATAGCAGATCGTCGCGCTCGTAGCCCACCATGCGCAGAAACAGGTCGTTGGCTTCGAGAATCCGGCCGTCCAGATGCCAGATCCATATGCCGATGATGTTCGCCTCGACAAGGCGATGAATCCGCGCTTCGCGCTGCCCCAGATCCCGGTATAGCCGGGTATTTTCGACTGCGATCGCGGCCTGTGAAGCAAGCAGCTTCAGCACGGCCGTCCGCGCTGGTACGAAAAGCCGCGCCGCGAGATTGTTCTCGAGGTAGAGCACGCCGATCAGCTTGGCTTGCGTCAGAAGCGGCAGGCACAGCACGGATCGGGCGCCATGCCGGCGGACGTACGGATCGCCGACGAACAGGCCTTCGACCGACGCGTCGTCGAGAATGATGTTCTCATTGGTCCGCAGCACGTAGTTGAGAATCGCCACGGGTATCGTATCGGGTTCGATCGGGCCGTCGCGCAAGGATACGATCACGGCATCGCCGGCCGTGGTCGCCTCGGCCGCGACGCGCGGCTCGCCGTCGCGGATCAGGAGCAGCAGGCCGCGCTGTGCGCCGGCCTGCTCGATCGCGGTACGCATCAGCGTATTGAGCAGGTTTTCGAGGACCACCTCTTTCGATACCGCCTGCGAGACGGCAATGACCGTCGCCAGATCGAGATGTTCGACCGGCGCGCCGATCGCGCCGCCCGCGGTGCTCATCCGCCCGGTTTCCCGCAGATAGGGGTAGCGGGCTTCCAGCTGCTGGACTTTCCCCAGCGCTCCCCAGCACAGATAGCCCTGCCGGGCATCCTGCATATAGACGCGGGCGATCTTTTCGAAGCCGCGCTCCGCATAGAACAGTGCCGCCAGTTCGTTGGCAAGCGCCTGATGATGGATCAGGTCATGGTCGCGCGCGAGACCGATTGCCTCTTCGTAGAGCTGCATCGCGTCGGAAGACCGCTGTTCGAGGCGAGCGATCTCCGCGCCGACCAGCGCGGCCTGGCTGCCGAAGTTCGGCTTGCAATGTTCCGCCCACAAAGACAATTGCTGATGATGGGCCGCCAGAATCCGCAGGTTATCGGACCCGGGCTGCTGAAGTTCGGCGTGGCAAAAGGCTGCACGCGCGAGTGCCGCATAAAACTGATACTCGGCCTGCTCGTAAAACGACGGTGACGTCCAAAGCAGAGCCTCGGCGCGTTCGGCCGCGGCGCGAGCCGAAATCGCATCGCCCGCGAAGTAGCGCGCCTGCAGCTTGCGAATCCAGTACCAGCAGAACGCAAAGGACAGACTCGGATTGCTGCCGACCCGGCTCTCGAACTCCGCCTCGCTGAAACTCGCGTCGTCGAACACACCGAATGCCGGCGTGAGGCCCGCCAGCGTCCGCACCAGTTGCAGTTGCGGAATCATCCGATCGACGCCGAGACCGAAAGCCGTCTGACGCGCGAATTCGACGCTCGCCTCCGCTTCGCGTTGCACCTCTCCGAGCGGCTCGCCGCTTGCCAGCGAATGAGTCAGCAGGTTGTTGCGAATGAAGCACGCAAAGGTTCGGTCCGCGAGCTTCTCGGTCACATCGATCGCACGCTGCAGGATGTCCCGGGCGTTTCGGATCGGCTCGGTCCATTGCATCACGTGCCCGCCGAACACCTGATAGACGCGCGCCCGGATACGATCCTCGCCGTCCCGCTCAGCGAGCTGGAAACCGAGCCGGCCAAACCGGAAACCCGCCTCGCTGTGCTCGCGTTGCGGGACCAGAATCATGCTCAGCCAGGCGTACCCGAGGCATGACGCCTCGCCATTGCCGTATTCCAGACTGAGGTTGACCATCCGCCCAATGACGAGCGCGCGCAGTGAAGCGTCCGTGTACCAGGCGGGCGGCATCAGCGCGGTCAGGACCGCCATGGTGCCGGCGGCAACGGGATCGGTCATCTTCGGCAAATCGAGCAGAGACTCGATCGGCCGCTCGCCGAGCCGGCTCCAGATACTGTCGTATTCTCGTTGCACTTCGCCCGCGGACGGCTGCGAATCCCATGCAACGCCGGCACACCGCAGATATTCCAGGCCCACCTCGACCGCGCGCTCGCGCCGCCCCAACGCCATCAACAGTTCGAGTCGCAACTGCGTGACCGCGGCGAGATCGGGTAGCCCGATTGCCCTCTGGGAAAGCGCGTGAAGCCGCCCTTCCGCCGCGTCGGAAGCACCCGTCAGGAACTCGCTCTCCGCGCGCCGCAACTCGAGCATGAAGACGAGTTCAGGGCGGGTTTCCCACGCGTTTTCCCCCAACAGCGCGCTGCCGGTGGTGAAATGCGTCAACGCCGCGAGGTAAGCCGCGGATGCCATTGCGCGGCTGCCAGCGAGAAGATTCAGTTCGGCGAGCCGCTCCCGCTCGCCGGCCTCGGTAATCAATGCCGCGCCCCGGTTCAACTGGCCCACGATATCGAACACCAGCTCCCGCGCATGGCCGGGGGACAACTCCGCCACGAGGCGCCGGCCGATCGCGAGATGCGCTTCGGCGCGCGCCCATGGCGCAATCAAGGCGTAGGCCGCCTCGTGCACGCGGTCGTGCAGGAATCGATAGGACGCGTCTTTGCGCAACACGAGCCCCGCGGTAACCGCTGGTCGCAGCGCTTCATCGAGATCCGCGAGCGTCCCGTGGCGCGCGGTGACGAGAACGTCGACCGGCACTTCGTTGCCAACGCACGCCATCAGCTTCAACACGTCCTGGGTTTGCTCGGGAAGACGTCCCAGCCGGGTCAGCATCAGGTCGACGACGTTGTCGGTGAATCCCTTCGCGCGAATCTGATCGAGATCCCAGGACCAGCGGGCCGTCCGGTGGTCGAACACGAGCATGTCCTCGTCCAGCAGCGTGTTCAGAAAATGAATCGCAAAGAACGGATTACCGGCCGTCTTCTGCTGCATCAATTCCGTCAGCGCCGCGCTGCTTTGCACGTCGCAACGAAGAACATCCGCGACGATCTGGCTCATCTGATCGCTGCGAAGGCCTTCGAGCGCGATCGCGCTGACTCGGGTTCCAGCCCGGCGAATCGAGGCCAGGCATCGTGGCAATGGATGATCCGCTGCAATTTCGTGGTCGCGGTATGCGCAGACGAACAGCACGTGTCTGAGTTCCGGATGCGTCGCAAGGTGCTCGATAAGATCGAGGGTCGCCGCGTCGAGCCACTGCACATCGTCGAGAAAGAGAACCAGCGGAGACTCGGCACGCGCGAACGCGCCGATCAGGCTGCGGAACGCAAGCTGAAAACGATGGCGGGCGTCCTGCAAAGGCAGATCGTTGACGATCGGCTGTTGCCCAAGGATCAGTCCGATTTCGGGAATCAGCGTGGCCAGCAGACTCGCGTTGGGACCCAGCGCGTCGTCGAGCACGGCGCGCCACGAAGCCAGTTCGGTTTCGCTGCACGCGAGCAGCGGGCGGATCAGCGTCTGCAGCGCTAGCGCGAGCGTCGAATAGGGTATTTCACTGCGGTACTGGTCCACTTTCCCGCTGGCAAACCGCACGCGCTGCGTGGCGATCTGCCGCTGAAATTCGGTGACCACGGCGGTCTTACCGACTCCCGCATAGCCCGAAATCAGAACGAGTTCCGGCCAGCCTTCCCGCTCGACGCGATCGAAAGCCGCGAGCAGCGTTGCGATTTCCGGCTCGCGTCCATAAAGGCGCGCAGGAGCCATCAGGCGATGCGCGAAATCCTGTTGTCCGAGCGCAAAGGTTTCGATGCCTCCATCGGCGGTCTGGCTCGCGCGGCAGCGGCGCAGATCCGCTTCAAGACCCGCCGCGCTTTGATAGCGTTCATCGGGTGTTTTGGCGAGAAGCTTCAATACGATGTCCGACAGAGCGACGGGAATCGTCGGCACACGTACGACTGGCGAGGCTGGCTGCCGGGCGAGATGGCTGTGCACCCAATCCGCCGTATCGCCGGCGCTGAAGGGCAATACGCCCGTCAGCATCTCGTAGAACATCACGCCGAGCGCGTATAGATCACTGCGAGCGTCCACCGGCCGGTTCATACGTCCGGTTTGCTCCGGCGCCATGTAAGCGAGGTTGCCCGTGACCGCACTGATTTGTGAATGCGCTTCGGCACCGCGGGAAAGCCGCGACGCGACGCCAAAGCCAGTGATGGCTGTCGTTCCGGCCGCCTCGTCCGTGAAGATATGTGCGGGTTTCAGATCCCTGTGGATCAGGCCGCGCTGATGAACCTGGCTCAGCGCCGAAGCGATGCCGATCGCACGGTCCAGAAACCGGTCCGTCTCCATGGCGGTGCCCAGCAGCGCCGTGAGCGGCTCACCGCCCGGATCCCTCAGCAGCAGCACGGTGTGGCCATGTTCTCGCAGCAGCTTCAGTGGCGTGGCGGCCCAGGCGCCGGCCAGATCGTCCCTCAGTTTGTACTCGTGCGTCAGGCGCGCGGCGCTGGAAGGATCGGCGCGCGATGCGGAAATCCACACGGCCAGCACCTCTTCGCGGCGACCGTCGGGCGCGAGATGCCAGCCGCGGCCGAGCGCGCGATCGCCCTCTTCGAGCACGAACTGCAAATACACCTTGTCGCCGGAATTGAAAAAGAAGGACGGGCTCATCAACGGACTCTCGCACCTTACCGAGGAAGCTCACGCACTCGATCGGGTGCGATCGGGAAGTGGCGTGCCGAAATGGTCTTCGGGAATGTCGGCGGCATTATGCCAGCCGGCTTCAATTCCCAAGCGCAGTCCAGTCCAGAACCTGAAGAGTTCTGAACGGCAGCTTAAACGTCCTGCCCGCGGCGAAACTTTAAGAACGCTTCATTAGGCATCGAGCCGGTTCGAATTCGAGAATGAGTAAGGCGCACGTTGCGCAACCTTCAACCACCCCGAAGCAACCACTATGGATACCCAATCTTCAGTCTTCCCTGCCGCTCGACACCGCGAGCGCTGCCGCGCGGCGCCGACCGTCTTCGCATGGCTCGCCGCACTGCTGGTTGCCCTGCATGCCGCGCTCGCGCATGCGGCCGCGCCGCAGGTCGGCACGCAAGGCCCCGGCTTCTATCGCATGATGCTGGGCTCCTACGAAATCACGGCGCTGCTCGACGGCACACATCCGTTTCCCGTCGATACCGTGATGACGGACGTGCCGCGCCGCGTGATCGACCATGATCTCGCGGAAGACGATCTCGCGTTGCCGCTACAAGGTTCGATCAACGCGTTTCTGATCAACACCGGCAGCCAGCTGATCCTGATCGATACCGGCGCGGGCGTGCTTTACGGCGATTGCTGCGGCCATCTGCTCGCGAACCTGCGCGCCGCCGGCTACCAGCCTGAACAGGTGGACCAGGTGCTGCTCACGCATATGCACAAGGACCACGTTGGCGGCGTGATTCGCGACGGCCAGATGGCATTTCCCAACGCGGTTCTGCGCGTGTCGCAACGGGAGGCCGATTACTGGCTCGACGCCAGCAACAAGAAAACCGCGCCGTCGTTTCTGAGTTCGTTCTTTGATTCGGCGGCGCAATCGGTGGCCCCCTATATCGCGGCGGGACGTTTCCGGCCGTTCGACGGCAACGCCGCGATCGCGCCCGGTATCAGCGCACTCGCCACGCCGGGTCACACGCCGGCACATACGGGCTATGTCGTGAAAAGCGGGCAGCAGACGCTGATCGTGTGGGGCGACATCATCCATGTCGCGGCCATCCAGGTGCGCGACCCAAAGGCTTCCGTCGAGTACGACTCGGACGCCGCCGCGGCCAGGCAGTCCCGCCTCGCGTTGCTCGACCGTGCGGCGCGCGAACATGACGTGATCGCGGCCGCACATATTTCGTTTCCGGGTCTCGGGCATGTGCGCAAGGAGCGCGGCAGCTACGTGTGGATTCCGCTGAATTACGATGCGGACCCGGCGAGCCACGCCGCGACCGCCGTCAAGGCGGCGCCCTGAAGTCGACGCGCGAGCGCGCGTCAGAGAAAGCGCCCGGGACGCTGGCATCAGCGCCCGGCGCGCAGCGCTCAGCTATTGCGCGCCGGGTAAGCCCGCATCGCGGACGTGCGGATCATCGCGTCCGCATTGACCGCGTCGGTGCGACCACATGGTTTGAAGATTTCGTCCCCACGGCTGATCGGCTCACCGCTCAGCGCGCAAACGCCCGACTTGCGGGCGCGCACCAGACGCCACAGCTGTGCGCCGTAATAGCAATTCGTCGAATCGCGCCACTCGATCGTGGCGCTCGTCATGGTGGGCCGTTCGACCACGATGATGGTCGCGTGACCGCCCCCGGCTCGCGTGGCCGAGCGATCGGCATCGCGAAGCTTCCTTGAGAGAGACATCTGCTGTTCATCGTCGGTCCGCTCGGCTCTCGCGAGCGATCCTACGATTCGAGCCCACGTGTCCTGTACTTTCACTTCTACGAACATCGTCGTCACTCCGTCTCCGAACGTCTACCGGGGGATCAAATGCGCGGCTGAAACCGGACCGCCAGCTCAGGCGGTCGCCGCAAACGCGAGCAGATCGCGGTTCAGGCGTTCCGCGTGGGTCAGCATCAACGCATGGGGAGCGCCGTCATAGATGTCGAGCGTGGCGCCTTTGACGAGCCGCGCCGCCGCGCGCGAACTCAGATCGAGCGGCGCGGTCTGATCGTCGCCGCCGTGAACGAACCACGTGGGGATATCGATCCGCGCGAGATCGGCGTGGAAATCCGTGGCCGAAAATGCCGTCACGCAGTCGATCGTCGCCTTCAGTGAAGCCTGCATCGCCATGTTCGAGAACCAGTCGTGCACCGGCTTCGTCACCATCGAATCGGGCCGGTTGCCGCCCGTCACGAGCGGGTTGAAGGCATCGACGAAACTCGCGCGGTCGCGGCGCAGCGCGTCGCGCATGCCTTCGAACACCGCCGGGTCGACGCCCTCCGGGTTGTTCTCGCTACGCTGCAGGCCCGGCGTCACCGATCCGATGAACACCGCCCTCGAGACGCGGCGGGCCCCATGTCTTGCGATGTAACGCGCCACTTCGCCGCCGCCCATCGAAAATCCGACGAGCACCGCATCCTCGAGCGCGAGCGTCTCCAGCACCGCGTGAAGATCGTCGGCGAGCGTGTCGTAGTCGTACCCTGTCCACGGCTGATCCGAGCGGCCGAAGCCGCGGCGATCGTAAGCCACGGCACGAAACCCGTGCGCGGCGAGATGCAGCATTTGCGGGTCCCACATGTCGGCATTGAGCGGCCAGCCGTGAATGAACACCACGGGACGTCCCGCGCCCCAGTCCTTGTAGTAGAGCGACGTGCCGTCGGCCGTGTCGATAAATTTCATCTGCGTTCCCTCATTCGTTTGAACGTGCTCGCGGCAAGCTGTGCGCGAGCCGCGTGCTTACCAGCTAAACTTTGCTTCCACGCCGACGTAGTCCGCGTTGCGCGCGCCGAGCGCGCGGATCGAATCGCCGACTTCGAAGTGCACCGCTTCGAGCGCGAGCGCGACGTTGTCGTTGACGCTCCAGTCCGCTCGAACCTGCCCGTACATGCCGGTCCAGAGATTGCCCTTGCCTGCCGTGCCCGGCACCGTCGCCATGCCCTGGCCGTAGATCGCATCGGCCGTGGTGTCGCGCCACTGGAAGCCGAGCGCGGTGAGCAGCGTCACCTTCGGCGCGAGCCTGAAAGTGACCGACGGCTTCACATGAATCAGGTTGCTGTAGCCGGTGTAGCCCGCGAGCGTGAAGTAGTAGCCGTTGGGAAAGAGCGGATTGAACGTCCCGACGCGGCCGTCGCCGGGATGCCGGTCGCCCGACGCGCCGTCCACCTGCACGCCGATGCGCGGCTTGCCCGGCAGCGCGGCGAACGTGTAGCCGCCCAGCGCGCCGAATGCCCACGCGCCGATCGTGTCGGTGCCCACGTGGCCGGTTTGCAGCATCGCTTCCACGTCCCAGTCGAGCGACGCGTTTTTGCCCGTGTAACGCGCATCGAACACATCGCGCCGCTCGGTGCCGGCCGCGTCGAGAAACCGTGCGTTGTCGCGCGTATAACGCGACCAGTAAGCGGACAGATCGCCCGGCCCCACGCTCGCGCGCTCCACCCGCACGCCACTGAACGTCAGGTGACCGTTCGACACGTCGTCGAAAACCCGCTCGTCGCGATACTGGACCGGCTGCGTCAGATAACCGATGAAGCGCCACTTGCCTAGCTCGTAGTCGGCCCACAGCGCATCGAACGCCTGGCGCACGTTCGGACCGTCGCGCACCGAAACGAAACGCTGCAAGTCGAACGCCATTTCCTGACGGCCGACGCGCGCCTTGAAGGTACCGCCCCCCACGCCACCGACGAACGCGATGAACGCCTGCTCGGTGTCGAGCGGATTGCGGTCGACGGGCGTGACTGAATCCTTGCCGAACGGCCGCGCGTCGACGAACTGGAAGAAGGCCTGCACGTGCGAGCCGAAGCGCGCGTCCGCATGCACCTCGGCACGCTGGATCACCCAGCTGTCCGGCGTCTGGCTCCCGAGGCCGAACAACGGCGTGTTGTTCAGTTCGAAGCGCTCGCGCAGATTCGCGCCCAGCGACAGATACCAGCTGGGGGCGCCCGACAGCGGGATGTACTTCAACGCATCGAGCGGCTTGCGCGGCACGCACGGATTAGCGAGCGCACCCCAGTCCTCCTGCCAGCGATTGAACGATGGAACCGGCCGTTGCGCATCGCAGGCGACGGACGATGCGGCCACCGCCTGCGCGGTTTGCGCATGCGCCGCGCCCGCCTGCAACCCTGCGCACGTGCCGAGCGCGGCGAACATGACGTTCGTGCGCACCGCACGCGCGAGCGCCGTCCCGCGTTTGGCGCGTGATAACTCGCGAGTTCTCATGCCAGTCACTTCACGCGCTGATGCAGTTCCGCGACGTAGCCGCCCGGAAACTCGACCATCGCCGTGCGGCCTTCGACGTTTGGTGCCGGCGCCGCCAGCACCTTCACGTTGGCGGCCTGCGCCTTTGCGAGGGTGGCGTCGAGATCGCCCACCTCGTAGCCGGTGGTTTCGCGGCCATACGGGTACGGCAATTTGCCGTCGGTCACGAACACCAGCATGTTGCCGAAGCCCGACCGGATTCGCGCCCGGCGGATCGTCTCGCCCGGCTTGCCGATCTCCGCGCCATCCGCATGGCGGTTATCGGAAACGATCTTGCCGTGCGAGAAGCGCACGAAGCGCTTGATGAAGTCCTGCGCCTGGTACTTCGACACATAGACGCGGTTGTCCGGCACGTATTCGAGCGCCGCATACGACGGCGCCCTGGTGTGCCAGTACAGCTGCATCGTCAGACCGCCCGGCCACTGAATGATCGCGTCCTTGCCGATCGGATCGTCGAACGGTTCGACGACTACGTCCGCGCCCGCTGCGTGCGCGGCACGCACGGCCTTGTCGATATCGGTCACCAGGTAGCCCGTGCGTTCGTTGCCGAACGGGTAAGGGACCGCCGTCTGGAACGCGAATACCGACAGCATGCCGACCGGCGTCTGCACGTATTGCGAAGCGGTTTTGCTCGCCGTGGGCGTGACCGTGAACACCGCGCGCGGCGAGGCCTTGCCGCCGAAGGTCGCGACGAAGCTGCTGACGAATGCGTCGATGTCTTCGTTCGACACATAGACGTGCGTGGTGTCGTATTGCGGACCCACCGAGACGACCGGCGCAACCGCCGACGTGGGCGAAGCGAGCGGATACTGGCCGTCATCGGCGAAAGCCGGAGCACCGGGCAGCGCCGCGCCGAGCATCGCGAGCGCAATGGTTAGCGCTCTCAAGGGACGATCGAGACGAATGAGTTTCACGTGAGGTTCCTGTTGAAGAAAATGTGCGGTCGGCCGGGCGCTCAGAGCGTGCCTTTCGAATCGGCCTTGCGGCATGCGAGCGTCGCCACCAGCGCGAGCATCGCGAGCGGCAGCAACAGCGCCCAGAACGACGCGGCGAGCCATCCCGCCGCCCCTGCTCCCGCGCCGGCCGCGAATGCGAGCACCGGCGGCAGCGTGGTCGCGAGGCGGCCCCGCGCGATCGCGCGTTCCGCCTGGCTGGTGCCCGGCGCGAACAGATCGAACACGTCGATCACGGCCTGTGTGACATTGCCGGTCATCACGGTATTGGCGACCACGCTGCGCGCGGTCAGCCGGCCGTGCGCGTTCTGCACGCCCATCGAGGCCGCGCCGAGCAGGCCGCAGGCAATCGTCAGCGGCGCGTCCGCGTTGACGATCGGTACCGCAAAGAGACCCGCACCCATGAACGCCGCGAGCAAGACGATTTGCAGAAAATAAAGCGCGCCCACGCGCACGCCATGCGTGCGCTGACGCAGCCTGTCATCGAACAGGCGCGCGCCGACGATACCCGCCACGAAGGCGGGAAACGCGAGCCACTTGATCAGCAGTCCGCTGCCCGCGCCCGCGAGCCCCGAACCGATCAGAATGAAATTGCCGGTGACGTGCGCCGTGAACAGCCCGAACAGCGCGACGAATCCGAGCGTGTCGACATAACCGGCTACGAAAGCGAGCACGGCGTTTTCGCCGCGCAGCGGCTCGAGCGCCGCCTTCGCCTGCGGCGAGCCCAACTCTATGGCTGCTTGCTGCATGACGAGTCGACCTTGTTGGCGCAAGCGGCGGCGGCCTCTTGCGGCGCGCTCGAAGTTTGCGCCTGCGGTGCGCGCCATTGCGCCTGTACGAATGGAATCGCGTGTTCACCGATCACGATGCCGAGCAGGCCGGCCAGCGCGATCAGCGGCGGTGCGGGCGACTGCACGCGCGCGATGTAGTAGAGCAGACCGACCACGAGGCCCGCTCCCAGCGAGATCAGATATGTCATGTTGCGATCCTCGTGCTTCGCGTCCGCGCGAGGCGGACGCGCGCTATACAGCCGTTGGCTTAATGACCCGCGGTCGCGATGCTCAGACGGTTGGTCACGCCGGTGACGCCCGCGACCTGCTGCGCATGCTGCTGCGCGAGGTCGATCTGCGCCGCTTCGGGCACGGAACCTTCCAGCGTGATGGCGCCGGACTTCGCGACAACCGTCATGTGCGAAGCGTCCACGCCGCCTGCCTTGACGATCGCCTTGCGCACGTTGGTGGCGAGATGGCGGTCGACGGCACGCTCGGCCTTCTTTTCGGCCTTGCGCTGTGCGTTGGCCGGATCTTTCGGCGCGGCGGGATGCACCTGAACGGACGGTGCGTAAGCGACTGCCGCGTCGTCGGCGAACACGCTGCCCGCGTAGCCCGTGAACAGAACGATGGCGGCGAGTGCCGCGGCCGGCTTGAGTTTCGAATGCAGTTTCATCGAGTCGATCTCCTTGTTGTTGGGCGAACCATTGGTCGCCGTTAAAAGTTTGACGTGCGCGCGTCCGCGGGAACGTCCCGGCCCAACGTGATCCGGTAGCGCCCCGCTCCGCCGATCGCGACCGTGCCGAACAGGATCAGCAGCATCCACGCGAACTGAGCCTGCTCGAGACTCCAGTCAGGGTGCACGAGCGTGAGGGCAACCGTGGTGACGACGAGAATCGGCAGCGCGGCGAGCCGCGTGAAAACGCCGACGATCATCAGCACCGGACACACGACCTCCGCGAAAATCGCGAAAGCCAGCGTGAAAGCGCTGCCCAGGTGCAGCGGATCCTCGATCGCGCCGAGCTGCGCCCCGATGTGCAGCACCTTTGGCAAGCCATGCACGATCAGCAGAAGCACGCTCGCGCTGACGCGCAAAAACAGCAGCGCGACATCGGCGGCGTTGGAAGTATCAGGACGTTTCATCGTAGTTTTCATCGCAGGTCTGCGCGGCCCGGAACGCGAAGCAGCTCAAGCCGCTTCGCTTGCGTGTTCGCCGAGGATCTGCTTCGCGTAGCGCACGCCGATGCCGTACGCGCTGTGCGCCTTGAAGATGTCCATGCAGCCTTCGTAGGTCTCGCCACGGGCCCAGTCGCGTTGCAGTTCGCACATGAACTGCAGCGAGGTCATCGGCACCGCGCCGGCCTGGATCACGCGCTGGATCGCGCGCTCGTGCGCTTCTTCCGTGATGTCGCCGCATGCGTCGGTCGGCACGTAGATCTCGAAGCCTTCCGCGAGCATCTGAACGGTCGGGAATGCCACGCACACTTCCGTCCACAGACCGGCGATCACGATCTTCTTGCGGCCCGTGGCCTTGATCGCCGCGCGAAAGCCCGCGTCTTCCCACGAGTTCATCGAGGTGCGATCGACCGGCTTGATCTGCGGGAACACCTGCTGCACTTCGGGCAGCAGGTGGCCGCTGAACGAGTCCGCGGCGATCGTCGTGAGGACCGTCGGCACCTTGAACAGCCTGGCGGCCTTCGCGAGGATCTGCACGTTGTGCAGGACGGTGGTGCGCTCGTGCGAGTGCGTGCCGAAGAACATCTGCGGCTGGTGGTCGATCAGCGCGAGTGCGCAGTTCTCGGGGGTCAGCAGTTCAAAAGCCATGGTTGCTCCAGTGAAGGACGAGTGCGGATAAGCGATGCCGCGCGCAGCGGTCATCGAACGGGTGCAGATTACGGATCGCGCGCCTTAAAGTCCTTGGGAAAACCTGAAGCGTTATGAACGCTTCAGGTCAGCCGAGGCGAGCGCGCGAGCGTGGGCTTCAGCCCTTGAGGAAGGCGAGCAGGTCCGCGTTGACCTGGTCGACGTGCGTGCTGCACATGCCGTGCGGAGCGCCCGCATAGACCTTCAGCGTGGCGTTCTTGACGATCTTCGCGGAGAGCTTCGCGGAATCGTCGATCGGCACGATCTGGTCGTCATCGCCGTGCAGAATCAGCGTGGGCACGCTGATCTTCTTCAGGTCTTCCGTGTAGTCGACTTCCGAGAACTGCTTGATGCACTCGTACTGGCCTTTGATCGAACCGGCCATGCCCTGGCGCCAGAAGTCCTGCACGAGACCTTGCGAGACCTTTGCGTTGGGACGGTTGAAGCCGTAGAACGGCGTCGCGAGATCCAGATAGAACTGCGAGCGGTTCGCGGCCACGCCCGCGCGGATGCCGTCGAATACCGACATCGGCAGACCGTTCGGGTTGTTCGCGGACTTCACCATCTGCGGCGGCACCGCACCGATCAGCACGGCTTTGGCAACACGCTTCTCGCCATGGCGACCGATGTAGTGCGCGACTTCGCCGCCGCCCGTGGAGTGACCGACCAGCATCGCGCCCTTCACATCGAGCGCGTCGAGCACGGCGGCCAGATCATCGGCGTAGGTATCCATGTCGTTGCCCTCGGAGGGCTGGCCCGAGCGGCCATGGCCGCGACGGTCGTGCGCGATCACGCGGTAGCCCTGATTCACGAGGAACAGCATCTGTGCGTCCCACGCGTCGGCGCTCAGCGGCCAGCCGTGCGAAAACACCACCGGCGTGCCGGTGCCCCAGTCCTTGAAGTAGATCGGCGTGCCGTCCTTGGCGTTCACATAGCCGCCGCCATGATGATGGCCCGTGCCATGCGCGTGCGATGCGCCTGCCGCTCCCGCGTTGCTTGCCGCGCCGGCCGCGTTGGCGGAAAAGCTGGCCATGGCCGCCGCGGCACCCGCCATGCCGGCGCCGGCGGAAAGCAGGCGGCGGCGTGTGGTCGAAGGAATGGACTTATCGATGTTCTGCGTATTCATGGTGCTTCTCCGTCGTTGCATCGCTGTGCGTGTGGTTAGCGATGAGGTTCGCATTTGCGTGGAAAGCGACGCGGCGCGGACCTCGACTGGGTCGAGGAGCGCCGCATGCAGGACGAAGCTTAAGAACGCGACTCTTCAAAGTCCTTGTGGCGATCTGAAGAGTTCTGAAAATGCGAAAACGCGCGGTGAATGCGGCATCGAAGGTGCGACGACTCTAACTTTTGTCATCGCATGGAAATATTTTTGCGGGTGAGAGCCGACTGGCGGCCGTGAACTCACCACCGCTGCGGCTAGATCGGGTGCTGCCCGATGCGCGCTTCAAGAAACTGCAACAAGGCCCGCACTTTCGTCGAATGCCTGCGATTGGGCAGGTATGCCGCATGGACCACGACATCGCCACTCTGCGGCGTCACCTTCCAGTCAGCGAAGCATCGCATCAGGCGGCCGGAATCGATGTGTTCGTTCACCAGCCAGTCGGGCAATAGTGCGAACCCCTGCTCCGCCAGGACTGCTTGAAGGAGCATATCGAGGCTGTTCGATATCAGTCGCCCGCGCACGTTGACCTTTTCAATTTCCTCCGCGCGCGTGAACGTCCAGATCTGGCGTGCCCGATAGCTTCCGCCATAGGCGATGCGCAGACATTCGCGTTCGGCGAGCTCGGTTGGCTCCTCGGGCATTCCTGCCTTTTTCAGGTACTCGTGGGCCGCAACCACGAAGCGCGGATTGTCGGCCATCTTCCTGACGATGAGATTCGGGTCGCCGCTGGGCAGCCCAATTCGCACAGCCACGTCGATGCGATCGAGCGCGAGATCCACAAAATGATCCGCAACGACGACGTCCAGCGCAACGCGAGGATATTCACGCAGGAAAGCGGCGAGGTGCGGCGCAAGGACGATGCGGTTGTACGTGGACGGCACCGTCACGCGCAACGCGCCAACCGGCGCCGCGCCGCTGTCCAGCACGCTTTCGTCGGCCTCGGCAAGCTCGTCGAGCAGCCTGGAAATCTGCTCGACATACGTCACGCCAGCATCGGTCAGGCTGACACGCCGCGGTGTTCGCGTCAGCAGCGCGGTGCCGAGCGAGTCTTCGAGTGCGTCCATCAAACGCGTGACCGACGATGTTGCCACGCCCAGACGCTGGGCGGCTTTCGCGAAGCCGCCGGCATCAGCCACTTCGAGCAGGGTGTTGAGCGCGAGCAATTTGTCCATGCGGGGGATTATGCCAGCGGAAATCGGGCGGTTCGCACTCTGCGTGCCTTCATCAAGCGCAAGGATTAATGGCGGGCTCAGGACTTTTCAGGTGCGTGATGGCAGCCTACCGTCATCATGACCTTGGCTGTCGAGCGCCGCTCCTCGCGTTGCGTGGCGCGCAATGGGGGATTGCGCGCCGATCCTATTCCGGATCCATCGGCTCGCGCCTAACCTTGGTGCAGTCGCGAACACCAGTTTCGCCGTCGCACAACCCGACGCGAATTCGCGGACTGTATAGCAAGTCGAAACGCGCAGTCGTCAAATAATTTCTTCGCTCAAGGAGCCATCATGTCCACTCCCTCGCGCACGCTCGGCGGCAACGAGCGGCCCGTCAAGCTCACCCAGGGACTCATTGCACTATTCGCATTCAGTTGCGGCGCGATCGTTGCAAACCTGTACTACGCGCAGCCGATTACCGAGCTGATCGGTCCGGCGCTGCATATGTCGGGTGGCACGGCGAGCCTGATCGTTTCGCTCACGCAGATCGGCTACGCGCTCGGTCTGTTTTTCATCGTGCCCCTGGGCGACCTGCTCGAGAACCGCAAGCTGATGATTACGACCGCGGTCGTGTCGATCGCGAGTCTCGCCGCCGCATCGCTGATGCACACGCCCAGCTGGTTTCTGCTGATGTCGCTGCTGATCGGCTTCAGTTCCGTGGCCGTGCAGATCCTGATCCCGCTCGCGGCGCACCTTGCTCCTGATCATTCCCGAGGCCGTATCGTCGGTACGATCATGGGCGGTCTGCTTCTCGGCATCCTGCTGTCCCGACCGCTGTCGAGCATCGTCGCGGACCACTTCGGCTGGCGCGTCGTGTTTGCCGCGGCCGCAGTCGTGATGGCGCTCGTGACGACCGTGCTCGCGCTGACGATTCCGCGCCGGCAACCGGACCATAGCGCCACGTATTCCGCGCTCATCGGCTCGCTGCTGGTGCTCGTGCGAACCATGCCGGTACTGCGCCATCGTGCGCTCTATCAAGGATTGATGTTCGCGTCATTCAGCCTTTTCTGGACTGCGGTTCCGGTTGAGCTCACGCGCCAGTACGGCCTGTCACAGTCGGCGATCGCGCTGTTCTCACTGGTCGGCGCAATCGGTGCGACGTCGGCTCCCGTCGCAGGTCGACTCGCGGACGCGGGACATTCCATTCGCGCCACGTTTGTGGCGCTGATCGTGGCCGCGTTGTCTTATCTGCCGGCACTCGTCCATCCGGCGTCCGGAGTGTTCGGCCTCGTGGTTACCGGGATTGCGCTCGACTTCGCCGTGCAGATGAACATGGTGCTCGGCCAGCGGGAGATCTACGCGCTGCATGCGGCAAGCCGTAACCGCCTCAACGCGCTGTACATGACGAGCATCTTCGTTGGCGGCGCGATCGGGTCCGCGCTTGCGAGCACGCTCTTCGAGCGCGGTGGGTGGCCGTTGGTCGCTGGCGTTGCCCTTGCATTCCCGCTGCTTGCGTTCGTCCACTTTCTGGTGGTTGGACGGCCGCACGCTCTCGGCGAGCGCTAGATCCGGGCGCGTTTCGCCGAGGCCGCACCAGCAGCGCACCAATGACAAAACGCCACGAAAATCGCTTTCGTGGCGTTCTTCTTTGTACCCTGTGCGCGTCGCCCTATGGCGCGACGACGCATCGAGCCCTGCAGCTTCCTGACCCAGTCCCCGCCGTCGTCCCACAAACTATTCTCGTTTTTATCCATCGTTCCTGCGATGAAATCGACTGCACCTGCGGACGCAAGCGCTTTGTAAGCATACAAGGGCGTCTCGTCCCGGCGCCCATACTAGTGTCCTTAGTTGCGAGTAAAACTCGACGCGGCAGTCACGTCAGCGGCCACTCGCCGATCTCGACAATCACCATTGACCGGATATCAGTCCGTCTCGATCCCCAACGCGGTAATCAACCGTTCGCGCCGCGACAGCGCCTGCAAAGATCGCTTCCCCAGATGCGTCGCGACCAGATTGAGCAGGCCTTCGCAAAAGATCAGATAAGCGCCCATGCTATTGCTGAAGAAACTGCTGTCATGCGGAATCAGGAACGCGTGCCGCGCGGGCGGCACCAGTGGAGACGCGAGCGTATCCGTGATCGCGATGACTGTCATACCCGCCTCGGCGGCGGCCTTCGCAGCTTCAGCGACGCTGCGCGTATAAGGCGAGACGCTCGTGACGACCACCACATCGCCCGGGTGCAACTGCGCGAGTCCTTCAGCCACGCCGAGCCCTTGTGCATCGAGCAGCGCGACGTCGGTGCGGATCATCCCGAGCCCATAGCAAAGAAAGCTGGCGAGCGCGCTGAACTGCCGCAAGCCGTGCACGCGCACGCGCGGCGCCCCCGCCAATAGCGCGGCCGCACCGCGCAGATCGTCAGCCGATAGCCGCGCGAGGAACGTCTCCACATTGACGATCGATTCGTGCGCGAGTTGCACGACGACCTCGACCTCGGGCGAGGTTCCGCTATTGACGGGCGTGTGCGCACGCTGCTTTTTCCCTGCAACGAGCCGCTCCGCCTGATTCGTATAGAAATGCCGGTGACGCTCCGCCAGCGAATCGCGAAACACGCTCTGAAAATCCGCGAACCCTGCATAGCCGAGCTTCGTGCTGAGCCGTGTCAGCGTCGACGCATTGACGTCGAGTGCCGTCGCCAGATCGGTGATGGTCCGCACGGCCACTTCCTCCGGCCGTTCGAGCAGCCACGCGAGCACTGCGTGCGCCTTGCCGCCGAGCGACAGACCGGCCTCGTCGCGACCGATGCGCACCACCAGTTCGCGCAGCGCATCGACGCTGCGCGGCGCGTCGGCGACGGCTTCAGGCGCGCTCGCCTCGTCCTTGTTCGCCGGCTTGCGGCGCTTCGTGCGTAGGTTTGTGTCCATTGATCAATCGATATCGCGGCGGCGCCCCGGGTTGCTCATAAACGTCCCATTCTATGTGAGACGCCCTGATCACGATATCAGCGGTTGCGAGCGTGTTTTCGTCGTCGGGATCGGCAGGGTCGGCGCGGTAGATCGGCAGCGATGCGTCGTGCGTGTCGGCGAGGATCGCGAGCGGCTCAGGCGCATGCCCCGCTTCGCGTGCGTCCCGCAACAGCCGATCGCCGCGCGTCTGCCGACTACGCGATGAATCGGTCACGCGCTGGGCGAAGCCGCGCATCGGCGGATGAATCGCGTGATTCGCATGCAACGACGGCTGTGTGATCTCCTGCACGGAACAACCGTGCGCGCTGTACTCGACGCTCAGCAACGGCGCGCTCGCCTGATGCGCAAGCGTCAGATGGAAGCCGCCCGCGCGGGGATTGTCGCGTACCACGGCAACCGCCGCATCGAGATCGCGCGCATCCAGTAACGCGCGCGTGAGCACCATGCGCGGCACGCCCGCCTCGGTCTGGCGCACCCGCAGATTATTCACGGTGACGGCAAGACCCGCGTCCGTCACGGCGAACGTATGGCCCGGCAGCGAGCCCGGATACACGAACGCCGCAAAGCCCGGACTGCCGTCGATCCGACACGCGGCAATCGCGCAATGCCCGGCGAAGCCGGGGTCACCGTCTTCATTGTGAGTGATGCGCTTGCCATCAACCGATGGCAATTGCACCGTCGTGCATCCGTCGGTCGACGCAGCCCACAGGTCGCCGCGACAGTTCCACAGGAACACATCGTCGAAGGGCAGTTCGAGGCCATTGGCAAGCCCCTGCAATTCCGCCCAGATACGCGGAAAGCGCTGCTGCGTATGTGCGCAAAGCGCGGCGGCGAGCGGCGTGCCACGCCATTGCATGACGTCGCGCCAGGCGGCCGATTGCACCAGGTGGCGATGCACGGCCAACGCGCCGAAGCGCCCTAACGCCTCGCCCGCGTCGAACGGCGAGCCGGAGATTTCGATGAATCCAATTGCAGACATGAGTTCGAGATGATCATTCGACGTGTTGAAGGAAATCGCGCAGACGCTGATTCGGCGGATTGTCGAGCAACTGCGCGGGCGGCCCATCGACCGTGATGTGGCCGTGCTCCATGAAGATCAGACGCGTGCCGACCTTGCGCGCGAACGTCATTTCGTGCGTCACGACGACCATCGTCATGCCCTCTTCCGCCAGCGACTGCATCACCCGCAGCACTTCCTGCCGCAGTTCGGGATCGAGCGCCGAAGTCGGCTCGTCGAACAGCATCAGCTTCGGCTTGACGGCCAGCGCACGCGCAATCGCGACGCGTTGCTGCTGACCGCCCGACAACTCGCTTGCATAATGCCCGACGCGGCCCGCGAGGCCGACTTTCGTCAGCAACTCGTGCGCGAGCGTTTCCGCGTCGGACTTGCTCATGCCACGCACCTGACGCGGACCGAACGCGACGTTTTCGAGCGCCGTCAGTTGCGGGAACAGGTTGAACTGCTGAAACACCATGCCCGCTTCGCGGCGAATCTCGCGCACTTTCTTCGAGCCGCCGTGCACGCTGATGCCATCGACGATCAGATCGCCGCCGTCGATTTGCTCCAGCGCGGAGATACAACGCAGCAGCGTCGACTTGCCCGAACCCGACGGACCGATCAGCACCACGACTTCGCCCGCGCGAATGTTCAGGTCGACGCCGTCCAGCACGGTGGTCTGCCCGAAGCGCTTCGTGACCTGCTTGAACTGCACCATATCGAGCGCGCTCATAGTATCCGCATCCTCTTTTCCATCGTGCGCAGACAGAACGTCAGCACACCGATCATGCACAGATAGATTGCGGCCACCGCCGTCCAGATTTCAACGGCCCTAAAATTCGCCGCCATGATTTCCTGAGCCTGACGCGTGAGTTCACCGACGCCGATCACGATGAACAGCGACGTATCTTTCAGGCTCACGATGAACTGGTTGCCAAGCGCAGGCGTCATGCGGCGAATCGCAACGGGCCCGACGACGAATCCGAGCACGCGCCACATCGGCATGCCCAGCGCGAGTCCGGCTTCCTTCAATCCGCGCGGCACCGACAAAAACGAGCCGCGCACGATCTCGGCGATATACGCGCCCGAATTGACGATGATCGACACGATCGCGGCCGTCAACGCATCGACGCGCACGTTAAGCAGCACGGGCAGAGCGAAGTAGATGAACATCACCTGCACGACGATCGGCGTGCCGCGCACGAACTCGACGTACGCGAACGCGATTTTCTGCATCAATGCGTTGCCGTACGCGCGCATCAAGCCAAACAGAAAGCCGACCGCGAGGCCTCCCGCAAGGCCCGCGATGGTGATGAGCACCGTCAGCTTCGCGCCCTGCAATAGTGCCGGTAACGCATCGACGACGACTGACAGATCGAACTGCATGACTTGCCTCCCGCAGCCGTTGCGTTATCAGGACTTCGTCGGCTCGACGCCGAACCACTTCTTGTAGATCGCCGCATAGCGGCCGTCAGCCTTGATCTTCGCGAGCGCCGCATTGACCTTCGGCACGAGCGGGCTGCCCTTCGGGAAGCCGATGCCGTATTGCTGCGCCATCATCTGCGGACCGACCGCCTTCACGTTGCCCTTGCCCGCCGTATTGATGTAGTAGAGAACGTTCGGCGTGTCGTGCATCGCCGCATCGACGCGTCCTGTCTGCAACTCCAGATACGCGTTGTCGATGTTCGGGAACTGGCGCAGATCGGTGCCCGCGAAGTGTGCCTTCGCGTAATCCGCCGCCGACGTCCCCGTCTTGATCGCGAGCGACTTGCCCTTCAGGTCGTCCGGGCCCTTGATCGCGCTGGTGGCCGGCACCATCAGCGTGAAGCCGCTGTCGTAGTAGCCATCCGAGAAGTCGATCACTTTCTTGCGCTCGTCCTTGATCGTGATGCCCGCGAGTGCGACGTCGACGTTATGGGTTTGCAGCGCCGGCAGGATGCCGCTGAAATCCATCGGCTGCAGCTTGTAGTCGAGCTTCAGGTCCTTCGCGATGGCTTCCCAGAGATCGATATCGAAGCCGACGTATTTGTCGCCCTGCTTGAATTCGAACGGCACGAACGCCGTATCGCAGGCGACCAGCAAGGTCTCGGCCCGCGCGGCATGACCGAGGACGGAAACGGCGACGAGTGCAGCCGCGACGAGCTTTGCTACGAGTTTCATGACGACCTCTGCGAGGTGGGGTTGAGGAACGACAGCAAACCGATTTGCGCCGAGTATCTTACCGCAAATTTATTTGTGCAATAGCTAGGCACGCAAATCTGCTTGCAAAGCGGGTATACCCCGATGGGAGATGTCGGACGGAAGGCGCTGGGAGCGGACGCGTGTCTTTGCGCAGAAGTGCATTTGTCCGACGCAATAGGGCATGCGGGATGCTGCGATGCTCTGGGGCGGGACGGCTTTCGCGCGCGGTGTGTGTCGCTAATGAAAGTCGATTGCAAGGGAAAATCTTCACGCGCGACGGAATAACGGTCGATCAATCGCGTTAGCCCTTGTGTTGCAGGTGGCAGCCTGACGATCGGAGCGCGGTTCGGTGCCCGACCCGTCTTGCGCCCGCGCTACTGGCATGAATGCCACCGAATCTGGAGTGATTTTTGAGTCACAACATGGTTCAGCCCGGATGGGTACGGATTACGCACTGGATCAATGCTGTCGCGGTCGTGCTGATGGTCATGAGCGGCTGGCAGATTTACGATGCGTCGCCAATCTTTCCAGCCATTCAGTTTCCACCTTCGATCACACTTGGCGGCTGGCTCGCCGGCGCGCTGCTATGGCATTTCGCCGTGATGTGGCTGCTGGTCGCCAATTTCCTGGTCTATCTCGCGCTGAATCTGGCGTCCGGACGCTTTCGACGCAAACTGCTGCCCGTCAGGCCGAAACAGCTGGCCGCCGATCTGGTCGCCGCGCTGCGCGGGCGCCTGAAACACGACGATCTCGCGCAATACAACTCGGTGCAGAAGCTCGCCTATCTCGTCGTGATCGCCGACATCGTGCTGATCGTGTTGTCGGGGCTCGCCATATGGAAGTCGGTGCAGTTCCCGCTGCTGCGCACGCTGATGGGGGGATATGACAATGCGCGCGTCGTGCACTTCGTATGCATGAGCGTACTGGTGGCGTTTTTCATCGTTCACGTCGCGATGGTCGCGCTCGTGCCGCGCTCGTTACTGCTGATGATACGGGGACGGTAAATCATGACGATCCGAAAACGCACCGCACAACCAGGCACTTTTCTCGCGACGCATGGCGAATCGATCGTCCGCGACGCACAGCGCGAGCTCGAATCGCCCGCGCGCCGCCTGTTCGGCCGGCGGCTGCTGACCCTGGGCGGTATCGCGATGCTGTCCGGTTGCGATCTGACCAACGACAAATCGGTGAACACCGCGCTGCGCCGCATCTCGTTCTTCAACGACCGCGTGCAGGCGCTGCTGTTCGATCCGAACAAGCTGGCGCCCACGTATCCGGAATCGATGATCACGCGGCCGTTTCCGTTCAACGCGTTCTATGAGATCGACGATGTACCCGAGATCGATGCCGCGACCTACCGTCTGCAGGTCAACGGTCTCGCGCACGGCAAGCGCACCTGGTCGCTCGACGAATTGCACGCGCTGCCGCAGGAAAGCCAGATCACGCGTCTTGTCTGCGTCGAAGGATGGAGCGCGATCGGCCGCTGGGGCGGCGTGCGCTTTTCGGAATTCCTGCGTCGCGCGGGGGCGGACACGAGCGCGAAGTACGTGTCGCTGCATTGCGCGGACTACAACTACTGGACCAGCATCGACATGCCGACGGCGCTCCACCCGCAGACGCTGCTCACGCTGACTTACGACGGCGACGTGCTGCCGCCGAAGTATGGCTTTCCGATGAAGCTGCGCGTGCCGACCAAGCTCGGCTTCAAGAATCCCAAGCATGTCGTCGCAATCGAAATCACGAACCAGTATCCGGGAGGCTATTGGGAGAACCAGGGCTACAACTGGTTCAGCGGCTCGTGAAGCAATGCTGTCTTTCCCCGTCCTTCAACCATCCAGTTGGGAGGTTCTATGACACTCCGCATCAAACTTGGCGCAGCCTTTATGGCTGCCGCGTTCGCGAGCGCTGCTTTCGCGCAGGCGCCCGCCACGACGCCCACGCGCATCCGTGGCGAAATCGTGTCGCAAAACGGTGACACGCTCAAGGTCCATCGTCGCAGCGGCGATACCGTGTCGGTCGATGTGAAGCCGGATGTGCGTGTTTCGGCTGTGAAAACGATGCAGCTATCGGATATCAAGCCGGGTACGTTCATTGGCACGGCTGCAACCACCGGCACAGACGGCAAGCTGACGGCAACGGAAGTGGTGGTGTTCCCCGAGTCCGCGCGCGGCACGGGTGAAGGGCATTACGCGTGGGACCTGGGCCCGAAGAGCTCGATGACCAACGCGAACGTCGACTCCGTCGTGCAGAGCACCAACGGCCGCGACCTGAAGCTGTCATACAAGGGCGGCAGCAATGTGGTGACGGTGCCGCCAAACGTGCCCGTCGTCACGTTCACGCCCGCGGAGCACAGCGATCTTACCGCCGGCAAGAAGGTGTTCATCGTCGCAACGCCTGCGTCGCAGGGAAGTTATGTTGCGCAACGCGTCGTGGTCGAAAAGGACGGCGTAGTGCCGCCGATGTGAACGCTGAGCTTCGGCTCGGCGAGCGCCACGCACGGTGTCATATCCCGACGCCGCGCGTGCCGACTGCGTTCGCATACGCATCCAGAATGATCTCAATGGCGTAGCGCCAATAGGCGACGACCTTCGCCCCCCGGCGAAGACCCTAGCTCGCCTGACGCCGCCACGCGCCGGACAGCGACTGACTTCCGAATTCCTCCATGCCGGAACCCCCGAAATTTACTTGACATCTAAACTATCAAAACCTAAATTAACCGCAACGCGGCGTTCATATTGGGGAACCAGCATGCGCATAGTCTGTATCGGGGGCGGTCCGGCCGGTTTGTACTTCGGTCTGTTGATGAAAAAACGCAACCCCGGCTATGAAGTCACGGTGATCGAGCGCAACCGCCCCTACGACACCTTCGGCTGGGGCGTCGTGTTCTCCGATCAGACGCTCGGCAATCTGCGCGCCGCCGACGCCCCGAGCGCCGAGGCGATTCTCGACGCGTTCAATCACTGGGACGACATCGAGATCCACTTCCGCGGCCGCAGCGTACGTTCGTCGGGCCACGGCTTTTGCGGCATCGGTCGCAAACGCCTGCTGAATATCCTGCAGGCGCGTTGCGAAGAACTCGGCGTGAAGCTCGTGTTCGAAATCCAGGTCGTGGACGACAGCGCATACGACGCGGACCTGATCATCGCGAGCGACGGGCTGAACAGCGCCGTGCGCCAGAAATACGCGCACACCTACCAGCCGGACATCGACTTGCGCGACTGCCGCTTCGTGTGGCTCGGCACGAAGAAGCTGTTCGACGCGTTCACGTTCGCGTTCGAGCAAACCGAATTCGGCTGGTTCCAGGCGCACGCCTACCGCTTCGACGATCAAACCTCGACGTTCATCGTCGAAACACCGGAACGCGTGTGGCGCGCCGCCGGTCTCGACGAAATGAGCAAGGAAGACAGCATCGCGTTCTGCGAGAAGCTCTTCGCGAAATACCTCGACGGCAATGCGCTGATGTCGAACGCCGCGCATCTGCGCGGCTCGTCGCAATGGATCCGTTTTCCGCGCGTCGTCAACAAGGAGTGGGTGCATTGGCGCCGCAATGCGAACGGCACACGAACGCCGATCGCGCTGATGGGAGACGCCGCGCATACCGCGCACTTCTCGATCGGCTCGGGCACCAAGCTCGCGCTCGAAGACGCGATCGAACTCGCGAACAGCATCAGCGCGCATCCGGGTTCGCATCCCGACGATCTGGCCGCAGCGTTGAAGCACTACACCGAAGTACGCAGCGTCGACGTGCTGCGCATCCAGAACGCCGCGCGCAATTCGACCGAATGGTTCGAGCACGTCGATCGCTATACGTCGTTCGAGCCGGAACAGTTCGCCTATTCGCTGCTCACGCGCTCGCAGCGCATCTCGCACGAAAACCTGCGCGAGCGCGATTCGCAATATCTGTCCGGCTTCGAAGACTGGCTCGCGAGGCGCGCGGGCGTGGAGCGCGCGGCGGACAAACATTCGATTCCGCCGATGTTCACGCCCTTCAAGGTGCGCGGCGTCACGCTGAAAAATCGCGTGATGGTGTCGCCGATGGCGCAGTACTCGGCGGTCGACGGCGTGGCCGGCGACTATCACCTGATGCATCTCGGTGCGCGCGCAATGGGCGGCGCCGCGCTCGTGATGACCGAGATGACCTGCGTGTCGCCCGAAGCCCGCATCACGCCGGGATGCCCCGGCATGTATGCGCCCGAGCATCAGTCCGCGTGGAAGCGCATCGTCGATCTGGTGCATCTGCAGTCGGATGCGAAGATCGGCATCCAGCTCGGCCATTCGGGCGCGAAAGGTTCGACGCGCGTCGCGTGGGAGGGCATCGACCAGCCACTCGACGAAGGCAACTGGCCCCTCGTCTCGGCGTCGCCGCAGCAGTATCTGCGCGGTATCAGCCAGCATTCGCGCGAAGCCACGCATGACGAATTGCACGAAATCGAGCAGCAGTTCGTGAAGGCGACCCGCATGTCGATCGAAGCGGGTTTCGACTGGCTCGAATTGCACTGCGCGCACGGCTATTTCCTGTCGAGCTTCCTGTCGCCGCTGACGAATCACCGTACCGACGAATACGGCGGCTCGCTCGAAAACCGTCTGCGCTATCCGCTGCAGGTATTCAGCGCGATCCGCGCGGTGTGGCCAAAGGACAAGCCGATCTCGGTACGGATTTCCGCGCACGACTGGGTCGAAGGCGGCAACACGCCCGACGACGCCGTGAAGATCGCGCAAGCTTTCAAGGCGGCCGGCGCGGACATGATCGACGTGTCGTCGGGCCAGGTCAGCAAGGAAGAAAAGCCCGTGTTCGGCCGCATGTTCCAGACGCCGTTCGCCGATCGCGTGCGCAACGAAGCCGGCATCGCAACGATCGCGGTCGGCGCGATTTCCGAAGCGGATCACGTCAACAGCATCATCGCCGCTGGCCGCGCGGACCTGTGCGCGATCGCACGTCCGCATCTCGCGAATCCGTCGTGGACGTTGAACGAAGCGGCGAAGATCGGCTATCTCGACATCGCGTGGCCCAAGCCCTACACCGCCGCGAAAATGCAGCTCGAACGCAACCTCGAACGCGAGCGCGCGCAGGCCATCGCCAACGCCGGCCTGACGGCACAACAACGCGCGCAACGCGCCGAAGGAACCGTGTGAACACGTTTGACACCTCTCTCGCCGGACAACACGCGGTCGTCACCGGCGGCGGCAGCGGCATCGGCGCGGCCATCGCGCAGGCGCTGCTGCGCGCCGGCGCGCGCGTCACGCTGATGGGCCGCAATGCACAACGCCTCGAAGCGCAGCGCGAACAATGCGCGGCGCTCGGCGACGTCGCGTGCATCAGCGTGGACGTCACGCAGGAAGAGTCGGTGGCGCGCGCATTCGGCGAGGCGGGCGCCGTCGATATCCTCGTCAACAACGCAGGCCAGGCGCAGGCCGCGCCGTTCACGCACACCGATATCGCGCTGTGGCAGCGCATGCTCGACGTGAATCTGACCGGCGTGTTTCTCGGCACCCGCGCTGTACTGCCGGGCATGCTCGAGCGTGGCTATGGCCGTATCGTCAACGTCGCGAGCACCGCGGGGCAGATCGGCTATGCGTACGTCGCCGCGTATTGCGCCGCCAAGCACGGCGTGATCGGTCTCACGCGCTCGCTCGCGCTCGAAACCGCGACGCGCGGCATCACCGTCAACGCAGTGTGCCCCGGCTACACCGAAACCGAGCTGCTGCATGCATCGCTCGAACAGATCACGAGCAAGACCTCGCGCACTGAAGCACAGGCGCGCGAAACGCTGCTGCGTTCGAATCCGCAGCGCCGCTTCGTGAGCCCGGAGCAGGTCGCGAACGCAGTGTTGTGGCTGTGCCGCCCCGGCTCGGATGCGATCACGGGGCAATCCATTTCCATTTCGGGTGGGGAAGTAACGTGAGCAAATCAACGCAAGCAAAAAAGTCTGTATCGGATGCGAAACCGTCGCGCAAAGGCGTCGCCCAACCCGCGGAGAACGTCGTGGACCTCGAAATGAGCACCGGTGCGGACAGCCACATGGGTCTGCGTCTGTGGTTGCGCATGCTGACCACCACCAATCTCGTGCAAGCCGAATTGCGCAAACGTCTGCGCACCGAATTCGACACCACGTTGCCGCGTTTCGATCTGATGGCGCAACTCGAACGACATCCCGAAGGCCTGAGGATGACCGAGTTGTCGCGCCGTTTGATGGTGACGGGGGGCAACGTCACCGGCATCACCGATCAGCTCGAAAAAGAGGGGCTCGTCACGCGCGACACCGATCCGAACGACCGCCGCTCGATCAGCGTGTGCCTGACGCCCGCTGGCCGCAAGGCGTTCGACAAAATGGCCGTCGCGCACGAGCAATGGGTCGTCGAAATGTTCGGCGGCCTGAGCCTCGACGAAAAGATGAAGACCCATCAGGACCTCGGCAAACTCAAGCGGCATCTGCTCGACAGCCTGAAAGGCTGACTTCGCACTGGAGGCATACATGACACGATCCACCGCCGACGCACTGTTGGCCGGCAACCGCCTGAGCCTGGCTGGCTACGAGGCGAAGCACTTCGGCTGGTCGGTGACCAGCAAGGTCGCGACGATCACGCTGAGCCGCCCCGAGCGCAAGAACCCGCTGACCTTCGAATCGTATGCGGAGTTGCGCGACCTGTTCCGCGACCTCGCGTATGCGACAGACGTGAAGGCCGTCGTGTTGCACGGCGCGGGCGAAAACTTCTGCTCGGGCGGCGACGTGCACGACATCATCGCGCCGCTGATCGATCTGCCGATGCCCGAGCTGTTGCTGTTCACGCGCATGACCGGCGACCTCGTCAAGGCCATGCGCCATTGCCCGCAGCCGATCATCGCGGCCGTCGACGGTGTCTGCGCGGGCGCCGGCGCAATCCTCGCGATGGCTTCCGATCTGCGCTTCGGCACCGCGCGCAGCAAGCTCGCGTTCCTGTTCACGCGCGTCGGCCTCGCCGGTTGCGACATGGGCGCATGCGCGATGCTGCCGCGCATCATCGGCCAGGGACGCGCGGCCGAGCTGCTGTTCACCGGCCGCTCGGCAAGCGGCGACGAAGCTCACGCATGGGGCTTTTACAACCGCTTGTGCGACCCGGCCGCGCTCATCGGAGAAGCGCACAAGCTCGCCGCCGATCTCGCGTCCGGCCCGACCTTCGCGCACGGAATGACGAAGAAGATGCTGCACCAGGAATGGAGCATGAGCATCGACGAAGCGATCGAATCCGAAGCGCAGGCGCAGGCGATCTGCATGGGCACGCGCGACTTCGAGCGCGCGTACGATGCATTCGCGGCGAAGTCGCGTCCGGTGTTCGAAGGAGACTGAGTTGAGCGCCGATCATCAGAACACGCCGGTCGATTTGCATAGCCCGCTCGCGTGGCCGTTTTTCGAGCCGCGTCATCGCGAACTCGCGGCCGGCATCGACGCGTGGTGCCGCGCGAATCTCAAGCATCAAGACCATCGCGACACCGACGCGACCTGCCGCCTGCTGGTGCGTGAACTCGGTGAGGCCGGCTGGCTGAAATACGGCGTCGGTGGCGTCGCTTATGGCGGCCACGGCGACACGATCGATACGCGCGCCGTGTGTCTGCTACGCGAAACGCTCGCGCGCTACTCGGGCCTCGCCGACTTCGCACTGGCAATGCAAGGCCTCGGCTCGGGCGCGATCTCGCTCGCCGGCACGCATGAACAGAAATCGCGCTATCTGCCGCGTGTCGCGAGCGGCACGGCGATCGCCGCGTTCGCGCTGTCGGAGCCGCAAGCGGGCTCGGACGTCGCGGCGATGGCGCTGGCCGCGCGCGAACAGGGCGACCACTACGTGCTCGACGGCGAGAAGACGTGGATTTCGAACGGCGGCATCGCGGACTTCTACGTGGTGTTCGCGCGCACCGGCGAGGCGCCAGGGGCGCGCGGCATCAGCGCGTTCATCGTGGATGCAGAAACGCCGGGCCTCGACATCGCCGAGCGCATCGACGTGATCGCGCCGCATCCGCTCGCGCGTCTGCGCTTTGCGAACGCGCGGGTGCCGAAGAGCCAGATGCTCGGCGCGCCCGGCGAAGGCTTCAAGATCGCGATGCGCACGCTCGATATTTTCCGCACCTCGGTGGCGGCCGCATCGCTCGGCTTTGCGCGTTGTGCGATGGCCGAAGGTCTCGCGCGCGCGGCGTCGCGCAAGATGTTCGGCCAGACGCTCGGCGACTTCCAGTTGACGCAGGCGAAGCTCGCGCAGATGGCGCTGACGATCGACAGCAGCGCGCTGCTCGTCTATCGCGCCGCGTGGCTGCGCGACCAGGGCGAAAGCGTCACGCGCGAAGCCGCGATGGCGAAGTGGCACGCGAGCGAAGGCGCGCAGCAGGTGATCGACGCAGCCGTACAGCTATACGGCGGCATGGGCGTGCAAAGCGGCAGCGCAGTCGAGATGCTGTACCGCGAGATCCGCGCGCTGCGCATCTACGAAGGCGCGACCGAGGTGCAGCAGTTGATCGTCGGCCGCGATCTGTTGAAGGCGTATGCCGCGGCGAACGGGAGCGCGCAATGAGCACATCGTTCGAGCGGCCCGTGCGCATCCGCTTCTCGCACTGCGATCCCGCGGGCATCGTGTATTTTCCGCAGTACCTCGTGATGACCAACGCGCTCGTCGAAGACTGGTTCAACGAGGGCCTGCGCATCGACTATGCGCACATGATCGCGCGGCGCCGCATCGGCCTGCCGATCGTCAAGCTCGACTGCGAGTTCTCGCGGCCGAGCCAGATGGGCGAAACGATCCTGCTCGCGCTCGAAGTCCACACCATCGGCCGCAGTTCTCTCCGCATCGAAATTCACGGGCATTGCAACGGCGAAACGCGCTTTCGTTCGAAACAGGTGCTCGTGTTCATGTCGTTCGAAAGCGGCAAATCGATCGACATTCCCGGCGACATCGCGAGCGCGCTCGCGGCGTACGCTCCATCGCCCTCCTCCATCGAGGCTCAGCGCTGATGAAAAAAGCTCTCCTTCCCGCCGGCTGGGCCAAACCGCGCGGCTATGCGAACGGCGTCGCGGCGAGCGGCACGCAGGTGTTCATCGCCGGCCAGATCGGCTGGGACGAACAGGCGCAGTTCCAATCAGACGACTTCGCGCAGCAGTCCGAGCAGGCGCTGAAGAATCTGCTCGCCGTGCTGCGCGAAGCGGGCGGCAAGCCCGAACATCTGGTGCGCCTCACGTGGTACGTGACCGACAAGCGCGAGTACCTCGCATCGCTGAAGGACATCGGCCGTGTGTTTCGCGAGCTGATCGGCGACTACGACATCGCGATGAGCGCGGTACAGGTCGTCGCGCTGATGGAAGACCGCGCGAAGGTCGAGATCGAGGCCACCGCGGTGATTCCGCACTGAACGTCCCACAGGTACCGAACGCACAGGCAAGCCCCTCACACCGAACGAAGCGCATTTTCCGGCTCAACGCCCCGGGAGACCATGATGGAACCGTCAGCACACGTCGATACTTTCGCGCGCGACAATCTTCCGCCGCAGGATCAATGGCCCGTCTTTCTGCTCGACAATTCGGACGTCGCCTATCCGTCGCGGTTGAACTGCGCGACCGAACTGCTGGAGCGGACCATCGAGGCGGGGCATCGCGACCGGCCGGCGATCTGGTCCGACGTGGACGGCAAGCCACAAGCAACCACATACGGCGAACTGCTCGCGCTGGTCAACCGCAGCGCGCATGTGCTCGTCGATGAAATGGGCTTGCGGCCCGGCAACCGCGTGCTGCTGCGCGGACCGAACACTTTGCAGATGGCCGTCGCCACGCTCGCGGCGCTGAAGGCCGGGCTGGTCGTCGTGCCGACCATGCCGCTGCTGCGCGCGAAGGAGCTCAAGCAGATCATCGAGAAAGCACAGGTCAGCGCCGCGCTTTGCGATGCGCGGCTGACCGCGGAACTCGAGCGCTGCACGAATCCGCGCGACGAGTTCTACTGCGCGGTGCTGAAGCAGACGCGCCGCTTTCACGACGATTCCGCCGATTCGCTCGAGACGCTCGCCGCCAACAAGCCCGAGCACTTCACCGCCTGCGACACCGCCGCCGACGACGTCTGCCTGATCGCGTTCACGAGCGGCACGACCGGCGCGCCGAAAGGCTGCATGCATTTCCATCGCGACATGATCGCGATGTGCGATCTGTTCCCGCGTCATGTGCTGAAGCCTTCCGCGAGCGACATCTTCTGCGGCACGCCGCCGCTCGCGTTCACGTTCGGCCTCGGCGGGCTGCTGTGCTTTCCGCTGCGCGTCGGGGCGTCGACGGTGCTCGTCGAAAAGCTCACACCGCAGACCTTGCTCGACGTAGTCGAACGTTTTCATGCAACCGTGATGTTCACCGCACCGACGTTCTATCGGCAGATGGCGCCGCTCGTCGCGCAACATGACGTGTCATCGCTGAAGAAGACCGTGTCGGCGGGCGAGGCGTTGCCCGATTCGACGCGGAGTCTGTGGCGCGACGCGACTGGCATCGACATGATCGACGGCATCGGCGGCACCGAGCTGATCCACATCTTCGTTTCGTCGCAAGGCGCGGAGATCCGGCCGCACGCGATCGGCCGCGCGGTGCCGGGCTACGTCGTGCAAGCCGTCGACGACGACATGCAACCCGTGCCGCCCGGCACGATCGGCAAACTGGCGGTGCGCGGCCCGACCGGCTGTCGTTATCTGGCGGACGAACGGCAACTGCGCTTCGTGCGCGACGGCTGGAACCTGCCGGGCGATTCGGTCTATCTCGACGCGGACGGCTACGTGTTCTACCAGGCGCGCGCCGACGACATGATCGTGTCGGCCGGCTACAACATCTCCGGTCCTGAGGTGGAAAGCGTGCTGATGCAGCACGAGGCGGTGGCCGAATGCGGCGTGATCGGCGTGCCCGACGAAACGCGCGGGCAGATCGTGCGGGCCTTCGTCGTGGTGAACCCCGGCTATACGGCCGACGACAAACTGGTCGCGCAACTGCAGGATTTCGTTAAGAATAACGTGGCGCCGTATAAATATCCGCGCGTCATCACGTTCATCGGCGCGCTGCCGCGCACCGAAACCGGCAAGCTCAAACGTTTCGAGTTGCGCATGATGACGTAACCCGTATCTATCATAAGACTGGAGACAGACCGCATGGCCGGCTCTTTCATCGAAGTCGTCGCCCACGATGGCGGCCGTTTCAACGCTTACGTCGCGCGCCCCGCGCAGGGCTCGGGCCCGGGGCTCGTGCTCCTGCAGGAAATCTTCGGCGTCAATGACACGATGAAGGCGACCGCCGATCGCTACGCCGAAGAAGGCTACGTCGTGCTCGTGCCCGATCTGTTCTGGCGCATCAAGCCGGGCATTTCGCTTGGCTACGGCGACGCCGATATGAAACAGGCGCTCGGCTATCTGGGCCAGTTCGATGCGGATGTCGCCGTGAAGGACATCGCCGCCACGATCGCCACGTTGCGCGAACTGCCCGAGCAGGCCGGCAAGGTGGGCGTGGTCGGCTACTGCCTCGGCGGCAAGCTCGCGTTTCTGAGCGCGGCGCGCACCGACGTCGATTGCGCGGTCAGCTATTACGGCGTGGGGCTTGACGCGCATCTCGACGAAGTATCGGCAATCAACTGCCCGATGGTGTTCCACTTCCCTGAAAACGACGCGCACTGCCCGCCCGAAACGCGCGAGCGCATCAGCGCCGCACTGCGGACGCGGCCGCAGATCGAGCAATACGTGTATCCCGGCTGCGATCACGCGTTCGCCGCGCCGCAGCGCAAGCAGTACGACAAGCCGGCCGCGATGATGGCGTACTCGCGCACGCTGGCGCTGCTGCGCAAGGTGCTCGGTCCGGTCTACGATCTGAACGCGCTGTGGGAAGCGCATTGCTATCACGAGTTCGCGACACGCGACGTCGATGCGGTGATGCCGACGATGGTCGCCGAGCCCTACGTCAATCACGTGCCGACGATGACAGGCGGTGTCGGGCATGACAATCTGAAGCGCTTTTACACGCATCATTTCGTCAACTCGAATCCACCCGATACGAAGCTGATTCCGATTTCGCGCACGATCGGCTCGGATCGCGTCGTCGATGAATTCATTTTCAGCTGCACGCATAGTTGCGAGATCGACTGGCTGCTGCCGGGCGTGGCGCCGACCGGCAAGTACTTCGAGGTGCCGATGCTCGCCGTGGTGTGCTTCCGCGGTGACAAGCTTTATAACGAGCACATCTATTGGGATCAGGCTTCGGTGCTCGTGCAGGTGGGACTGCTCGATCCGAAGGGCTTGCCGGTGGCGGGGATTGAGAGTGCGAGGAAGTTGCTGGATGAGACGTTGCCGTCGAATGGGTTGATGGGGGGTAAGTCGAAGGTTTGAGAATGTGGTGCTGCCGTCGCTGTGTATCACCCGATGCAGGCGAACTTCGTCGATCCGCAATTGAAGCTGCATTTCGGCTATATCGACAACGAACTCGGCGCGACTGGCTGGTTCGCCGGCAACGACTTCACCGCCGCCAACGTGCAAATGCGCTTCCCGCTCGAAGCCGCCACCGCGCGCGGCATCACTGCGCGATTGCCCGCGATAGGCGCGTTTTTGCAGCGCATTCGCGCCCGGCCCGCATATCAGCGCGCGCTCGAACGCGGCGGCAAATACGAAATCCTCACCGGCGATTGATGCGCAACCGCGCGACGCTTAGCGCGCCGGCGCCGCCCTGGATTTCGTAGTTGGACCCGAAATGCACGGGTGTTAGACTCGAAAACCCATCGTCGGCGATCGACCGAATCCGCGTAAAGGGGCACCCGCATGACCCATTCCCTCCACGGCAAGCAACGTTGGCTCGCACTGATCGTGCTCTGCCTCGGCGTGCTGATGATCGTGCTCGACACCACCATCGTGAACGTCGCGCTGCCGTCCATCGCCGCCGATCTCGGCTTTAGCGAAACCTCGCTCGTGTGGGTCGTCAACGCCTACATGCTGACGTTCGGCGGCTGTCTGCTGCTCGGGGGACGGCTTGGCGATCTGTACGGACACCGCAAGCTGTTCCTGTGCGGCATTACGCTCTTCACGCTCGCTTCGCTCGCCTGCGGCCTCGCGAATTCGCAAGTGCTGCTGGTCGCCGCGCGCGCCGTGCAGGGGCTGGGTGGTGCAATCGTCTCGGCGGTCTCGTTGTCGCTGATCATGAATCTGTTCACCGAACCCGGCGAGCGCGCGAAAGCGATGGGCGTGTATGGCTTCGTCTGTGCGGGCGGCGGCAGCATCGGCGTGCTGCTCGGCGGACTGCTCACCAATCTGCTGAGCTGGCATTGGATCTTTCTGGTCAACCTGCCGATCGGCATTGCGGTGTACGCGCTGTGCCTCGCGCTACTGCCGGCCGCGCGCGGACACGCGCACGGCGAGCGGCTCGACGTGGCCGGTGCGCTCAGCGTGACCGCATCGCTGATGCTGGCGGTCTATGCAATCGTCAACGGCAACGAAGCAGGCTGGACTTCGGCGCAGACGCTCGGCCTGCTGTGCGTCGCGCTCGCGCTGCTTGCCGTGTTCCTCGCAATCGAGGCGAGAGTCGAACATCCGTTGATGCCGCTCGGTCTACTGCGTTTGCGCAATGTCGCGACCGCGAACGTGGTCGGCGTGTTGTGGGCAGCCGCGATGTTCGCGTGGTTCTTTATTTCGGCGCTTTATTTGCAGCGCGTGCTCGGGTATCGGCCGTTGCAGGTGGGGCTCGCGTTTCTGCCCGCGAACCTGATCATGGGACTCTTTTCGCTGGGATTGTCGGCGCGTGTGGTGATGCGCTTCGGGCTGCGCCGGCCGCTCGCGGCGGGCCTGCTGATCGCCGCATGCGGGCTCGCGTTGTTCGCGCGTGCGCCCGTCGACGGCAGCTTCGTGCCCGACGTGTTGCCCGGCATGTTGCTGCTCGGCTTCGGCGCCGGCATCGCATTCAACCCGTTGCTGCTCGCCGCGATGAGCGACGTCGATCCCGCCGATTCGGGCCTCGCGTCGGGCATCGTCAATACGTCGTTCATGATGGGCGGGGCGCTCGGGCTCGCGGTGCTCGCGAGTCTTGCCGCGGCGCGTAGCGAGGCAATGCAGGCGTCGTCGAGCGCGGCGGCCGCGCTGAACAGCGGGTATCACATCGCGTTTCTGTTTGGGGCGGTTTTTGCGGCGGCGGCCGGCGTGCTCGGTGGGCTGTTGCTGAGGCCGGGGCAAGCGGGTGGCGCTGCGGGCGCGCACAGTGACGTGGCGGAGTCGGCCCCGCCTTCCGTCGCGACTGCAAAACCGCAAGCGCGATCAAATGCCTGAGTTCGCCGCTGACTATGCTGGCTTCATGCTGACATGAGAGCTGAGATGAACCCGGTTGGAAAAGCGCTCTGGTATATCGAAAGCCACTTCGCGGGCGAATTGACGCTCGACGACATCGCCCGCGGTGGCTGCGTATCGCGCTTTCATCTCGCCCGCGCGTTCGAAGCGGCCACCGGGATGCCGGTGATGCGCTACGTTCGCGCACGGCGTTTGAGCGAGGCCGCACGACGTCTCGCCGATGGTGCGCCTGACATTCTCGCGGTCGCCCTCGACGCCGGTTACGGCTCTCACGAAGCATTCACGCGCGCGTTTCGCGACCAGTTCGGGCTTACGCCCGATGCGTTGCGCGCACGGGGTCATCTCGACAACCTGAGCATCGTGGAGCCGATCAAAATGGACGAAACCCTTCTGACTCATCTGGAACCGCCGCGCTTCGAAGACGGCAAGCCGCTTCTCATCGCTGGACTGAGCGAGCGCTATACGTGCGAGACCAGCAAGGCGATTCCCTCTCAATGGCAGCGCTTTGGCGCCTGGTACGGCAGGGTGCCGGGACAGATCGGCAAGGTGGCTTATGGCGTTGGCTATAACGCCGATGAACTGGGCAACTTCGACTATATGTGCGGCGTCGAAGTGAGCGATTTTTCCGCACTGCCGCCGGAGTTGAGTCGCGTACGCATCGCCGCGCAACGCTATGCGGTGTTCAGTCATCGCGAGCACATCTCGGGCATTCGTCGCACGATGAATACGATCTGGAATCAGTGGTTGCCCGCATCAGGGCACGTGCCTGCCGATGCACCGCATTTCGAACGGTATGGCGAGCAGTTCGATCCGGCGACGGGAATGGGTGGAGTCGAAGTCTGGTTGCCGCTGAAAAGCTGAGGCCTGATTCGGCGGACGGCCGCGGATGGCCGCTGCGACCGGCCATCCGCCTGATCGATCACGGAGTGGCGTGTCCCTGGTCATGCAATGCATGCACGTCGTCGTATTCCCGCGAAATGTCCTTATTCGTGTAATCGCCGAGTCGCATAGCGGCGGCCACGCTAATCACCGCGCACGCGAACACATACCACGCCACCGCGAATCCCGAATGGAAATAGGCATAAAGCGCGGTCGCAATCAACGGTGCAGGACCGCCAGCGATGACGGAAGCCAACTGGTAGCCCATCGACGCGCCGCTGTAGCGCAAGCGCCCCGTGAACGATTCGGCGATCAACGCGGCTTGGGGACCATACATCATCGCGTGCGGCACCAGCGAAAGCACGATTGCCGCGAAGATCCATCCGGGGTTATGAGTTCCGACCATGAAGAAGTACAGGAAGCCGAATAGCCCGACCGCAGCGGCGCCGATCACGTACATGCGTCGGCGTCCGATCAGATCGGACACGTGACCGAAGAGCGGAATCGTGAAGAATTCCAGCACCGAAGCGGCCAGCACCGCGGTGAGCAACAGATCGCGCGTAACGCCCAGACTCATCACGCCATAGGTGAAGATAAAAGCCGTGAAAATATAGAAGGGCGCCTGTTCGGCCATACGCGCAAGAGCCGATAGAACAATGTCTTTCGGCTGCCGGCGCAATACTTCACGCATCGGCGCCTTTTCGATCCTGCGCTCAGCGAGAAGCTTCGCGAAGATCGGCGTCTCGAGGATACTCAAGCGGATATAAAGGCCGATCGCGACCAGCGCAATACTGAGAAAAAACGGCACCCGCCAGCCCCACGTGAGAAATGCGCTGCCAGAGATCTGACTGGTGGCGAGCACCACCAGATTCGCGACGAACAATCCCGCCGGTACGCCGAACTGCGGCCACGACGCGATGAAACCACGATGCTTGTTGGTGCGTGCCCATTCCATCGACATCAGCACCGAACCGCCCCACTCGCCTCCCACGCCCACCCCCTGAATGAAGCGCAGCGCCGTGAGCGCAATGGCCCCCCAGATGCCGATCGACGCGTAGGTCGGAACGAAGCCGACGGCGAATGTCGCGAGTCCCATCAGCAATAGCGTCACGATCAACGTTGCTTTACGTCCGATGCGATCGCCATAGTGGCCGAAAATCGCCGCGCCCACCGGCCGCGCGATAAAGCCGACGGCGTAAATCAGAAAAGCCTGGAGTGTGCCGACGAGCGGGTCCGATTCAGGAAAAAACAGCTTCGCGAATACCAGACCAGTGACCGTGCTGTACAGGAAGAAGTCATACCATTCGATCGTGGTACCGATCGTGCTGGCGATGACAGCGCGGCGCAACTGGCGCCGTGCCTCCTCATCGGAGAGGGGCATAGCCCCAGATTGCGTGGCAGCCATTTGATATCTCCCCAAAATGGACGGGTGACATCCTTAGTTGACACTTAGGGTATTGGGTGGTTCCGGTGATTACGCGAGAAGCCGAAGGTGAAACGGCCTTTTCGGCTTCTGTCATGGGCGAGAGCCTGGAATCGATAAAAACCCCTATCTGAACCACTATTCGCAGAGATAGGGGCTTTGTTTCAAGGACACATTCCGCAATTGCATTTTTTGCCGCATCTACAATCGGCAATCATCGATTCAGTGCAATTGATACCGACGCGAAAATTGGATCGGAGCCCGAATGAAGCCCAACTTCCGGTATTTCGCGCAGAATGGGCCAGGCATTTCATATGCTCTGCGCCCTTTCCCCTTCAAACCAACGGAATGTAGATATCCGTCTGCCACTGATCCAGCGGCGTCTCAGGATAGACGCTCAGGTACTGGAAAAACAGCGGAAGATCTCGCAACTCTTCTCCACTCGAAGGCAGCCAGTCGCGATAGATCGGGTAGATCGTCTCGCCGATGTGATCGGTCGATCCCGTGTGCCGCACCACCGCGCACCGTGCACCCGGCATGACGAGTTCGCGCACGCCATAGTGATTCGGTGCGACCGGCTCGTCGATCTCTCCGCAGATATCGAAGCGGAATTCCTCCGCTGGCACCGTGTCCGGATTGCCGTGCGGAATGCCGAAGGTCCTGCTCGACGCCACCGGCGATTGTCCGCTTTGAATACGCCAATCGATGAACTTGCGCGCACTCTCGTTGACGAGTCCAGGCGAACCACAATGCTCGAGCGCGGCAACCCGGGTTACCGCAAAGTCGACGATTTTCACTTGCATGGTCAATTTCCTCGAAAGATAGGGAACAATAAAACTCGCACTCCAGAATTGCCATGCTGGATGCCGTCGAAACGCGCTCGGCGCCATGCCGAATGCACGCTTGAACGCGCGGCTGAAGGCTTCGGGACTGTCGAAGCCGGCGTCGAGCGCCGCATCGAGAACCGAGCACGACGCCTGCGACGCGAGGCGGTGAGCCGCGCGACGCAAGCGCATCAACTGCACGTAGCGTGCGACCGGCACGCCGACATACGCGACAAACTGTCGATGGAAATGGAACATCGAGAAGTTTGCGATACGGCTTAGCGCGTCGACCGACAGATCGCCCTCGAGGTTTGCGTCGATATAGGCGAGAACGGCTTCGAAGCGTTTAGCGTAAGCGGCGGTGGCGTCTGTGTGAGTTAGCATGGTCTGGATCGTGCGAGTTCCGATATGGTCGCCGAGGTTGGACACATCTTACCTAGCCGGACTTGCTCGATCTTCGATCGGCTCGCTGCCGAGCCTTGAGAATTTGCGTAAACTTATTCACTTGCCCTCGCCTCCTGAGATTTTCCGCCGATGCCCTCTTCGATCAGCAATTCGCTCCTCTGGATCTTCGACGCGTTCGAACGCGATCCGACTTATGTGCGCCGGCGGATGTTTGGCAGCGATGCCGCGTATATCGACGGCCTGTTGTGTCTGGTTGCCGCCGATCGCGATAAGCCGTGGAATGGGCTGCTCGTCTGTACATCGCAGGAACGCCATGCTGCTCTGATTACCGATCTCCCAGCATTGCGGCCTCACCCGGTACTCGGAAAGTGGCTTTATGTGCCGCAGGAGGACCCTGCGTTCGAAGACACTGTCGAGCAGTTGACGGCGCTCGTTCTGGCGCGGGACCCGCGAGTGGGGGTGGAACCGAAGCCGAAAAAGCGCCGCGGCAAGTCGGTATTGCCGGACGCTTGAAGCGGGTCAGACTCTTGCCGGCGAACCGGGCAAGCCTCCTTTGCCCTTCAGATACCCCACTCCCTCCGCGAGACCAAACTCCCGCTGGGCCCCATCCCTCGACCAACGCACACTAATCCTCCTGTCTGCCGCCTCCCTCTTCCCTACGGCAACGAGAAACGGCACCCGCTTCTCCCTCGCATCGACAATCTTCTTCTCCAGTCTCTCGGGCCGTCCATCGACCACCGCCCGGACCCCGGCATCTTCGAGCGCCTGCAAGACTTCTTGCTCGTAACCCAGACTCGCATCGCTGATCGAAGCAACGACGGCCTGCTCGGGCGCGAGCCAGCCCGGCATCCATCCTTCGTCATGTTCGAGCAGCATCGCGATGAACCGCTCCATGCTGCCGAGCACCGCGTGATGAATCATTACCGGACGCTCGCGTTCATCACGCTGATTGACGAACTCGGCATCGAGCCGCTCTGGCAACACAAAGTCGAGCTGGATCGTGCCGCACTGCCAACTCCGTGCGCGACTATCCGTCAATTGAAATTCGAGTTTGGGCCCGTAAAAAGCGCCCTCTCCAGCGAGTACAGCGAATTCGAGCCCCGCTGCGTCGGCGGCATGGGCCAACGCCTCCTCGGCCCGATCCCACGTCCCCTCGCTGCCAGCACGCAATGCGGGCCGCGACGCCAAAGCAACGCTGAACTCCGGAAATCCTAGGTCCGCGTACACGTCGCGCAGCAGCGCACAGAAGCGCCCCACCTCCGACTCGATATCCGCCGCCGCGCAGAACACATGCGCGTCGTCCTGAACGAACGCGCGCGTACGCTTCAATCCTTCGAGAGATCCCGACGGCTCATCTCGATGACATGCTCCAAACTCGCTATAGCGCAACGGCAGCTCGCGATACGAACGCACACGCTGATTGAACACCTGCACGTGGCAAGGACAGCTCATCGGCTTCAGACAAAGCGCGCGTCCTTCTTCCGCATCGGCGAGCGAATACATCGCGGCGCCGAACTTTTCCCAATGCCCGCTCTTTTCCCACAGCGAGCGCGCCAGCAATTGCGGCGTGCGAATCTCGCGAAAGCCCGCGCGACGCATGCGCGACCGCACGTAATCTTCGAGCACGCGATAAAGCGTCCAGCCGCGCGGGTGCCAGAAAACCATGCCGGCACCTTCTTCCTGCTGGTGGAAAAGATCGAGCTTATTGCCTAGTACACGATGGTCGATGTCGTTCACGGTCATGCTCCGTCGGTTCGAAATTCGCGATTACCGCGATGGATGCCGCAAACGGAGAGATCAGAAACGCCAAAGGCCCCATCCGTTTCCGGCGGGGCCTTTGGGGATTTGCCACTGCTGCTCGTACTTTCCGTACTTCCTGCTAGCGCGCGCAATCTCCAGACGACCCGCCTATGAAGGTGGTCGTCGCGGTGGTGGCGGCAAAGAGTGAAAGAGAGTCGAAGTGCATGCAGCGACAGTAAACCATTTCGATCGGAAGCGTCAATCGCTGGGAGTGCGTCGCGATTGGCGAAGTGTTCTCAATCCTCATTGCGGTACAGGCCGAAAGCTGGTTGATATCCAGGTGAAACATGCCTTATCATTAATACCTGCCTTTCATAAATCATCGAATGCCGCAATGAGCGAACTCATTTGATTCAAATAGCATAGATACTCGAAATAACTTCGCGATGTAGAAATCAGAATTTGATTCGACGTGCCTGACATGAAGCACTTGGTGCGATTCCGCACATTGCGCCAATGCGTGCTGATTGGACGTTCACTATATTTCGATTGCCCCATCTCACCGCAATAAAACTGTTTGCCTAGTCCTCTGAATAATCTTTATTCCCCGCTTCGCAAAAGCGCAAACGCAGCTTTCCAAATAATCACTGAGGAGACGACATGAGAACTAACACGTTGTATTTAACGTGTGCGTTGCTATTCGGTTTGACAACGAGCAGCATTGCCTATTCAACCGATTGGAAGACCTCGGGAAACGACTCGATGAACTCCCGAAACCAGGCTAGTGAATCAGCGATCAGTCCGAAGACAGCGGGTGCCCTTCACAAGCTCTGGTCAACTGACACGAGCGGAAACGTCACGGCGACCCCTGCCCTCGATGACAGCTATGCCTATTTCCCGGATTCCGCGGGCTATCTTTACAAAGTCGACAGGAAGACCGGTCACGTTATCTGGAAGAACCTCGTATCGTCCTACACGGACATCCCTAACGACTACGCGCGTGCAACGCCCGCTATCTCCGGAAACGTACTGATACTCGGCAATCAAAGCGGCAAACTGTCGAGTCCGCAACCGGCCCAGGTCTTTGCCGTCGACAAGAACACCGGCCAGCGGCTTTGGCACACGCAAGTCGATCCAACCACGTATTCACTGGTCACGCAGTCTGCGGTCATCGCGAACGGTACGGCTTTCGTAGGAACGACATCGAACGAAGAATTGATGGCCGCCTATATTTCCCCGCCTGCATGGCAGTGGAGTTTCCGCGGCAGCGTCGTCGCGCTCGATGTCGCGACCGGCGCAATCAAGTGGCAGACGTACACAATACCGACGGGCTATTACGGCGGCTCCGTCTGGGGAAGCACCGGCGCCGTCGACGTCGATCGCAATACGGTATTCATGGGTTCCGGCAACAACTGGGCAGTACCTCAGGCCGTACTCGACTGCATGAACAGCGGCGGCACGCCGACATCGTGCATCGACCCGAACGACCACTTCGACTCGATCCTTGCGCTGGACATGACCACGGGCGCAGTCAAATGGTCCGCGCGCGGACTGCCGTACGATACGTGGAATGTCGGCTGCGGCCTCAACGTGCCGGGCGTCTTCACTCTTCCGTCGAACGCCAACTGTCCCAATCCGCAGGGTCCGGACTGGGACTTCGCGCAAGGACCGATGCTCTTCGGCGGCAATGGCAATGCCGGCCGACTGGTCGGCGCGGGACAGAAGAGCGGGATGTTCTGGGCCTTCGATGAAGAAACAGGCGAACTGCGTTGGTCCACCCAGGTCGCCCCCGGCGGACTCACAGGCGGTCTGCAGTGGGGATCGGCCAACGACGGCCAGTTTATTTACGTTGCGGTAGCGAACAGCGGGGTGACCGGCTCGGGCACGACGCCAGGTGTATGGCAGTTGGCGAACGGCGGCGGCACTACCACGTCGGGCGGCTGGGCATCGCTCAACGCGAATTCCGGCGCGGTGAAGTGGACCACTCCGGACCCACTCGGAAGCCGCGCGGAGGCAGCGGTCAGTGTCGCGAATGGCGTGGTGTTCGGATGCAATCTCGACTACACGAAAGGCACGATGTACGCGCTCGATTCTTCCAACGGAAAAGTACTGTGGTCATTCGACAGCGGCGGCGCATGCAATGCCGGACCGGCCGTTGCGGACGGCGTGGTGTTCTGGGGCTCCGGTTCAACGAACGGACCGGGGCCGCAAAAATTATTCGCCTTCGGCCTGTAGGAAACGCCAAAGGCCTCGTCCTCTGAGGGCGGGGCCTTTGGCTCTTTGCTACGATGTGAGTCTGTTCCGAAGCCGGCGCTTTGGCGCGTATCGCCAGCCGGACCGGAATTGCCACCGAACTCACCGAGCACCAGACCTTGACGATCCACATCCGCCCCGCCACCGCCTCCGACGCCCCCCTGATCCTGCGCTTCATCACCGAACTTGCGATCTACGAGAAAGCCGAGCACGAAGTCGTCGCCGGTGTCAAAGACATCGAGAAAAGCCTGTTTTCCGAGGGCGTGCCCGCGAAAGCGCTGATCTGCGAAATGAACGGCGAGCCCGTCGGTTTTTGCGTGTACTTCTTTTCGTATTCGACGTGGCTCGGCAAGCAGGGGCTTTATCTGGAAGACCTGTACGTGTCGCCCGCATCGCGTGGCAGCGGCGCGGGCAAACAGATGCTGCGCCATCTCGCGCAAATCGCCTGCGAAACGGGCTGCGGCCGCTTCGAATGGAGCGTGCTCGACTGGAACGAGCCGGCCATCGGCTTCTACAAATCGATCGGCGCGAATCCGCAAAGCGAATGGGTGCGCTACCGTCTCGCGGGCGACGCGCTCAAGGCATTCGCCGAAGGCGAAACCGAACCGAACACCTAAGCGCGGTCACTGCGCGGAGGCCGCGACGGGCGCCACCTCGAACGCATCGCCCGTTGCGAAGAAAGTGCCGCCTGCGACGTAATGGCACGTGCGCAGGTCGGGATCGTCGCCGAAATGCCAGCGGTTGTGCGAATACACGCGGCTATCCGCATACGCGGCGACCACCTCGCCGATGATCAGATCGTGCCGCTGGCTGTCGTCCGGAATCACCTTGCATTCCATCCACGTGATGCAGCCGGCCAGCATCGGCACGTCGATTTTTGCGCGCGGAAAGTCTCGAGATCGAACGCGGAGAACTTGTCGAGTTCGACGCCCGCATGCGTGCCGACGGCAAGTGTTTGTGCGGCGAAACCGCGGCTCGGCAGTTGCAGCCCGAACACGCCGCTCGCTTCGATCAGGCTACGCGTCAGCGTGCGGCTATCGACGACCACCACCACCTTCGGCGGATCGAAGTCGAGCGGCATCGCCCACGAGGCGGCCATCACGTTCGAACGACCAGCGTGCGCGCTCGTGATCAGCGTAACGGGTCCGTGATTGAGCAGTTGAGTCGCGCGCGACAATTCCACGGGTTCTCGGGTGGCGGTCATAGCATCGTGATGGCGTCGAAAGGGTGACGCTGATTGTAGCGGGGCGGGAGAAATGAGGCGCGCGATGTGCGGAAGCCGCCGTGCGGAGCGATAGAGCGGGCGGATCGAACTGCCAGACGGCAGCCCACAAGCCGCCGCCTGACAGACTTCAAACGAAAAACTTCAATGGCCGCTCAATGATGCGGTGCCTTGCCGTTCGGCACCACATTGTGCGGCTTGTGCTGCTCTTCGCCGAGTCCCGGGAAGAACGCGTTCCAGGCGGCGCGCACACCCTGCGCCGCGGTTGCTTCGGCGCTGACCGATTCGGCCGCGCCGTCCGCGGCTTTCGACGGATCAGCGGACAGGCCGCGCCAATGCGTGAATACGAGCAACGGCTTTTCGGTCCACACGCCGTCGCCAAATTTCGCAAACGCCGTGTCCCCGCTCGCCAACTGCACCTCGTACCAGCCTTCGCGTACGGGCGTATGGATGGCCAGCTCAAACCACGGGGTCGGTTCGATTTCCTTCATAGCGTCTCCGGTCGGATAAATCGTCATCGAAAACCACACTTAACGCATTGTTCGTGCCCATCGGCGGCGCCAAACCCGCGGCGCGGCGGGCCGGGCAACCGTGGCACATGCGGGCAGACCCGGCACTTCGGAGCGAAGTCGCCGCGCATACGACACGATAGCGCGACATGGGCCGGGCGGACAAACGTAAAACTTACATGTCCTAGGTGGCAGGCGTACGGCGTTGCGGGATGAGCTTTTTGCGGGACCGGGCGGCGGGTTTTCCGGCAGGCGTTCCGGCCGGTTTTGCCGCGCGCTTCGCAGCCGGTCGCGCCTCGCTCTCTATCTCCCGCACCAGCTCCGCCAGCGCTTTCACCGCCGGCCCCAAGCGCTCCGCCCCCGTATTCCCATAGCCGATCACGAGCCCGTTGGTCTGCTCCGACGCCCCGATCGCGAACCCCGACAGCGCGCGCGGACCGAGCCCCAACGCCTGCGCCCGCGCCGTCAGCGTGCGATCGTCGAGCGACGCGGGCAGCCGCAGCGTCAGATGCATGCCGCAATCGCCGCCAAGAATCGTCGCCGCCGGAAAATATTCGGCCAGCGCGTCGCGCAGCGCCTGCTGGCGCTCGCGGTACAGCCGCCGCATCCGCCCGAGATGCCGCCCGAACTCGCCGCTTTCGAGGAAATGCGCGAGCGCCAGTTGCTCCAGCCGATGCCCGCCGCGCAGCAACTCTTGCAGCGCAACAGCGGCATGCGCGGCGATCGTCCGAGGCAGCACGACGAAGCCGATGCGCAGCGCCGGAAACATCGTCTTGCTGAACGAACCGACGTACAGCACGGGCGCCTCGTCGACGAGGCCCTGCATGCTCGCGATCGGCTCGCCGGTGTGGCGCACTTCGCCGTCGTAATCGTCCTCGATCAGCCACGCGCCGCAGCGCCGCGCCTCTGCAATCAGCTCGAGCCGCCGCGCCACCGACAACACCGCGCCGGTCGGATACTGATGCGCGGGCGACGTGTAGATCAGCTTCGGCGGATGCGTGCGCCACGCGTCGGCCGGCACGGCCATGCCTTCGGCGTCGACGGGAATCGGCAGCAAGCGCAAATCGCCCGCGTTGAAAGCGGCCTTCGCGCCGCGGTAGCCGGGGTCCTCGGTCCATGCGATATCGCCGGGATTGGTCAGCAGCCGCACGCACAGGTTCAGCGCCTCCTGCGCGCCCTCGGTGATCACGACCTGCGAGCCGTCGCAGCGCACGCCGCGCGCCATCCGCAGATGCGCGGCGATCGCGTCGCGCAACGCCGGTTCGCCGGCCGGCGTGCCGTAGCCGAGCGCGCGTGGTAAGGCGCGCTCCATCGCACGTTCGAGCGCGCGCCGCCAGGCGGCTAGCGGGAAGCGGTCTAGCGCGGGTGTGCCCGGGGTCAGCGCATAGGTGTTGTCGACGTGCTTGTGCGGCGCCGCGAACTGCTGGACGCGCCTCGCGTACACGACCTCTGGCGCCGCCGAAGCCGTCGCCCGCTCGCCGCGCGCGGCGGGACTCGACAGCGGACTCACGCGCGTGCCCTGGCGATCGGCAATGACATAACCGACCGCGGCGAGATGTTCGTAAGCGATCACGACGGTGTTGCGCGACACGCCCATTTCGGCGGCGAGCAGCCGCGACGACGGCAGCAACGACCCGGCCGGCAGACGGCCCGCGAGAATGGCCTGTTGTAGACGTTCGATCAGCTGCTTTTGCAGCGGCGCGGGCCGCTTGGCCCCGCTAGCGCCGCTCGCGGCGAAAACGTCGTCGGCATGGACGAGCGGTCCGATGATTTCGATCATGGTGGTTGGACCTATCGAATAAGCGTGTCGTGGATCTTTTGAACATACCACGTTTGCCGTATCGTTCCTGCATCGACGACAGGAGAAAGGACATGGAACCCACACGCACCGCCTACGGCCAGCCGATCGGCAAACCCGTGCCCGGCTGGCGCGGCGCGCAGCCGCCGGGCCGCGAGCCGCTGAGCGGCTGCTATTGCCGGCTCGAAGCGGTCGACGTCGAGCGCCACGCGGCCGACCTGTTCGACGCGTACCGTTCGGCCACCGACGGCCGCGACTGGACTTATCTGGCGATCGGCCCGTTCGACAGCCTCGCAGCCTATCGCGAGCACCTGACGCGGATGGCGGCATCGAAAGATCCGCTGCACTACGCGGTGATCGACCTCGCGACGGGCAAGGCGGTCGGCACGCTGTCGCTGATGCGGATCGATCCGGCCAACGGCGTGATCGAAGTCGGCCATGTCACGTATTCGCCGCGGCTCAAGCGCACGCGCATCGCGACCGATGCGATGTACCTGCTGCTTAGCGAAGTGTTCGACAAGCTCGGTTACCGCCGTTTCGAATGGAAATGCGATGCGCTGAACGAGCCGTCGCGCAAGGCCGCGCTGCGCTACGGATTCACGTTCGAGGGGATCTTCCGGCAGGCGATCGTCTACCGTGAGCGCAATCGCGACACGGCGTGGTTTTCGATCATCGACAGCGAATGGCCGGCGTTGCGCTCGTGTTATCAGCGGTGGCTCGACGCGGGCAATTTCGATGCGCAAGGGCAGCAGGTCGAGCGGCTCGCCGATCTGATCGCGCAGCGGCGAGCGGCGGACGACGCCCGGTAAAGCCAGACGCTCGCATCAGCGCGCCGCCGATGCCATCGCACGCGGCGCGCTTGCGCCAGCCCTTCGCTGCGCGCCGCCAACCCCGGCAGCCGGCGCAACTTCGCCCTAAACTGCCTCCATACGTTCGCGCGCCGCTGCCGAAGCGCGATTGCCACAGCGCGCCAGCTTGTGCCACGCGTGCCTCGTTCCATGCCGTTACAGCCCAGCCGATGAAATCCCGTCTGCGCTACCTGAGCGCATTGCTCGTCAATCTCGCGTTGCCCTTGCTTGTCTACCGGCTCGCGTTTCCGCACTGGGGGCAAACGGGCGCGCTCGCCGCGTCGGCGTTGCCGCTGATCGCATGGATGACGGTGGATCTGCTGCGTTACCGGCATTTCGACGCGCTGAGCGCACTCGTGCTCGCGGGCGTGCTGCCAGCGCTTGCCACGAGCCTCGTATTCAGCGACGCGCGTCTGCTGTTGATCGAAGACCCGATGGTGTCGGGCTTTATCGGCATCGCGTTTCTCGCGTCGCTCACGCTGCGCAAGCCGATGGTGTTCTACCTGGCGCGCTCGACGATGTCGCGCGAAGATCATCGCAGCGTGGATTTGTTCGAGCGACATTGGCGTGATCGTCCGATGCTCGCCAGCTATATTCGCCTGATGACACTCGTGTGGGGGATCGGCATGATCGGCGAGAACATCGTGCGCAGTGCGATCGTGCTGCATTGGCCGAACGACCCGCGCTCGGCGCTCGCATCCACTGCGCTGCGTTATGGCGTGTACGTGGTGCTGACGGTGTGGACGATCCTGATTCGCCGGCGTATCAAGCGGGACGCGCAGCGCTATCCGGCGGATGAGCAGGCGGCGGGGAGTTCGGCGGCAAATGTGTGAATGACCGCGCCGGCGGTCCGTTCATGCCAACTCCAAAAATCTCCCCAAACAAGGATTCCGGTTCGCCGGCGACCGGGCGAGCACCTGCTCGATCAGCGGCGCGTCGGCAAGCGGGAGGAACACCACGCCCGCCAACTGCGCCTTGCGCATCGACGACGGCACCAGCGCGACACCCACGCCTTCGTCGACGAGACTCAGCACCGTCTGTTGCAACTGCACCTCGAAGCGGATGTCCGGCTCGAAGCCGCCCGAGCGGCAGTGTTCGAGAATCGTCGCGCGCAGGCTCGGCGCGACTTCTTCCGATGCGAGCACGAACGGCTCGCCCGCCAGCTGCGCAATCTTCAACCGCCGCGCCCGCGCGCGCGGATGGCTGCGCGATAGCGCGACGCACAGCGGCTCGCTGAGCACCGTGCGCGTCGTGAGTGAGTTGTCGAGCACGGTCGGGAACATGATCGCCGCGTCGATGTGCCCGGCGAGCAGTTGCGCGGCCAAATCGTTCGACACGACCTCGCGCAATTTCAGCTCGACCTGCGGATACGCGGCGCCGAACGCTCGCGCATAGCCAGGGACGACGCTGTAAGCGGAGCACATCGTGAAGCCGATTTCGAGCTTGTGACGCTGTCGGTGCTGCTGATGGTGATGGGGCATTAAAGCTGAGGGGTCGACAGTACGCCGGCTGCGCAGCAGATTTATCACACCAGAGGTGCGAGCGAATACGCATAGATGACCGTCGCAACCGCATTCGACGAATCGTGCAAACCGTTGCAACCTCGACCGCGACCACGAGGATCAGGTACCAAGCCAACCGCGTGTCCCAATCTATGAAACTTGCATGAATGCCGCGATGGCTGCGGCAGACAGCGGGGAGCGCCGCCCGTTTTCACCGCCCTCCTACGTGATCTCGTATCCGCCTTCGGCGGTTAGCGAACGAGAGGCCAAGCGCGGCTCGCGTCGTGCGTGGTAAATTCCAGCGTCGGCAAGACAACTCCAAGAACGTTCGGGTGCCCTGAACATCTTCGTCCGGTCCACCCGCCCCTGGCGTACAAGGTAGATCGATGATCGACGTGAGTCAGCGTATTGTCTGGCGGCGCCTCTACGTTGCGCTGTGCAGTTGCGTCGCGTTGGCCGGCTGCATGGTCGGCCCCGACTACCACGCGCCGCCCGCGCCGGCTACCGACACCTTCACCGCCCGGCCGCTGCCCGACCAGACTGCCTCCGCGCCCGGCCCCGCCGGCCTGCCGCAGCGTTTCGCGCCGGCCCAGGACATTCCCGCCGCATGGTGGACGCTGTTTCACTGCGAACCGCTCGACGCGCTGATCCGCGAGGCCATCGCCAATAGTCCAAACATGACCGCGGCCCAGGCCGCGTTGCGCCAGGCGCGCGAAAATTACACCGCGCAGGCAGGCGGCACCTTGCTGCCGAGCGTCGACGCGCAACTTAACGCCACGCGCGAAAAGATCAACGGCATCGCGTTCGGCGAGCCGGGCCTCGTCGAAGAATTCAATCTTTACAACGCGTCGGTCAACGTCTCGTACAAGCTCGACGTGTTCGGCGGCGCGCGGCGCGAACTCGAAGCGCTGCATGCGCAGATCGACTATCAGCGCTTCCAGCTACAGGCCGCCTATCTGACGATATCGGCCAACATCGTGACCGCAGCGGTCAAGGAAGCGTCCGTGCGCGCGCAGATCGACGCGACCGAGCGGATCGCCACCGAGGAAGAGCAGCAGCTGAACGTGCTCGACCAGCAACTCTCGCTCGGCGGCGTGAGCCGCGCGGCCGTGCTCGCGCAGGAAACGCTGCTCGCACAGACCCGCGCGACGCTGCCGCCGCTCTACCAGCAACTCGATCAGGCGCGCCATCAGCTTGCGGTGCTCGCCGGCAAGCTGCCGAGCGACACGGGCGTGCCCGAATTCACCCTCGACATGTTCTCGCTGCCCGACACGCTGCCCGTCAGTCTGCCGTCGTCGCTGGTGCGCCAGCGCCCCGACATCCTCGCCGCCGACGCCACACTGCATCAGGCGAGCGCGCAGGTCGGCGTCGCGACCGCGGCGATGTATCCGCAGATCACGCTGTCCGCGAGCTACGGCGCCGAGGCGCTGACGCCCGCGCAAGTGCTCAGGGCCGGCAGCACCATCTGGAGCATCGGCGCGGGCTTGCTGCAACCGGTCTTTCACGGTGGCCAGTTGAGCGCACAGAAGCGCGCGGCCGAGGCCGCCTACGAGCAGGCCGGCGCGCAATACCGCGAGACGGTGCTGCTTGCGTTCCAGAACGTCGCGGACACGCTGCGCGCGCTCGAACACGATGCGACCGGCCTGAAGGCGCAGACCGACGCGTCGCGCGCCGCGAGCGATTCGCTCGAACTGACGCGCGGGCAGTATCGCGTCGGCGGCGTGAGCTACCTCGCGCTGCTCGACGCGCAACGCCAGTATCAGCAGACCGTGGTCAGCCTCGCGCAGGCGCAGGCCGCGCGTTACGCAGACACGGCAGCGCTGTTCCAGGCGCTCGGCGGCGGCTGGTGGAATGGCGCGGCGCCCGAGTCGGCCGCCGCGCCCGCCGCCGCAACGCCACATTGACCGTGCCCTGACACAACCCTCAGCCCTCGCCCCAAGCCGAGCAAGGACATCACGATGGCCGAAAGAAAACCGATGACGAAGCGGATGGTGATCATGTTGATCTGCGTCGGCCTGCTGCTCGCCGCGCTGGTCGGCTTCAACCTGTTACGCGCGCACATGTTCGCGAAGTTCATGGCGGCCAACACCACGCCGCCCGCGACGGTGTCGGCGGTGGTGGTCCACTATCAGTCGTGGCAGCCGCAGCTCGCGGCGGTCGGCAGCCTGCGCGCGGTGCGCGGCGTCGACGTGACGACCGAAGTCGCCGGCCTCGTGCGCCAGGTCGCGTTCGTGTCGGGGCAGGAAGCGAAAGCCGGACAGATCCTCGTGCGACTCAATGACGACAGCGACGTCGCGCTGCTGCAATCGCTGCAGGCCGCGGCCGACCTCGCGCAGACGGTCTACGAGCGCGACCGCGCGCAGTACGACATCAAGGCAATCGCGAAAGCGCAGCTCGACGCCGATGCGGCGGACCTCAAGGGCAAGAAGGCCCAGGTCGCGCAGCAGCAGGCGCTCGTCGACAAGAAGACGATTCGCGCGCCGTTCGCGGGGCGCCTCGGCATCACGACGATCAATCCGGGCCAATACCTGAATCCGGGCGATACGATCGTCACGCTGCAAGCCATCGATCCGATCTACGCCGACTTCTCGGTGCCGCAACAGCAGCTCGGCCAGCTCGCGATCGGCGCGACCGTCAGCGTCGATACCAACGCGTACAGCGGACAAAGCTTCACCGGCAAGATCCAGTCGATGAGCCCGAAAGTCGACAGCGCGACACGCAACGTGCAGATCGAGGCAAGCGTCGACAATCGCGAGCGCAAGCTGCTGCCCGGCATGTACGCGAACGTGAAGATCGACTCGGGCGCCGAGGAGCGCCACCTGACGCTGCCGCAAACGGCGATTACCTACAACCCGTATGGCGCGACCGTGTTCATCGTGAAGCCCGGCACGCAGCCCAACGCGCAGGGCAAGACGCTGCCCGTCGCGCAGCAGGTGTTCGTGACGCCGGGCCCGACGCGCGGCGACCAGGTGGCGATTCTGAAGGGCGTCGACGATGGCACCCAGGTCGTGACGAGCGGCCAGCTCAAGCTGAAGAACGGCACGCCGCTGATCATCGACAACCGCGTCCAGCCGTCGGACAGTCCGAATCCGACGCCGCAGGAACAATAAGCGAGGCCGCCCGATCATGTTCACGGACATCTTCATCCGCCGGCCGGTACTCGCTTCGGTCGTGAGCCTGCTGATCCTCGTGCTCGGGCTGCGTGCGCTCGCGGTGCTGAAGGTCAGCCAGTATCCGCAGACCGAGAACGCGGTCGTCACGATCACGACGGCCTACTATGGCGCGAACCCGGACACCATCGCCGGCTTCATCACGCAGCCGCTCGAAGCGGCGATCGCGCAGGCGCAGGGTATCGACTACATGTCGTCGACGAGCATCACGGGCGTGTCGACTATCGTCGCGACGCTGCGCCTGAACTACGACGCGAACCGCGCGCTGACCGAGATCAACACGCAGATCGGCTCGGTGCGCAACCAGTTGCCGCCGCAGGCGCAGCAGCCGGTGCTGACGGTGCAGACCGGGCAGACCACCGACGCGATGTACATGGGCTTCTACAGCAGCGTGCTGCCGAGCAACAACGTCACCGACTACCTGTTGCGCGTGGTCAAGCCGAAGCTCGATTCGATCCAGGGCGTGCAGACCGCCGAAGTGCTCGGCGGGCGGCAGTTCGCGATGCGCGCGTGGCTCGATTCGGCGCGGCTCGCAGCGCACGGCGTGAGCGCGAGCGACGTGTTCACCGCGCTCGGCAACAACAACTATCTCGCGACGCTCGGCACGACGAAGGGGCAGATGGTCAGCGTCGACCTCGAAGCGGGCACGGACCTGCATACCGTCGACGATTTCAAGCAACTCGTCGTCAAGCAGAAGAACGGCTCGATCGTGCGTCTCAAGGATGTCGCGAACGTCGTGCTCGGCGCCGACAGCTACGACTTCAACGTCGCGTTCAGCGGCAAGCGCTCGGTGTTCATCGGTATCAAGGTCGCGCCGGACGCGAACATTCTCGATGTGGCCAAGCGCGTGAAAACCGTGTTCCCCGATCTGCAGAGGCAGTTCCCGACCGGCATGACGGGCGACATCGTGTATGACGCGACCGACTTCGTGAACACCGCGATCAGGGAAGTGATCAAGACGCTCGTCGAAGCGCTCGTGATCGTCACGGTCGTGATCTTCCTGTTTCTCGGCAGCTTCCGCGCGGTGATCGTGCCGTTGATCGCGATGCCGCTGTCGCTGATCGGCACGTTCTTCGTGATGCAGGCGCTCGGCTATTCGATCAATCTGCTGACGCTGCTCGCGCTGGTGCTCGCGATCGGGCTCGTCGTCGACGACGCGATCATCGTCGTCGAGAACGTCGACCGGCATATGAAGCACGAAGGCAAGACGCCGTTCCACGCCGCGCTGATCGCCGCGCGCGAACTCGGCGGCCCGATCGTCGCGATGACCGTCGTGCTGATCGCCGTATATGCGCCGATAGGCTTCCAGGGCGGGCTGACGGGGGCGCTCTTCACTGAGTTCGCGTTCACGCTCGCGGGTGCGGTGACAGTATCGGGCGTGATCGCCCTCACGTTGTCACCGATGATGTGTTCGCGCTTCTTTCGCGCCGAGCAGGAGTCCGGGCGATTCGCGCGTTTCGTCGACCGTCAGTTCGAGCGCGTGCATCGCGGCTACGGCCGCCTGTTGCACGCGACGCTCGATACCTGGCCCGTGTTCGTGATCATGGGCGCGCTGCTGCTGTGCGGCACCGTATATCTGTTCATGACCTCGAAGTCGGAACTTGCGCCGCAGGAAGATCAGGGCGTCGTGCTGTCGCAGATCATCGGGCCGCCGAACGCGACGATCCAGCAGATGCAGACGTACGCGGACCAGGTGTTCGACGCCTCGAAGTCGCTGCCCGAGTACTCGCAGATGTTCCAGCTGACGGGTTCGCCGACCATCAACCAGGGCATCGGCGGGGTGCTGTTCAAGACCTGGGATCAGCGCGGCAAGAATGCGACCGAGCTGCAACAGGAGTTGCAGCAGAAGTGGAATCAGATCGCGGGCGCACGCGTCGCGGCGTTCCAGTTTCCGCCGTTGCCGGGCTCGCAGGGCTTGCCGGTGCAGTTCGTGATCAGCACGACCGAGCCGTTCCAAAACCTCAACGAGGTGTCGCAAGCGGTGCTCGAAAAAGCGCGCGAGAGCGGGATGTTCTTCTTCGTCGATACCGATCTGAAAATCGACAAGCCGGAAGCGGTGCTCGTCGTCGATCGCGATAAGGTGGCCTCGCTCGGGCTGTCGCAAAGCGACGTCGGACAGGCGCTCGGTTCGGCGCTGGGTGGCGGCTACGTGAACTACTTCTCGATCGCGGGGCGTTCGTATAAGGTGATTCCGCAGGTGCTGCAGATCGATCGGCTCAATCCGTCGCAGGTGCTCGACTACTATCTGCGCACGCCGGACGGCAGCGTGATTCCGGCGTCGACGGTCGCGCATATCAAGCACAGCGTCGTGCCCGAATCGATCAATCACTTCCAGCAGCTGAACTCGGCGACGATCTCCGGCGTGACCGTGCCGGGCGTGTCGCAAGGCCAGGTGCTCGATTTTCTGCGCCAGGCGACCGCGCAGGTCGCGCCGGCCGGCTATTCGGCCGATTACTCGGGAGCGTCGCGCCAGTTCGTGCAGGAGTCGGGCGGCTTCGTCATTACGCTGCTGCTTGCAACGATCATAGTGTTCCTCGCGCTCGCTGCGCAATTCGAGAGCTTCCGCGATCCGATCGTGATCCTGATCTCGGTACCGATGGCGCTGTTCGGCGCGCTGATCTTCATCAACATCGGCCTGACGACGCTGAACATCTACACGCAGGTCGGCCTCGTCACGCTGATGGGGCTCGTCAGCAAGCACGGCATTCTGATCGTGCAGTTCGCCAACGAATTGCAGCGCGCGGGCCGCGGCAAGCGCGAAGCGGTCGAGGAAGCCGCCGGCGTGCGGCTGCGTCCGATCCTGATGACGACCGCCGCGATGGTGCTCGGCGTGGTGCCGCTCGTGATCGCGTCGGGCGCGGGCGCGGCGGGCCGCAACGCGATGGGGCTCGTGATTTTCACGGGCATGTCGATCGGCACGCTGTTCACGCTGTTCGTGGTGCCGGCGATGTATATGTTTCTGGCCGCCGATCATCAGCGGCATGCTCAGGCGCCGAAGGCAGGCGAGGCGGGTCAGGCGGGTCAAGGGGGTTAGCGACTGGTGGTTCGCGTACCCGGTGCGCGTTCATCACCTAGACTACGGTGCATTCGCTGCGCAACGCGGCGCAAGACCAACCAATCGGAGCCACGCACGATGAAAGCGATTCAGTTCAAATCTTTTGGCAGCCCCGAAGTGCTCGAATACGTCGATCTGCCGACGCCGCAAGCCGACGCGGAGCATGCGGTCGTGCGGGTGATGGCGGCCTCGGTCAATCCGAGCGACGTGAAGAACGTGGCCGGCCGTTTCGAACATACGGTGCTGCCGCGCATACCGGGGCGCGACTTCAGCGGCGTGGTCGTGGATGGCCCGGCCGCCTGGCGCGATGCCGAGGTGTGGGGCACCGGCGGCGACATCGGCTTCACGCGCGACGGCACGCACGCCGAGTACCTCAGCATTCCGGTCGCCGCGCTGTCGCGCAAGCCCGTTGCGTTGAGCCACGTCGAGGCGGCGGCGATCGGCGTGAACTTCGTGGTCGCGTGGCTCGGCACCGTCGAATACGCAAGCTTGCAGGCCGGCGAGACCGTCGCGGTGCTTGGCGCGGGCGGCGGTGTCGGCGGCGCGGTCGCGCAGATCGCGAAGGCACGCGGCGCGCGCGTGATCGCCGTCGATCGCCGGCCGCTCGATCTGGCCACGCCTGCGGGCCGCCTGATCGACGCCTACGTGCCGTTCGACGAACACGCAGCCGAACGTGTGCGCGAGTTGACCGGCGGCGCGGGCGCGGAGGTCGTCTACGACACGGTCGGCGGTGTCGCGTTCGAGACCGCGCTGAGTCTCGCGAAACGGCGCGGCCGCGTGCTCGAAATCAGCGCGACTGGCAAGCGTCGGGTCGAGTTCGATCTGATCGATTTCTATCACAACGAGACGCAATTGCTCGGCGTCGACAGCGCCAAGCTCGGCGTCGCGCAATCGGCGCCGCTGATGACGGCGCTGGTCGAGGGCTTCGACAGCGGCAAGCTGAGCGGCCCGGCGATAGCACAGGAATTTCCGCTCGCCCGTGCGCGCGAAGCCTACGACGCGGTCGCCGCCGGTACGCGCGGGCGCGTCGTGATCCGCATGCAATAACTGGCCTCCGACACGGGTCTCCGCAACCGGCTGGCGGCGACGCTGCATTGAAGCCGCGGCCTCAGGCCGCCCGCAACACGCTAAGATTGAGGCCGCCGGGCGCCCGCGCCGCCCGGCGAGAACGATAAAAGCATTGCCTCGGAGAATCTGATGTCTGATGAATATGAAGTGCACGGTCCGCACGACCACGCCGTCGAACACGCCGGCCACGCCGGGCATCACGACGCCGATCCGTTCGCGAGCCGGATGGCCGTGATGACCGCGATCCTCGCGACGATCGGCGCGCTGTGCGCGTACCAGAGCGGCAACGCCGAAAACCTCGCGCTGTTCTTCAAGAACGAAGCCGCGATCAAGAAGACCGAAGCGTCGAACCAGTGGAGCTATTACCAGGCGAAGGGCGAGAAGGAAAACCTCGCCGAACTCGGCGCGGCGCTGTCGGCGCCCAATAGCGACGCGCACGCGAAATTCGTCGCCGACGTCGAGAAATACAAGAAGCAGAAGGAGCCGATCCGCGCGAACGCCGAAGCGATCGAAAAACAGGTCGTCGCCGCCGACACGCGCAGCGAAACGCTGCTGCATGGCCATCATCGCTGGGCTCAGGCGACGCTGCTGATTCAGGTCGCGATTGCGCTGTGCGCGATCACGCTGCTCACGCGCAAGAACTGGCTTCGTAATGTGTCGTACCTCGTCGCGGGAGCGGGCGTCCTGACCGCGGGCGCGGCGTTTTTCGGGCTGTGAGCGAGATGCATCGGTTGCCTTCTTCGAGCCAGTGCTTTTCAACAGGGAGTGTGTCGTGATCGATGGGGCCGCCGTGGTCGGCGTGTTTTCCGTGTATATCGCGGGCGTGGTGAGTCCGGGCCCGAACTTCGTCGCGGTCGCGCACAAGGCCGCTTCGGCGACGCGCATCGAAGCGCTCGCGATGGTCGCCGGCATCGTGCTCGTCAATCTGTTCTGGGCAAGCTGCGCGATTCTCGGCGTCGGCATCGTGTTCGCCGCGTTCCCGTGGCTCGCCCTCGTGGTCAGGATCGTGGGCGCCTGCTATCTGCTGTGGTTCGGCGGGCGGCTGATCTTCAACGCGTCGGCGGCAAGGCAGGCGGTGCTCGTCAAGGCACCGGCGGGCGGCTTCAGGCAGGCGTTCGCGCAGGGTTTCGCGACCAACATCGCGAATCCGAAGTCGATGGCGTTCTTTGCCGCGGTGTTTTCGTCGGCCGCGCCCGCGCATGTGAGCACCGGCACGTTTGCCGCGATGCTCGGCATGGTGTTCGTCGTCGCGAGCAGTTGGTATGGGTTCGTCGCGCTGGCGTTGTCGCACGCGCGGATCGCGTCGGCGTATCGGCGCGGCAAGAGATGGGTCGATCGCGTGTGCGGCGGGTTGATCGTTGCGTTGGGGGTACGGCAGCTGATTCGTTGAGGCGGCACTCAGAGGTGCCGAAACTCAATGCGCAAGCCCGCGCGCACGCTCCAGCAACAGCTCGCGCTCGCGCGTGTTGCGCGTCATCGCCGCGGCGCGCTCGAACTCCGCGCGCGCTTCGTCGATGCGTCCGAGCTTGACCAGCAGATCGCCGCGCACACTCGGCAACCAGTGATAATTTGCGAGCGCTGGACCAGCGGCGAGCGCATCGACGATTTCGAGTCCGGCCGCCGGCCCGAACGCCATCCCCACCGCGACCGCGCGATTCAACTCCACGACCGGCGACGGCGCGACCTGCGCCAACGCATCGTAGAGCGCGACGATCTGCGCCCAGTCGGTGTCCTCGGCGCGGCGCGCCCGCGCATGACAGGCGGCGAGCGCCGCCTGCAACGCATAGGGCCCGCTTGCGCCGCCAAGCGCGTGTGCGCTGTCCAACGCCGCGAGGCCGCGGCGAATCAGCAGCGGGTCCCAGCGGCTGCGATCCTGATCGAGCAGCAGCACCGGCCGCCCGTGCGCATCGGTGCGCGCATGGGTGCGCGACGCCTGGATCTCCATCAGCGCAACCAGACCGTGGACCTCGCTTTCGTCGGGCACGAGTCCGCTCAACACGCGCCCGAGCCGCAGCGCCTCCTCGCATAGCGCCGGGCGCATCCAGTCGTCGCCGGCGGTGGCCGAATAACCTTCGTTGAAAATCAGGTAGATCACCTGCAGCACCGACGCGAGCCGCGCCGCGCGCGCGTCCGCCTGAGGCACCTCGAACGGCACGCGCGCCGCCGACAGCGTGCGCTTCGCGCGCACGATCCGCTGCGCGATGGTCGGCTCCGGCACGAGATACGCGCGCGCGATTTCGTCGGTGGTGAGGCCGCCGAGCAGGCGCAGCGTCAGCGCGACGCGCGCATCGGTCGACAGCACCGGATGGCACGCGGTGAAGATGAGCCGCAGCAGATCGTCGCCGATGTCGTCGGCGCGTGCGGCATCGAGTGCATCGACGAAATCGGGCACCACGTGCGCTTCGATCGCGTCGAGATCGTGGCCGAGCTCCTCGCGCTTGCGCGCATGCAGCGCTTCCTGGCGCAGGCGATCGAGCGCGCGGTTTTTCGCGGCCGTCATCAGCCAGGCTCCGGGGTTGTCGGGCACGCCCGCGTCCGGCCAATGCTCGAGCGCGGCCACCAGCGCGTCCTGCGCGAGTTCCTCGGCGAGCCCCACGTCGCGCACGATCCGCGCGACGTGAGCGATGACCTTCGCGGATTCGATCCGCCAGACAGCGTCGATCGCACGATGGGTGGCCTGTATCGTCACGGCTTCAGCCTTCACCTCAGCGGTGATCTTCTTCGAGCTTGCGAAAGCGCTCGACTTCCGGCCCCGCCTCGAAGTCGTCGAGTTCGAAAAGCTGCCGCACTTCGATTTCGCCATCGGCGTGTTCACCGAACGGCGCCGGGAAACGCCGCGCCCATTCCATCGCCTCGTCGCGCGAGCGCACCTGGATCAACGTGTAGCCAGCAATCAGCTCCTTGCTCTCCGCGAACGGCCCATCCACGACGCTCCGTTTGCCGCCGCTATAGCGCACGCGCCAGCCTTTCGAGCTCGGCTGCAGGCCGGTTGCGTCGAGCAGCACGCCGGCCTTCGCGAGTTCTTCGTGGTAGGCGCCCATCGCGGCGATCAGCGACGGTTCGGGCATCTCGCCGGCTTCACTCGCGGCCGTGGCTTTTACGATGATCATGAATCGCATGTCGTTGCTCCTTGTTTTTTGTGGTTCGTCGCGAGTGGATTCGCGTGAATCGCTTGAAGGGGCCACGCCGGCTAGCCCCTTACTCACACGACGCGCAACGTACGGTCCGATCGACACCTGCGGCGGTCCCGGCATGCCAGGGAAAACACCAAAAGCGGACGACGTGAGAGCCACGCGTGGCTAGATGAAGCACGGCCCGAGCTTGCGCACTTCGACCGTGCACCACGCCGCCGCCGGACAGGTTTGCGCGATCGCCACGGCCTCTTCACGGCTGCCGCAGTTCAGCAGAAAGAAGCCGCCGATCATCTCCTTCGCCTCGGCGAACGGCCCGTCGACGAGCTTCGACTGGCCATTGCGGACCTGCACGCGCACGGCGTCCTTTTGCGAAGTCAGCGATTCGACCGCGAGCAGCTTGCCGCGCGCTTTCAGGTTCTGGGAGAACCGCACCATCTGGTCATAGAGGTCGCGACCGGCGGCTTCGCCGCGCTCCTCGCGTTGGTCCGTGGGTTCGACGATCAGCAGCATGTAGGACATGGTGTCTCCGACAGGGCTCGGTTGCATGCGCGGTTCGGCATCGCGACGACGTCAGCGACGCCTGGCCTCGGCGGCATAGCGGGTAGGCCGGCAGGTAGATAGGTGGCAATCAGGCGCAGCCAGTCTAGCAAGCGGGAATCTCAGCGGCAAACGCGCCCGACGGGACTTCTACGGACACTCGTAACGAGCCACGCGGCGCGCTGCAGCCGGCCGTGCGCGAAACGTCGATGCCGCTTTCAAGCATTCTGCGGAATCGATTTACGTCCGCGCTGAATGTGAAAAACGCCCCGAGGTGGGTAATGCCGTTCAGTTAAGGTCTTTCCGAAGATATCGAACGGTATAGCGAGCAGGACGGGACTTGACGGCCCGGTCGCATTGTCGACCGGGCCGTTTTACGTTGATGAGCAGCTTGAGGTGTTCAC
>NZ_JBKGUA010000014.1:0-184534 GCF_046543485.1 Paraburkholderia sp. EG304 | reverse complement strand
GTTGCGCGCGGCGCGATCCCGGAGAACCCGGCCGAGCTGCTGGTGAGCGAGCGCATGCAGCAGTTCCTCGCGAAGACGAGCGACTACGACATCGTGCTGATCGACACACCGCCCGTGCTGGCCGTATCCGACGCGACCGCGCTCGCGGATAGCTGCGGCACCGTGTTGCTGGTCACGCGCTTCGAGACGACTTCCATCGCGCAGGTGCTGGAGGCGACCAAACAACTCAAGCAGGCGAATGCCCGGGTGAAGGGTGTGATCTTCAACGGGATCGATACGGACGTCTATCGTTACAGTCTGGGCGCGCGCGCCGGCCTCTATCGCAATGCTTCCTATCTCGACGCATTGCCGGCCAGCGGAAAGACGCAGAAAGGCTAGCTTTCAGGCGACCACCATCGTCGTGTAGAGCGAAGAAAAAATTCACCCGGACTTCGACGTAGATAAATTGTGAATATCAAACATTCGATCGTAAGTGTCGCTGGCGTGGTGCTGAGTCAGGCGCTCAATTTCGTTTCAATTCTATTGATCGGGAAGTTTTGCGGACCGACGGCTCTGGGGTACTTCAGCCAACTCATGGCAGGTGGTCTTTTTATCGGGTCGGTGATCGGCTTGCGTCTGGAGGTCGCATGCATGGCGGCGGACAAGGCGCAAGCCGTGCGCGCAATGACGAGTTCCAGCGCGGTCGCCATCATGATCGGCGTGGCACTGGTGGTGGCCACCGCAGCCGCCGGTCACACGGAATACATACCGGTTATCGGTTTGGCACTTGGCGTGTTCCTGCAACAGGCATTGTGCGGAGCGCTCACCACCGAACGAAAGTACACGCAGATCGCGACGATCCGATTCTTTCCCAATGCCGCGTTCGCCGTCTACTTTGTCGGCATGGTGATGTTTTCCAAAGGCGAGGTGAGCGGCACCACCGTATTCAACATCTATAGCTGGATTTTTCTGGCCTCGTCCGTTGTGCCGGCCGCGATCTGCCTTTATTCGGGCCGCCAGATGATCCCGGTGTCCTTCCTTAAGTTCTCCACGCTTCAGATCCAGTATGCAAAATTCGGTATTCCGACCACTACGCTGAATTCATTCGTGATCTATGCGTCCGCGATCCTGATGCCGATGATCTTCGATCATCGTGACGCCGGCATCTTTGCGCTGGCGTATCGCGTGGGTTACTTCCCTGCGTCTCTTTTGTCGCAAAGTCTGGGCGCCGTCTTCCGCCGCGATCTGATCGATTATTTCGACGGCCACAGAAAAGACGGAGTGAATCCGTCGAAGCAGTTCTTTACTATGCTGACGTTGATCAGCATTTCTCTGGTGGCGGCGTGCTATGCAGGCCTTAGCCTCATTATCCACGTGAAGATGGGCGACGAATGGGAACCGTCGATGTCGGTGTACCTGATCTTTATTCCCTATTTCATCACGATGGCGATCTATGGCTCGATGGCTCAGGTATTCATTGTTGCGAACCGGTTGAAGATCGACATGGTGATTCAAATGGTCAACGCCGTATCGATTTTCCTGATCTTTGCGACGGCTCATTTCCTCGGCGTCGGTTTCATCCAATCGCTTGTTCTGCTCAGTGTCTGTGGAACGCTTGTGGCAAGCGTGGGTACTTACCAGGCGCTCAAGATCGGCAAGGGACCGGACGCCTATCTGAATCGACAACCTAGCTTTGAAGCGCCGTGACAGGCGAGTCGCTCAATCGTTCAGGGAAAGAGAATGCGCATTGTAAAACTCCCCGGCATCATCGGCAGGAATGCGAGTCCAGGCGTCTCGGCGGCGGTCTGGTTCATTCTATTCATCGCGCTGTATGCGATCTCCGCGTTTCACGATAGCACCTTGCCGGCGCGGTTTCTTTTTGACGAACTGGTGATCTACGACCGGATGAAGACCGTCACGGCTTTCAAGGCGTTTGGCGACTCATTCGACAATCTCGCGTGGTTTTTCAACTTTTTCGGCCTCCAGAGTTTCTCGATTTCGTTGGTGGGCTTTCTCGCGTCGACTATCGGCATGTTTTTCGCCATCTGGAGGTCTGGTGTCACTTCGCTGAAGCCGACCGAGTTCTTTCTGGTCGCCTTCTGGCTCGTCAACCAGACTGTCTACATCGGCGTTCCGTCAAAAGAAGTGGTTATTTCGATTCTGGTTCTGTTGTTGCTGTTTTACAACTCATCGCGCGCGATATTGGCTTTGTTTGTAGTCCTTGCGACGCTGGTGGCCGTGTACTTCAGGTCGTACTGGGCTATTACACTGGTCGCGACCGTGTTTCTTTATTTGGCGCCAAACGGCTTCAGAAAGCCGATTTCATTGATCCTTTTCGCACTTGCTATGTTTGTGATTGTGGCGTTCGTGTTCCAGAAGGCCTATGGCGAATCACTGGATTTCGCGAGGCAGAATGCCAATGAGTGGCGGGATCCTGAGGAAGTGGGGTCGATGATCGTGCAGTTCATTCCGGGCAGCAGTATGTTCGTCGGCGTGGCAAACGTGGCCATCACACTGGCGACGTTCGTTTTGCCGGTGCGGTTGATCACGTCGGGTTCTCCGCTGCAAATGCTGGGCGGCATTGGCGTGTTTTTTACCTTTGCGGCCGTGTTCTTGCGATATCGCTCCGCCGCGACACTATTTCCGGTGGGCCGATTCGAGACGCTGTGTTTTTGTTTTCTGGTTAGTTTCCTGTCAACGCAAGCTATCTTCGAGCCGGACTACGGATCATTCCTGCGACATCTTTCGCCGGTGTCGCCGTTGATCATGCTTCTCGTCCTGCGGCTCTCATTGGAAGGACACTTGACTGTATCGGCTGAGAGTGCCGCGCTAGTGAACGACGACATCCATCACCGGTCCGCATTGTCGAGGCATCGCAGCGCCTCCTGATTCGCTATGACGGGCCGCGTACAGCGTGGCCACGGAAGGCCAGCGCGCTCGATTACTAACCTCCGCGGATTCCGGCGGAACGCTCGCCGGACTCGTCGACTTCGATAAGTTCCCAGAGAGAAACCCTTCCTCCCGTTGGGCTTCATCGACCCACACCTATTAGAGCCGTGCATCCCACGCGGGGCGGCACTTCTGTGGCGCCGTCACCACCGCAAGCGATTCGAATCCCACCGTAAAGCTTTCAAAAGGCAAAAGCCTTTGCTACCATCGCGCCTCATGAATGCGAATCAATCGCATTTGCAACCGACAGAGGCGCTTGCTCGCTGGTAGACATGAAAAATCAAAAAACCACACGTCCAACAAGGCTCACACTCCATCGTCACATGCAGATTGCGGTTTGGCTGGCCTTTGCCGGCGCCGCGCAATCCGCTTTCGCGCAAAGCGCCTCCAGCGGGGAAGAAGCCGCGACGCCGGCCAGTAGCCCAGCTGCCACGGCGACGGCCGCTAGCGGCGGCGATCAGGCGCTACCGGCCGTCAACGTCAGCGCGGCCGCCCAGACGGATTCGCCGATGCACTTGCGCACGCCGGTGTCGGTCGGTGCGCTGGGTACGCGCTCGCAGCTCGACACGCCGTTCTCGACCACGGTCGTGACCGGCGAGGAACTCGCCGACCGTCAGGCGAACAAGCTCGGCGACGTGTTCGCGGTCGACGCATCGGTCACCGACAGCACCAATGCGTACAGCGCGTGGGCCACGTACATCTCGATTCGCGGCCTGCCGATCGATTGGCAGAACGGCTTTCGCATCAACGGCAATCCGTTCATCTCGTACGGCATCACGATGCCTTATGAAAACCTCGAACGCGTCGAACTGCTGAAGGGCCTTGGCGGTTTCATGTACGGTTTCGTGCAGCCGGGCGGGGTCGTCAACTACGTGACGAAGAAGCCGGCGGATCAGCCGGTGACGAGCGTGTCGGCCGGCTACCGGATGGACAGCGTGTTCAGCCAGCACGTCGATCTCAGCCGGCGCTTCGGTCCGGACGACATGTTCGGCGCGCGCGTGAACTACACGCACGAGGCCGGCAAGACCTACAACGCGGGTGACATCAATCGCAATTCGCTGGCGGTGTCGCTCGACGGCCGCCTCACGCGCGACGTCGACGTCTACTTCGACGCGATCTATCAGCAAAGCCGCTCGAGCGGCCAGACCCCCGCGATCTACACGGGCAGCCTTACGGGCACGAGCCTGCCCGCGCCGGTCAGCGGCGGCACCAACCTGCTCGGCGGCACCGATCAGCATCTGAACACGAACCTGCAGTTGTACACGGCGGGCGTCAGGTATCAGATCACGCCGAATTGGTCGTTCAACACGTCGGCGAGCTACAGCAAGTCGTCGCGCGACCGCAACGAAAGCACGCTGACGCTGCTGAACCAGGCGGGCGACTACACCGACAGCCGCTGGAACGGCGACGAAGGCCACCAGGACATCTACTGGCAGGGAGTATTCGAAGGCACGGTGAAGACCGGCCTCTTCACGCATCAACTGGCGCTCGGCGCGTCGTGGCAGTACCAGACGAACGACTACAGCGCCGTTTCGAATTACTTCACGCTGGGCAGCGGCAACCTGTATCAGCCAAACCCGTGGCGCTTTTATTCGGGCGCCGGGCTCGACAAATATCGTGCGAACGAGATCACGCAGAAGGCGCTGTTCGCGAGCGACACGATCCAGCTGACGGATCGCTGGTCGCTGCTCACGGGCCTGCGCTACACGAACTACGATCAGCAGTCGTACCACATCAACGGTTCGCTGTCGTCTTCGTACGGGCAGAACGGCGTGCTGACGCCGACCGTCGCGCTGATGTACAAACTGGAGCCGCACACCACGCTCTACGCGAGCTACGTGGAGTCGCTCGAGCAGGGCGCGATGGTGGCCGACATCTACGCGAACGCCGGCGCGCTGCTGCGTCCACTGCGCTCGCGTCAGTACGAGGTCGGCATCAAGAGCGAGCATGAGCGCTGGGCGGCGACGGCCGCGCTGTTCCGCATCGAACGCGGAGCCGCGTACGCGAACAGCCAGAATGTCTACGTGCAGGACGGCAACTCAATCTACCAGGGTCTCGAAGCGGGCAGCAGTGTGCGCCTCGGCCGCAACTGGCAGGTGACCGGCAACCTGATGCTGCTCGACACCTGGTACGCGAAGGGACAGGCCTTCAACGGCAACCGGGTGGCCGGAGCGCCGCTGTTCGTCGCCGCCGGCCGCGTGACCTACGACGTGCCCGCCGTGCCGGGCCTGCAGCTCGGCGCGGACGCGAAGTTCACCAGCAGCACGAAGGTGCGTCCAGCAGGCGACCTGCAGACGAGCGGCTACATGATCGTGAACGTCGGAGCGAACTATTTGACGCGAATCGGTGGGCACGACGTGACGCTGCGTGCGGCGATCGACAACATCACCAATCGCCGCTACTGGATGTTCCAGTACACGGACTACATCGCGCCGGGCGATCCGCGCATGGTCAGCGTGAACGCGAAGATCGATTTCTGATCCTGACCAAAGTCAACGGGCTCACTGCGCGCCGGCGCGCATGGCCCGGTATTCCCGCTGCACGATGTCCATCAGTTCCGCCACCGAAGTCAGCGCGCTCTGTTGCTCGTAGGTCACGCGGCCTCGCTGCATCAACATGATGCGATCCGCGATATCGAGCGTCTGCGCATAGTTGTGCATGATCATGATGATCGACAGGCCGCCTTTTTCCTTCAGGCGCATCAGCAGGTCGATGATGAGCCCCGCCTCGCGCGCGCCCATCGCGGCGAGCGGCTCGTCGAGCAACAGGATCTTCGCGTTCGAATGCACCGCGCGCGCCACGGCGATCGCCTGGCGCTGGCCGCCCGACAGACGCTCCACGGGCAAATCCACCGAAGGCACGTGCACGCCGATATCGTCGAGACATTGCGCCGCGCGCTCGCGCATCTGCTTGTGATCGAGCAGCCTGAACGGTCCGCGCCGCACGATTTCGCGGTTCAGGAACATGTTGTGGTAAATGCTCAGCGAATTCGCGAGCGCGAGATCCTGATACACGCATTCGATGCCGAGCGAACGCGCATGATCGACCGAGCGCAACAGCGTCTCCTCGCCGTCGATGTGGAGCGTGCCGCTCGTCTGCTGATGAAAGCCAGTGAGAATTTTCACGAGCGTGGACTTGCCCGCGCCGTTGTCGCCGAGGATGCCGAGGATCTCGCCCTTGCCGAGCGTGAGCGAGACGCCGTCGAGCGCCGTCACCGCGCCGAAGCGTTTGACGAGATTGTCGCCGCGCAGCGCGAGCGGCGTATTCGCCGCGCCGAGCGCAGCCGAGGTGGCATTCACCCCTGCAGAGGAGGTTTGCGATTGGTCCATCAGCGTCCACCCTTGCGGCGAATGCGCCCGACGTGGATGTTGAAGATCATCGCCGCCAGAATCGCGGCGCCAAGAATGATGTTGAACGTAAACGCGTTGATGCCGATCAGCGTAAAGCCGTCGTTGAGAATGCCGAGCACCGCTGCGCCGATGAGGCCGCCCACGATGGTGCCCGAGCCGCCCGTCAGCGGCGTGCCGCCGATCACGGCCGCGGCCACGGCAAGGAACATAATCTGGTTGCCGCCCGCCTGCGGGTCGATCGAGGTAATGCGAAAGGCTTCGAGCATGCCGGTGAAGCCCGCCAGCACCGCGGCGAGAATGAAGTTGCCGAGGCGCAGCCGCTTCACATGAATGCCGGCCTCGCTCGCGCCGAGCGGATTCGCACCCGCGGCCTGCGTGTGCAGGCCCCAGCGTGTATGCCGCAACAGCACGTGCATCGCGAACGCGATCACGAGGGTCCAGATGATCTCGCTGTAGCCCCACGCGCCCATGACCGCGGCGAACGCGGGCGAGCCCGGCGTGGGGGCGGGCGTGCCGCGCGAGATCGTGAGCGTGATGCCGTTGATCAGAAAGAGCGTACCGAGCGTCGTGACGAAAGAGGGCAGTCGCAGCCACACCGTCACCGCCCCATTCACGAAGCCGACCATTCCCGCCGCCACGAGCCCCGCGATTACGGCGAGCCACATCGGCGCGCCCGCGTCATTCGCGAACACCATCATGAATGGCGCGAACGCGAACACCATGCCCGCCGACAGATCGATGTCGCCGCCGATCATCAACATGATTTCGCCGAACGCGATGATCGCCACTGGTGCGATGAACTGCGACAGGTTGACGAGGCTCGCGTTGGTGAGCAGGAAATCGTGGTTCGCGAATTCGAAGTAGGCGGCCAGCAGCACGGCCACGAGCAGAATGCGCAGCTCGGCCGCCCATTGAGACGCGAATGAAACGCCCGCGCGCCGGGGCGCGCGGACTGCTTCGGTGTTGCTGGTTTCGTTCACTGTATTCATCAGGACTTGATTGCGCCGGACCGCGGGACGATTTGCTGCTTATCGGTCTTGCCTTCGAAGCGAGTCGAGGTATTGAGGTACGGCTCGACGTTCTCCTTGGTCACGAACTTCAGGCCGGTATTGATTTCGGCCGGCCCGACGAGGCCGCCCGAGCTGAGGAACACGAACGCCTGCATCACCGTATAGAAACCTTGAACGTACGGCTGCTGGTCGATGGTGAAGTCGAGGTAGCCTTCGTGGATCAGCTGGATCGTGGTCGGCAGCAAGTCGAAGCCGCCGCCGTGCACGCCCTTCGCGGGGAGGTTCGATTCCTTCATCACCTGCGCAACGCCCTGCGTGCTGCCCGCATCCACGGCGAACATGCCCTTCAGGTCCTGGTGTCCCAGATAGAACGCCTTGATCTTCGACAACTCCTCGTTGACGGTCGCGCCCGTGGCCACGGTCTGAATGTCGATCTTCTTGCCGGACTTCTTGATCGCGTCGCTCGCACCGTCCATACGCGGCTGGATGTTGAGCTGCCCCGGCGTCGCAATGAACAGCGCGACCATGCCGCTGTCGATCAGGCTCACGATGCGCTCGCCCATCTGGTAGCCGGACAGATACAGGTCCTGGCCGATATACGCGAGGCGCGGATTCTTCTTGCCGCGCGGCGCGTCGGCGTTATAGGCGAACACCGGAATGCCGGCGTCGAGCGCAGCCTGGATGGGCTTGTCGAAAGCGCTCGGATCGACGATCGGCACCGCGATGGCGTCGGCCTTCGCGGCGATCGCCGAATTCACGGCGCGGACCATTTCGCCGGCGTCGGAGGTGGCCGAGCCGGTCCACTGATAATCCATGTTGAGCAGCGAGCAGGCATCCTGAATGCCGTATTGCGTCGGCACGAAGAAGGGGTTGGTGGTGACGTGATTGACGAACACGATCTTCCACTTCTTGTGCGACGGAAACGCCGACTCCGCCGCTTGCGCGCTGCCGATCAGCCCGCCCGCGCCGCCTAGCGCTCCCATCAGCGAGAGCGCCGCGCCGAGTCCGGCGCCCTGCATCAGCCCGCGCCGCGTCGGATTGATAGAGTTGTTGTCTTGTTGCTGGTTGTCATCCCGTTGCTGTGCCATCTCATCCTCCGATTCTTGTCTTCGTTGGTCGATGCGATCGACGTTGGGTCGATCGTGTGCAGATGCTGGAAGGCACCGGGAGTGCGCTGGGCGGCGCGAGACTTTGGCGTGGCGACGTGCAACCCCGATTCGAGGCGCTCGATACGCGCCGTGCGGTACCGCAAAAATGTTAGTGCAGTGCGGTTGCACCGCCTAATCCATGTATACCCGCACCATTCCGAAGAGTGGGACGGCGGGGTCGCGAAGTTGTGGATAGTGGCGCCCGACGGGGTGCAATGGATGGTCTGCGCCGCTGTCGGCGGACTGGCGAAAGCGCGGCGCGGCACCGGGTGGCGCACTGCAGCACACAGGACGCGGACGCGGCCGCCGCTTCGTGGTGCGCGGCGCTCAAAGCGTTTCGCCCGCCAACACCGTCGCCACATGCGCACGCAGCGTCGGCAGCACTTCGCCTTCGAACCACGGATTGCGCTTGAACCACGCGACATTGCGCGGCGACGGATGCGGCAGCGGCATCAGATGCGGTCCAAACTCGGCCCACCTGACGAGCGTATCGGTCGAGGTCGGGCCAAACGCGTCGCCGAGACCGAAGCGCTGCGCGTATTGTCCGATCAGCAGCGTCAATTTCACCGACCGCATCCGCGCGAGCAATTCGCGATGCCAGCGGCTCGCGCACTCGGGACGCGGCGGCAGATCGCCGCTCGCGCCGCGGCCCGGAAAACAGAAGCCCATCGGCACGATGGCGAATTTCGAAGCGTCGTAGAAGGTCGTGTCGTCGACGCCGAGCCATGTGCGCAGGCGCGCGCCGCTCGCGTCGCTCCACGGCACCCCGGACGCATGCACGCGCGCGCCCGGCGCTTGCCCGATGACCAGAATCCGTGCGCTGGCGGACGCCGCGAGCACGGGTCGGGGCGCGTGCGGCAGCATGGGTGCGCACAGCGTGCAGGCGCGGATATCGTGAAGCAGCGTGTCGAGCGAGGTGTCGTGTTTCGACTTACGTTTGGTGGTAACGGCCATAAAGCGATGCGGGGTGACTGGCGTGCAGTCGTGTCGTGAGTCGGCTCAGTTCTGGGCCTCAGCCGGATAGATCAGCGTGCCGTCGGCCTGGGGCTCGGCGCCAGGCGTCATCGTGGCGGCGTTCGTGTGATGCGCGTCCATGATGTGCAGCACGGTTTCATCGTGCATCAGCAGATAGTCCGTAATGATACGCCGGTGGCAACGCCACCAGACCGCTTCCGAGCACATGATCGCGCAGCGCTGCCGATGACCGAGCGTCCGCAGTTGCTTCAGTCCCTCGCGGAACGCGTCGCTCATTGCATAGTCGGCATAGTTGCGAAAGGCCGGATGCGTCCAGTACGCATTCGGCGACGGCGCGTCATCCTTGTGCCTGCTGCGGCGTCCGCCGAGCGCCGCGAGATGCACGTAGTCGATATGTTCCGCCGCGAGCGAGGCGGGCAGCGTGTCGCGATTGAACTGCGGGTTGGTCCGCGAGCGCGGGATGCTGCGCACGTCGACGAGCAAGGCGATCTGTTCGCCTTTCAGTAAGTCGACGAATTCCTGCAGCGGACGCGTCGAGTGGCCGATCGTGTAAAAAGGGCGTTTCGTTTTCATGCGTGTCTCGCCGACGCTGATAGCGGCGACGATTCCTACACGTCTACAACCTTTGGCGCAGTAAGGTCAACTGCGTCCCGATTCAGGCGCCGCACGTGCCATGCCTGAGAAGCCGGGTAGCCATCATCCCGGCATCCGGTACAACCTTGCTCCCGCGAGTCAGAGTTGCAACAATGCACCCGCGACGGCAGCCGCGCGGCACGCCGTCGCCCGCGTATTTTCTTTCGACCCGCTTGCACCATGACCGACGGCCTGCCCAATCCCCAACGCGCGTTTGCGTACCTCGCGATCGCCATCGCGATGACGATGTCGGTGCTCGACACATCCATCGTCAACGTCGCGCTGCCCACCATCAGCAACGACCTGGCGGTATCGCCCGCCAATGCGATCTGGGTCGTCAACGCGTATCAGCTGGCGATCACGGTGTCCTTGCTGCCGCTCGCGGTGCTCGGCGACAGCCTCGGCTACAAGCGCGTCTACTGCTGCGGACTCGTGCTCTTCACGCTGGCGTCGTTCGCCTGCGCTAATGCGCACACGCTGCTGGTGCTGGCGGTCGCCCGCGTGTTCCAGGGCTTCGGTGCGGGCGGCATCATGAGCGTGAGTATCGCGCTGGTGCGCTTCGTTTTTCCGAAGGCGCGGCTGGGCGTCGGCGTCGGTTTATCGTCGCTGGTGGTGGCCGTTTCGTCGGCGGCGGGTCCGAGCATCGCGTCGGCGATTCTGTCGGTCGCGCACTGGCAGTGGCTGTTCCTCGTCAACGTGCCGCTCGGCGTCCTGGCGCTGTCGATCGGCGCGCGCACCTTGCCGGTGACACCGACCTCGGGCGCTCGCCTGAGCGGCCTGAGCGTCCTGCTCAACGCGCTCACCTTCGGCCTGCTGATCTCGGGTCTCGCGGCTTTCAACCAGCCGGGCGCGACGCAGCGCGGCGCCGTGATGGTTGCGCTCGCACTGGTGGCCGGCGTGCTGTTCGTGCGGCGCGAAAGCCGCCTCGCGAAGCCGATGCTGCCCATCGACCTGCTGCGCATGCCGGTGTTTTCATTGTCGATGGCGACGTCCATCTGCTCGTTCGCGGCACAGACGATGGCGTACATCGTGCTGCCGTTCTATTTCGAGCAGACGCTGAAGCTGTCGGAAACCCAAACCGGCTTTCTGATGACACCGTGGCCGCTCGTGACCGCATTGATCGCGCCGGTCGCGGGCCGGCTGTCCGACCGGTGGGCGCCGGGACGCATCAGCAGCGTCGGGCTCGTCGTGTTCGGCTGCGGACTCGCGATGCTCTGCCAGCTCGGCGACACGGCGACGCGTTTCGACATCGTGTGGCGGCTCGCGGTATGCGGCCTCGGCTTCGGCATCTTCCAGTCGCCGAACAATCGCGTGATCATCGGCAGTGCGCCGCGGCATCGCAGCGGCGGCGCATCCGGCCTGCAAGCGATGGGTCGTCTGCTCGGCCAGTCGAGCGGCGCGGTGGTGGTGTCGATCGTGTTCGGGCTCGTGCATGGCCGGCACCTGACGCTGATTGCCGGCATTGGCGCGGCGCTCGCGTTGGTCGCGGCCTGCGTGAGTTCGATGCGGCGCATGACGGAGTACAGCGACGCGCCGCAGGAACAACAGGCTCCGCCGACGCGGCCGGTCTCCGAGCGTTGATGCAGGTGCGGCGTCGTTGCGCCACCGGTGCACCTACGCGAGATTCGAAGGCGCCGCTTTCAGCACGTCGACGTGCTTCGGAATCAGGCCGAGATCGAGGAACGTATCGGCGATCTGTTGCTGCTCGCCGAGAATCGCGCGGGTAATCGGCTGCGTGCCGAACTGCTGACGCTGCACCGCCGCGTCCACGACCTGCTTCGGCAGACCCCATAGCTGCGCGAGTTCGCTCGCGAGCTGATCCTTGTTTTGCCTGCCCCACTGATCGACCTTGTCGAGTTCTTCGATCACGATGCGGATCACGTCGGGATTGTTCGCCGCATAACTCTGCGACGAGAAGTAGAACGCCCGATTGCCGACCACGCCGCTCGCATCGGCGATCACGCGAGCGCCGAGCGAATGCTCCGCCGCGGCGAAAAACGGATCCCAGATGACCCACGCGTCGATCGACGCGCGCTCGAACGCCGCGCGTGCATCGGCGGGCGCGAGGAACACGAGCTTTACGTCGCCGTATTGCAGGCCATGCTGACGCAGCAGCTTGACGAGAAAGTAGTGGACGTTGCTGCCTTTGTTAAGCGCGATCCGTTTGCCCTTCAGGTCCGCGACCGAGCGGATCGTCGATTGCGGCGGCACCAGCACCGCTTCCGACTGCGGCCGCTTGTCGGTCGCCGCCACATAGGCCAACGGTGCGCCGGCGGCCTGCGCGAAGATCGGCGGTGCTTCGCCGACGTCGCCGAAATCGATCGAGCCGACGTTCAGTGCTTCCAGTTGCACGGGGCCCGCCGCGAACTCGGTCCATGTCACCGATACGTTCAGCGGCGCGAGCCGCTTCTCGAGCGTACCCCGGCCCTTCAGCAGATTCAGATAACCCTTCTGGTTGCCGACGCGCAGCGTGCGCGCGTTGCCTTGCGCGAACGAAAGCGGCGCTGCCGCGGCCGCCGCGGCGCCGAGCGAAAGTTTCAGGAAGGTGCGGCGGTCGTGGGGCGTTCTGATAATGGACATGACGGGCGATACGATCAGGAGGGCAATGAAGAGGACTGAATGCGCGGCGGCCGAAGCGCCGCCGCTCGAGTCGTGCGTGATCCGCGTGTCGGGTCAGTGTTGCGGCGCGCCGTCCCATGCCGGCAGCGTGGCGCCGTGATAGACGGTCAGGATCGCCGAGGCGACGTTGGCCTGCTGGTAGCTGTCGACGATCGTCTTCACCCACGCAGCGTTCGCGTCTTTCGCGTTGACCGCGATGAAGTTGCGATACGGGTTGCCCGGCACCTTCTCCTGCGCGATGCGTTCCTGCGGAATCTTGATGCCCGCCTTGATCGCCCAGTCGGTATTGACGACGGCGGCGTCGAGGTCGCCGATCGCACGGCCGACGATGCCCGCGTCGAGCTCCTTGATCTGGATGTGCTTCGGATTGTCCGCGATGTCGCGCGCGGTCGGCAGCAGGCCGACGTCGGGGCGCAGCTTGATCAGCCCGTTCGCTTGCAGCAGAAGCAGCGCGCGGCCTTCGTTGCTCGGATCGTTCGGCACGCCGATGGTCGCATTCTGCGGCAGCGCCGCGACCGATTTCACCTTGCGCGAGTAGAGACCGATCGGCTGCACATAGGTATAGCCGACGGGCACGATCTGATAGTGGCGCGCGGCGATCTGCGCATCGAGATAGGGCTTGTGCTGGAACGAGTTTGCATCGAGGTCGTGTTCAGCGAGCGCTTCGTTCGGCTGCGTATAGTCGGAGAAGGTCGTGATCTTGACGGTGATGCCCTGCCTGGCCGCGTTGGCGGCGACCGCACGCCACACGTCTTCGTCCTCGCCGGACATGATGCCGACTCGCACCGTTTGTCCTGCCGCAAGCGCCGGTTGAGCACCGACGATGCCGCAAGTAACGAGAACGGAGAGAAGTGCGGCCCTGAGTGCTTTTGTCGTAGTCATGCTTGGAATGCGATCGAAGTGAAGGTCACCAGATCGTAGAGACGCGCTCGTTAGCGCACAAATAATATCGAGCGCTATCGTTATCGCGGTTGAGCGTAAGCGGACAACCCGTCGTGTCGGCACCGCCGGACCGACATTGCATGGGCGGCGCAAAGCATTGCACAAATGCTTGTTTGCACAAGCGCGCGCTGCTGACTAGATTCGACGCATGCCATCAGCAGGAGGGCGCACGATGTCATTGAATCTCGCATCGTTCTATCGGCGGGCCGTGTCCGGCTCCTTCGAAGCCGTGCGGCAGCGGGTCCATCGCGACCGGCCGCGCAACGATCCCGAGCGCCTTGAGCGCATTGCGACTTACGCGCGCGCGGGGTATTTCAATATGGGCTATACGCTCGAATCGTTTAGCGTGATCGCGGAAATCGCACCGGATTGACGGTGTCATCGGATGGCCGTGGCAATTTTTTCTAATCCGCGCGCGGCATATCGCTCGCCGTCATAACCATAGTCGCAATCGGCTTTGATCGGGACGCGCGCACTACCTATACTCGTGCGCTTGTCGATCAACCCAGGCCGCCTCGCCGGCACGAGCATGTCGCGACATCCACGTATCACTAGCGACGCGCATGATGCGTCGAAACCCGCGTCGCCGCGTCGGCGCCTGTTGGGCGGTCTCGCGTTGTCCGCGTTGGCCGCGCCGAACCTGAAGGCGGCGACGCTGCTCAAGCCGCTGGGCGTCGATCCTTGGACACAAACACCCGGCGCGCCGATTCTCGAGCATCCGTACGGGCTGCCGTCGCCGCGCGAGTCGAACGTGATTCGCCGTGCCGCGCGGGCGTGGCCGATGCCGGGCGCCGCATCGTCGCTGACGCCGCTCGCGGATCTGCATGGCTCGATCACCCCGAATGGGCTCGTCTATGAGCGGCATCATGCCGGGGTGCCCGATATCGATCCCGACGCGCACCGGCTCGTGATTCACGGTCTCGTGCGCGAGCCGAAGCTCTTCACGATGGACGATCTGCTGCGCCTGCCTTCGGAGTCGCGCATTCATTTTCTCGAGTGTTCGGGCAACACGGCGAGCGAATGGAAAGGACCGAGCGGGCTGCCCGTGCAGATCACGCATGGACTGCTGTCGTGCTGCGAGTGGACCGGCGTCAGGCTGTCGACGCTGCTCGAAGCCGTCGGCGGACGCACGCCGACCAGCGACGGCGCAAAGCCGCAGTGGCTGCTCGCGGAAGGCGCAGACGCCGCCGCGATGACGCGCAGTTTGCCGCTCGAGCGGATTCTCGAGCGCGCGCTCGTCGTCTATGCGCAAAACGGCGAACGCCTGCGGCCGGAGAACGGCTATCCGCTGCGTCTGTTGGTGCCGGGCTTCGAGGGCAATACCAACGTGAAATGGCTGCGGCGGCTGAAAGTCGTCGATGCGCCGTTGCAGACGCGCGAAGAAACGTCCAAATACACGAGCATTCTGCCCGACGGCCGCGCGCGTCAATTCGTGTTCGAGATGGATGCGAAGTCGGTGATCACGCGGCCTTCCGCCGGACAGCGGCTGACCGCGCAGGGCTTCTATCCGATCGTCGGGCTCGCGTGGTCGGGGCGCGGAGCGATTCGCAAGGTCGAGGTATCGACCGACGGTGGAGCGACATGGCAGGCCGCGGTGCTCGACGAGCCGGCGCGCGATCGCGCGTTGACCCGCTTCCAGGCCGGCTTCGTGTGGAACGGTGCGCCGAGCGCCATCCTGTCGCGCGCAACGGATTCGACCGGCTACGTTCAACCGACGCGCGAGGCGCTCGTCGCGGCCCGTGGACTGAACTCGAACTATCACTACAACGGCATTCAGCAGTGGCGCATCGAAGCCGATGGGAGCGTTAAAAATGCGTGAGCCTGTGCAGTTCGGTGCTTCGAAATCGAAAACGATGCGCGCTCTGCTGGCATGGGTCACGGCTAGCAGTCTGCTCGCTGGCTGTTCGTCTTCATTCGATGCAACCCGCGACGTGCAGTACCCTGCCGCCGCGCAAGCGCGCTGGCGTTCATCCGTCGACGCGATCGGCAAGCCTGTCAGCGAATCCGCTCTGAGCGCATGGAATATCGATGTCGCGCCGAACGGCCAAGGCTTGCCCACCGGCAGCGGCGACGTCGCAACGGGTGGCCGCATTTTCGCGGCGAAATGCGCGGCCTGTCATGGCGCGAAAGGCGAGGGGCTGATCGGCGATCAACTGATCGGTGGAGCGGGCACGCTCGCGACCGCGAATCCGAAGCGCACCGTTGGCAGCTACTGGCCGTATGCGACGACGCTGTTCGACTATATAAACCGGGCGATGCCGTATAACGCGCCGCAGTCGCTGAGCGCGGATGAGGTGTATGCGCTCAGCGCGTGGATCTTGAACCGCAACGGTATCGTTCCGGACGATGCGCGTCTCGACGCGCATTCGCTCGCCGCTATCCGTATGCCCAACCGGGATGGCTTCGTGCCCGACCCTCGACCGGGCAAGCTTTGACAAGAATTCGACCGACGGGCTTATTGAAGCGGTAAGCCCATCAAGCCTGCGGCGGCAACAGCGCCGCAAGCAAGCGGCGCAACTGCGCCAATTCGCTTGCCGTCAGTCGTTCAGTGAGAATGCGCTCGACCTGCTCGACGCGCGGACGCAAGGCCGCAAGTTGCTTCTTGCCGGCAGCGGTGAGATACAACACATAACTGCGCTTGTCGACAGGATCGTCGGCGCGCTCGATCTGGCCATTGCGCACCATACGTGCAACGAGATCGGCGATCGTCGAACGATCCACATCGAGTTTGTCTCCGAGTTGCCGCTGACTGACGCCAGGTGTCTCGTGCAAGACCTCTAGCGCCGCGTACTGCACGCTCGTGATCTCAGCGGAGACCTCACTCAGCCAGACCGCTGCATGGCGCTGTTGGGCACGGCGCACCAGGCTGCCAGTAAATTTCGGGAGCGCGCCGGCGTCTTCAGGTTTGATCGGCAATTTCGGAGTGTCGGATTTAGTTATGGTTTAACGCGCGCGAAAGATGGGCCGGAAGAAGGCGTTCAACTCCGCGTATGCATTCAATGGAAGAACATGGGCCACGTATTGGTCGGGACGTACCACCACGAGTGCACCTTGTTCGCGATCGATGCCGCGCTCGTCGAAGATATCAGTCGTCGCGTCGCTCGTAAATGCCTTTTCGTAGTCGATCAGGCCGTGGCGACCCTTGCGCGGCAGCAGCAGAGCAGGGATGTCCTGGAGACGGACTTCGCGATGCGGCTGTTGCAATACCGCGCGCAGATCGAGAACGCTGTCCACGTCTGCATCCTTCGGCGTAAAGAGCCGCAAAACGGATTCCGGCGACTTGTCGAGATACTCGCACAACGCATTCAGCGCACGACCCGATGCGTCCGCAAAAGCGTACAGACGCCAACGGCCGTCCGCTTGCGCGGCATGCCCGAGATGGAACGGCTTCGCGTCAGCGAGGCGAACCACAGGCGACGAGTGAAAGCGCGTGCCGATCGTAAAGCCTTTGGCGAGCGCCTGATGCGTCGCTTCACCGGTCAGGGTGGCCGGCCGGTAACGCGTCGCGACACCAGCCGTGTAGCGGCCAGCGCGAACGAAGTACGCCTGGAGCTCAGCGGGATCGACACCGCCTGCTTCGGGCCGGTTGGGGTCCTTCGGCGGAGCGGCCATCATTGCCGACCATTCCTTGTCGAAATCGATCAGCTCCTGCGCGATGGGTTGGCGCTCGTCCGAATACGTGCGCAGCAGATCGGCGTCGCTGCGGCCTTCCAGCACCGCGCCGAGCTTCCAGCCCAGATTGAAGCCGTCCTGCATCGACACGTTCATGCCTTGGCCCGCTTTGGCGCTATGCGTATGGCAGGCGTCGCCCGCGATGAACACGCGCGGTTCGCGTGAAGTGCCGTCGGCGGCGATAGCGTCGTCGAAGCGGTCGGTGAGACGCTGACCGACCTCGTAGACCGAGAACCACGCTACTTCTTTAACGTCGAGCGTATAGGGATGGAGGATGCTCTGCGCCGTCTCGATGATGCGATCGACCGTGATCTGCTTGAGGTTGTCGCGATTCTCCGGCGTGACGTCGCCGAGGTCGACATAGAAGCGAACCAGATATCCGCCTTCACGCGGAATGATCAGCAGGTTGCCCTTGCTCGCGGATTGAATCGCCGCTTTCAGCCGGATGTCCGGGAAGTCGGTAACGGCCAGCGCATCCATCACGCCCCACGCATGGTTGGCCGCGTCACCGCGTAGCGTTTGTCCGATGGCGGTGCGTACCCGGCTGCGCGCGCCGTCGCAACCGACGACATAGCGCGCGCGCACGGTCACGGTCTCGTCGAGACGCGCGGGATCGGTGCGCCGCAGCGTGACCAGCACCGGGTATTCGTTCGTATCGTCGCGCTGGACGTCGACCAGTTCGAGGCCGTAGTCCGGCTCGATCCGGCGCGCGGAGCGACGCATCACGTCGAGCAGATACTCCTGGATACGCGCCTGATTGACGATGACGTGCGGAAATTCCGACAGTCCCGTTTCGGTATCCTGAACTCGGCCGGTACGACTGATCGCGCCGCGGTCAGTTGCATCGGGTCGCCAGAATACCGTTTCATTGACCCAATAGGCTTCTTGCAGCAGGCGATCTGCGAGGCCGAACGCATTGAACATCTCGACGGTACGGCACGCTACGCCATCGGCCTGTCCCATCTGCAACGGTCCGTCACGACGTTCGACGATGCGCGTGTTGATCGACGGGAATTGCGACAACTGCGCCGCCAGCACGACTCCGGCAGGGCCGCTGCCGACGATCAGCACGTCGACCTTCTCCGGCATCTGCGCAGCATGCGCGTTGCTGATGGCTGGCTCGATCGTCGGATCGCCGACCCGGAAACCGTTGAGATGAAATTGCATACCGTCCTCCTCCGTTCAGTAAATATCTGCTGAACGCGAATATACTCCGTACCCCAACCATTTTGAAGTACTTCGTGCGAGGATGGATGTTTACCCTGGTTTGGAAGAGCCCACCTGGATCGTCTGATTCAATGGCCGTGCCAATGGCCTCCATGGCCACCCCAGTAACCGCCAATGCCGATGCCCAGGCTCACGGCCGGCGGCGCGACGTAGTACCCGGGGGCATAGCCGTAGGCGGGTGCTGGCTCATATCCATAGCCATAGCTGGGCGGCGGCGGGGCGACGACGCACCCCGCGAGGCCGACCGATACGATGGTTGCAAAGAGTAGTCTGCTCATGATCGTTGTCCTCCAATCATGGAGGGCGTGCAAGTTTCGGTCCAGCCGCTTTGCGCCACCACGTCGACAGAACCCATTCGTCGGCGGAGAAGTAAAGCGGCAGCTTCGCCGGATAGGCGAGGCTATTCCGGTACGCGATGCGATGGACCGCGGAATACCAGTGCGGGATCACGTAATAGCCGTTCATCAACACCCGGTCGAGCGCGTGGGTCGCATCGACGAGCTGCTCGTCCGTTTGCGCGCCCAGCACCTTGCGCAGGATCGCGTCGATGGCCGGCGACTTCACACCGGCGAGATTGTCGGAGCCGGGCTCGTCCGCGTACTGGCTGCCGAAGCGCGATAGCTGCTCGGTGCCCGGCACCTGCACGTCAGGCAGACGTACGGTCGTCATGTCGAAGTCGAACGCGTCGATGCGCTTTTGAATCAGTGCGAAATCGGCGGTGCGAAAGTTCATCGTGATGCCGAGCTTCTGCAGATTGCGGCCGAACGCCGCGGCGACCGGCTCCATCGACACGCCGCCACCCGTGTCGCCGAGCAGCTCGAAGACGAACGGCTGACCGTTCGCGTTACGCAGCGCGCCGTCGCGATACGTCCAGCCCGCCTGCGCGAGCAGCTCGCGCGCCTTGATCAGGTTGGCGCGCAGCGATCCGGGCGGATCGGTGTCGGGCTGTTGCGGCATCTCGCCGAACACGGCGGGATCGAGTTGATTGCGCAACGGCTCCAGAATCGCGAGTTCGCCTTCGCTGGGTTTGCCCTTGGCCTGCAGGGCCGTGTTGACGAAGAAGCTGTCGGTGCGCTTGTACTGATCGTAGAAAAGCTGCCGGTTGAGCCACTCGAAGTCGAACGCGAGATCGAGCGCCTCGCGCACGCGCACGTCCTGAAAGAGCGGCCGCCGCAGGTTGATGAAAAATCCCTGCATGCCCACGCCGTTGTGATGAGGAAACTCGCGCTTGATCAGCTCGCCACTGTCGAAGCGCTTGCCGATATCGCGCCGCACCCAGCTCTGTGCGGTGTGTTCGACGAGCACGTCATACTCGCCCGCCTTAAACGCTTCGAGTTGAGCGACCGCGTCCGCATACAGCTTGTAGTCGATGCGCGCGAAGTTGTGCGTGCCGACGCGGACGGGCAGCGACGCGCCCCAGTAGTTCGGGTTGCGCTCGTAGCTGATGGTTCGGCCGTTGTCGTATCGGTCGATCAGATAGTCGCCGCTTGCGATCGGCTTCTCGAACGCGAGCTGATCGAAAGGAATGCGCGTGCCGTCCGGCCGCATGCCCCACTTGTGCGAAAACACCGGAATTCCGCCCGCGAGCAGCGGCATCTCGCGTGTCGCGACCTTGAAATCGAAGCGAATCGTGAGCCGGTCGATTACCACCGCCCGCGCGATCTGCGCGAAGTACACCGCGAACTGCGGCAGCGCCTGCGGACTTTTCAGGGTGTCGAACGAGAACTTGACGTCCGCTGCGGTGACGGGGTCGCCGTTCGAGAAGCGCGCTTTCGGATTGATGTGGAAGGTTGTCGACAGGCCGTCCCTGGCGACGTCGATGTCGTCGGCGAGCAGGCAGTACGCGCTCGCCACTTCGTCGGCGCTGCCGGTCGTCAGGCTTTCGAACATCAGTCCCAGTCCCGGTGCGGGATTGCCTCGCAGCGTAAATGGGTTGAATTTGTCGAAGCTGGTCAGCCGGTTCGGATTCGCGAGAACGAGCGCACCGTCGCGTGGGGCGTCGGGATTGACGTAGTCGAAGTGCTTGAAATCAGCGGGATATTTGGGCTCGCCGTATTGCGCGATCGCGTAGACCGCGCAAGCGGGATCGGCACTCCACATCGCCGATCCGCTCAGCACGAGCGCGACCATCAAGCGCCATCTGTTGGAGGAGCGGATCGTTGGACCAGTCAAAACTGCGTCCCGGTATCCGCACCGGTGCATCCACACGGCAGACGATCGCGCGGCGCGCATCAGCCGCTCGCGCCCGTCACGACATCCCGATACGACGGATGTCCGGCTGGATGTCTGATGGCGGATGGCATGGTGGACATGGCTTTTCCTTTCGATGCTGGAGCCGGTGCCATCGTGATCTGCATTAGCCGTGCCTGAAGGATCGTCTATCCCGATTGCGGCGCGAACACTCGTTTCGCGGCGCGCAACCTGACTCTGCGACGCCAGCGACAACCAGTCAATCACGCATCACCGTCGCATCACATCGCCTTTGACGCCCGCCATCAACGCGCCCCCGCTAAGCACAAGCAGCCCAGCAAGAATATAGACGGCGAGATCCATACTGCCCGTCGCCGTGCGTATCTGCCCGATCACCCACGGGCTGACGATGCCGCTCGTGATGCCAATGCTGCTAATGAACGCAATGCCAGACGCAGCCGCTTTGCCAGACAGATAGCTGGTAGGAACGGCCCAGAAGATTGGCAGCGCCGCGAAGATCAACACAGAGGCCAGCGACAAAATTGCCAGCATCGCGGCAAAGCTGTTCAGGTGCAGTGTAAGCGCCGCGAGCGCGAGACCACCGACCACGGTGCAGAAAGCGAAATGTTTCCGCCGTTCCCCTGTTCGATCCGAGCGGCGCGCAACTAGAATCAGACCCACCGCGCCGATCGCATTCGGCACCACCGTATAGAGACTCACCGCGACCACATCCTGAACGCCGAAATCACGGATCATCAACGGCATCCAGAAGTTGAGCGTCAGCGATGCACAGGTCAGCGAAAAATAGATGAACGCGAACAGATAGACGCGCGGATTGAGCAACGCCGCAGCGAAGCTGCGACCGTCACGCCCACTGTTTTTCCCCTGGCCTTGCGCGCACAGAGCGACGAGCCGATCCTTTTCAGCCTGCGTGAGCCAGCTCGCGTCGTGCGGCTTGTCGAGCAGAAAGCGCCACGACAGGAGTCCGAGAATTACAGCCGGTGCGCCTTCGATCGCAAACATCCATTGCCATCCGAACAGGTTCAGCACGCCGCTCATGTCGCGCATGATCCAGCCGGAGAAAAGTCCGCCGAGCACGCCCGCGACCGCCACGCCTGCGAAAAACACCGAAATCACGGCGGCGCGCCGGCTGGCCGGAAACCAGTACGTCAAGTACAGCACGATGCCGGGGAAAAAGCCCGCCTCGAACACGCCCAGCATGAAGCGCAGTACGTAGAAGTGCGCGGGCTTCGACACGAACATCATGCACATCGACGCGATGCCCCACAGCAGCATGATCCGCATGAAGGTTTTACGCGCGCCGTATTTGGCCAACAGAATATTGCTCGGCACCTCGCACAGAACGTACCCGACATAGAACACGGCTGCGCCGAGTCCGTACATCGCGTCGCTGAAGCCGAGATCATGCTTCATCTGCAATTGCGCGAAGCCGATGTTGATCCGGTCCAGAAACGACACGACGTAGCAAAGAAACAGAAACGGCACGATGCGCCACGCGACCTTTCTGAACATCGAATCGTCGCTCGCGACCGACGCGGCGTGGCCAATGACGTTGCCATCGAGGGAATGCTGCATGTCTCGCTCCAGGTGCCAAGCGCGCCTGTGCGAAGACGAGCGCGCCCGAGGCGTCTAGCGCGCCTTCATGGTTTGAACGGGATAAGGAAAGACCGGAGGGTCTTTCCCGGAGTGCGTGGGGCGATCAGCTCTGCAGCGCGTCCCACATTTCCTTGTCGCGCTGCGCGGTCCAGATGCGCGGATGGCTGATACCGCTTGCTTCGTCGTAGGCTCGCGACACGTCGAACGGCAGGCAATGCTCGTAGATGAAGACGTTGCCGAACTTCGGGTCCATCGCCTTGCGCGTGAGCGCCATCGCGCCCTTCAGATCGAGCTTGTCCCTGAATGCATCGCGGCCCGCCTGCAACAGCGTGGTCACGAAGTCTTTGGTGTAGTCGAGGCCCTTGTTTACCTCCGCCGGCGACAGCAGTGCGGGGCCGCGACCCGGCACCAGCTTCTGCGCATTCAGCGCGCGCAATGCTTCGAGCGTTGCCGGCCATTGTTCGAGTTGCGCGTCGCCGCAATAACAGGCCGCGTCGTACTCGACTAGGTCGCCGGAGAACAACACCTTCTGCGACGGCAGCCAGACGATCGTGTCGCCCTTCGTGTGGCCCGAGCCGAGATGCGCGATGCGCACTTCGAGCTTGCCGAGAAAGAGCGTCATTTCCTTTTCGAACACCAGCGTCGGCCACGTCAGGCCGGGCACCGTTTCGACGCCTGCAAAAAGGCGCGGGAAGCGTTCGATCTCCGACTTCATATCCGCTTCGCCGCGCTCGACGATCATTTCGTAGGTGCCGCGGCTGGCGATCACCTGCTGCGCGCCTTCCTTGAAGTACGCCGACGCACCCAGCACGCGCACCGCGTGATAGTGCGACAGCACGACGTATTTGATCGGCTTGTCGGTGACGCTGCGGATCTTCGCGATCAGGTCTTGCGCCATGGCCGGCGTGGCGGTGGTGTCGACGATCAGCACGCCGTCGTCGCCGATGATCACGCCCGAGTTAGGGTCGCCCTCGGCCGTGTACGCATACGCGTTTTCCGACAATTGGGTCCACGTGATCTTCTTTTCTTCCAGGTCGGCCTGGGATGCGAAAGCCTTCGCCATGTCTGTCTCCGTCACGACTCGTTGGGGGATGACTAATAGTCGTCGTCGCGTGGATATTTGTCAATGACAAAATACCTTGTCATTGACTAAGCTAGGGTAAACTCCGTTGGTTGGTCGGCACGGTCCGATCGGATACCATCTAGGCCTTCCACGGGCGACACCGAACGGGCCGAAACTCTTGTAGGGCAAGGTCGGACAACACGATGGCTGATACGACAAGCGAAAAGAAACAGCGGGGCATTCAAAGCGTCGAGGTCGGCGGACGGCTGCTGCAGGCGCTGGCGCGACAGCGCGAACCGCTCGGGCTGACCGAACTGGCCGGCGAGGCGCAACTTTCGTCGGCGCAGGCGCATACGTATCTGGTGAGCCTGACGCGCCTCGGCCTCGTCAAACGCGACGCGCTGACCGGAAACTACGAGCCGGGCCCGCTATCGTTGCGGCTTGGCCTGATGCATATCGAACAGCAGCCCGTCTATCGCATCGCGGCGCCCCACGCGGCTGCGCTCGCCGAGCGGATCGGTCTTTGCGTGGCGATCTGCGTGGCGGGCGTGCAGGGACCGACCATCGTGCGATACGAGCGCAGCGGTGCGCCACTGCATGTCAATCTGCACATCGGCACGGTGATGTCGCTCGAAGCGACCTCGACGGGCCGCGTCTTCTGCGCGTTCTGCGCGCCCGAGCAGGTCGCGGAAATGGCGCGAAGCCAGGCGCAAGCGGCGGAGCCTGCACCGGCGCGCAGCCGCGGCGCCAAAGGGCCGGCCAGCGCCGAATGGCGCGAGCGCTTCGATGAGATCCGCGCGCGCGGCATCGAGCGCGGCATCGATGCGCCGAGCCCGGGCATCAGCAGTCTGAGTGTGCCGGTGTTCGATGGCGACCAACGGATGCAACTCGCGTTGACGGCGATCGGATCGTCGGGCTCGATCGACGTCGCGTGGGATGGCGCGGTCGCACGTCAGTTGCTCGACACTTCCCGACGCATCACCGAAGCGCTGGTCACACCCACCTGAGAATCATGCAGATCGAAACCCCGGACGCGTCCGACGCGAACACGCCCCCACTCAGCGATACGAAAGCTCAGCGCGGCATCAGCGCGCTCGACAACACCGGTGATCTCCTGCTGGCGCTCGTTGCCGCCGGCCGTCCGCTGTCGCTGCGCGATCTGGCCGCCGCCGCCGATATGCCCGCTGCCAAGGCGTTTCCGCATCTGGTGAGTCTGCTCAAGGTGGGCTTGCTGAGCCGCGACGACGCGGGTCTTTTCAGCGCGGGACCGCTCGGCATGGAACTCGGCCTGATCGCGTTGCAGCGCATGTCGCCGATTCGCGATGCCGAACCGGAGATCGTGACGCTCGCGGCGGAGTCCGGCATGAGCGTCGCGGTCGCGATTCTTGGACCTTTGGGACCTACCGTTATCCGCTTCGAAGAATCGGCGCGACCGCAGCACGTGAGCCTGCGCGTAGGCACGGTGATGTCGCTCGTCAACACGGCGATAGGGCGCGTGTTCGCCGCGCATCTCGCGGACGACGTGTTGGCCGGGCTGTTGTCGCAGGAATCGATCAGACTTGCTGGCGCGCCGGCCGCGGAGGTGTTCGTGTCGTCGAAAAAGGGCGCGCCGTCATTGGTCCCGGCCTATCTGGCACGCCGCGCGAAGGTGCGGGAGGATGGTATCGATGACGCACTCGATGCGCCGGTGCCGGGCATCGGCGCGTTGGCCGCGCCCGTGTTCGATCACACGGGCAGCGTCAGTCTGGTGGTCGCGGTGATCGGTCCGTCGGGCGGCTCCGACTTCAGCGTGGGCGGCGCGACCGCGCAGACGCTGCTCGCCACGACACGACGGCTGTCGTGGCGGTTCGGCTGGATCGGGCGCTGAACCTCATTCAGTCCGCGCGCGCCAGCGCGAGCGCTTCGAGCAGCACGTCGGCATCGCCGATGTGGTTCGCGAGCAGCAGCACGAGCTTCGCGTTCATGAAGTGGCTTTGCTCGTCGGTCAGTCCGTTGTGCGCGTCGATGAGTTTTTCATAGAACGCATCGGGATCGGCCATGTTCGTTTCGATGTTCAGCTTGGTCATGATGGTTATCCGTTGCAGGTTGCGCGATCCACGGCCTTGGTGACCGATGCGGTGTCGAGAGCGCGCCAGCGCGCGCAGACGTGCTGGTCCGGACGCAGCAGATAAAACGTGCCAGGCCGCGCATCGAAGCGATGCGTGACGATGCCTTCTACGTCCTCGATCACCGTGACGTGAGGCATGTCCGGCAGAGCGGTCACGGCCGCTCCACGCGGCACGACGATCAACGAGCGGACCGGCACCGCCAGAGATGCGAGCGCGCGAAGCTGTTCGGCGCATTTCGCCGGGTCGTCTCCCTGGCCGCAGAAGTGCACACCCGTGAAGCCGCCATGTCCGGTCTGATTCAGAAACCAGGCGTCTTCGCCAGCGAGCTTGACGGGCGCGTCGGTGCTAGCTGCGCCGGGCACCATCGCGCCGGTGAACGCGTCGGCGTCGGGTGTGTTCAGCGGCGAGTCACGCAGAATCGCCGGCACCGACAGACGGCCGCTGTTGACCATGCGCCGCGCGAACGGGCACTCCTTCGCGAGCTTGAGCGTGGCGTCGCGGAACATCCGCGAGACCGCGCTTTTCGGCGTGATGAAGTCGGTGGCGCGCGATGAGTTCAGGATGTTTTCGTCCGCCGCATATTCGCGCTCCGATGCATAGGTATCGAGCAGCGTTGGCGGCGCGTCGCCGTTGACGACGAGGCGCAGCTTCCAGGCGAGATTGTCGGCGTCCTGCACGCCGCTATTCGCGCCGCGCGCGCCGAACGGTGATACGCCATGCGCCGAATCGCCCGCGAACAGCACGCGGCCATGCCGGAAGCTGTCCATCCGCAAACACGAAAACGTGTAGACGCTGACCCATTCGAGCTCGAACTCGGCATCGTCGCCGAGCAGCGCTTTCACGCGCGGAATCACTTTTTCAGGCTGTTTCTCCGCGACCGGATCGGCGTCCCAGCCGAGCTGGAAATCGATGCGCCAGACGTTGTCGGGTTGCCTGTGCAGCAGTACCGATTGATTGCGATGGAAGGGCGGATCGAACCAGAACCAGCGTTCGGTCGGAAACGGCGCCTTCATTTTCACATCCGCGATCAGGAAGCGGTCCTTGAAGGTGCGACCGTGGCTGTCGAGACCGAGCGTCTTGCGCACCGCGCTGCGCGCGCCGTCGGCGGCGACCACGTATTGCGCGCGCATCGGATAAATGCCGTCCGGCGTTTCGACCTGCAACTCGACATAGTCGTCTTGCTGGGTCACACCGATCACATTGCTTTTCCAGCGCATCTGCAGATTCGCGGTCTGCTTCGCCTGATCTGCCAGATAGCCTTCGACGTAGTACTGCTGCAGGTTGATGAACGCAGGTCGCGCGTGGCCTGTTTCTGGCAGCAGATTGAACGTATAGATCAACTCGTCCTGCAGGAACACCTTGCCGACGTTCCAGCTCACGCCTTTGTCGACCATCTGTTTGCCGCAGCCGAGCCGGTCGAAAATTTCCAGCGTGCGCTTCGCAAAACAGATTGCGCGCGACCCGCTCGACAGCGTGTCGTCGTTGTCGAGCAGCACGGTGCGAACGCCCTGCTGGGCCAGATCGATGGCCGCGGACAAGCCGACCGGGCCAGCGCCGATCACGACGACCGGATAGGTGAGCGGGGCACCGGCATCGTGGTCGGCGGCTCGCTCGTAGTCGAACCGCATCGTTTGGTAGTCGATCTGCATGGCGTCTCCGGTTCTGCGGGATATCTTCGATTAATCTATAGCAAGCATTATTGCTCCTTGCTAATGTTGCTCATTCTATAAAGCTTTGGGAGCGCTCGAATCTGTATTTACCCTGGTGCGGTTTGCATTCCGCGTGCGCAGGCGGTCAATCAGATGGACAAAACTACGGAGCGCAACGCAGCGCTCGTCGAGTAAAACGCCGCGGCGGTGGGGAGCTTGAGGAAACAGGCTGCAAACCTCGTTGACTGCGTCGCACAGTTCGGGTTTTGAGTGAGGTGGCCGGCCGGCATGCTTCGGTGAAGTTGCTAAAACGGCCATATAAAAAATGCGGAGCCACTCGCACATGCGAGGGCTCCGCTGGTAGGAAGGGCCGGGTATCGACTGATCATCTTTGATTGGATTGTTCTCCGCTGAGGACCGTCGCCCGCTCTTCCTGAACAAACCCCGTAGCGTTTATGACTCATTGGGTGGTATGCGCCGCGCCGGCCTGAGTCGTGCCAGGTTGTGCCGATTCAGCCAAGGCCGCGCGTGCGCGGTCGCGGGACTCGCTCGCCGCCTGGTTGCGTTCTTGCCGGGCGTCGCGAGCTTCAGCCCTGAATGCCTTTCTGGCTTCCGCGGTCCGGGCGCGTTGTTCGCGGTTGGCCTCGCGAATCTCGTTTCGCTTCTGAACGATAGGGTCATTGTGGGTAGTCGCCGGTACGGTAGCAACCTCTGCGACCGGGGGCGCGGTCGCGGTTGGCTGCTGCGCGATAGCTGCGCCCGAAGTCATCAGGCCGAGCACGACGAGCGTTGTGGCGATTCGGTTGGTAAGGCGGCTCATGATTTACTCTCCGTTCAATTGAGGTCTACTGAATAATGACGACTGCCTTCTGAAGTGATGTGAGGTTGTCAGCCGACTGCGGTTGCCTCCGGTACAGCGAGGCGCTGATGGACTCTTTCGGATTTGTCTCAGCACAGGACTCATTCTAACGAAGGCCACCTTCATTTCAAATAGCTTTCAGCGGAATTTGCCAGGGTAAACCCTCTATTGGCAGAGCCGGATTTGGTGCCTGACCTGGCGGTGTCACCGCTGATTGCCCTTCCGGCGGACCTCCGCGTGTTGATTTACGCAGTTGTGCAGACGATCATTCAACGAAACCAATGGAGACGGGTTTACGCGAGAGCGTGAATCGCGATACTGGCCGTGCCGCGTGTGGATGTCCATGAAGTTGCCCCCCGCCGCGGCGACCCGCACCAGCACCTCGCCGGAACCCGGCTTCGGTATGTCGAGCTCGACGCGGCGCAGCACCTCGGGACCGCCATATTCATGAATCTGGACGGGAGCAGGTGTGACGTCGCTTTGCGCGGGCGATCGCGTGGCATGGTGCATATCGTGGGGCGCATACGCCGACTTTGCGATCGTGCCCGCCGCCCGGCTCGCGCGCCTGCCCGCCGATATCCGCTACGACATTGCGGCTGCATCGATCTTTCAGGGTTCGACGGCGCACTACCTGATCGAAGACGTGGCGAAGCTCGAAGCGGGCATGACGTGTCTCGTGCATGCGGCGTCGGGAGGCATCGGACAGTTGCTCGTGCAGCTTGCGAGGCGTCAGGCGCGGAAATGTTCGCGACGACGAGTACGCCGCAAAAGGCTGCTATCGCGCGAGCGCGCGGCGCGGATCACGTGATGCTCTATGAAAACGGAGCCTTCGCTGATCGGATTCGCGGGTTGACCCTTGGAAGGGGCGTCGATGTGGTATTCGATGCGGTCGGCAAGACCACCTTGCGCGATAGCTTTCGCGCCGTCCGCGTGCGCGGCCTGATCATCAACTATGGTTCGGTTATGGGGCCGATGCGCGACCTCGATCCCTACGAACTGGGCGAGGCGGGCTCGCTGTTTCGCACGCGTCCGCGGCTCGCCGATCATCTCGCCGATGCGGCCACGGTGCAGCGTCGCGCGGACGATGTGTTCGCTGCCATCCGGCAAGGTGCGCTCAATGTCGAGATCAATGGTCGCTATACGCTAGACAACGTCGACGAAGCGCATGTGGCGCTGGAGGAGCGTCGGCAGGCAAGGAAGGCGGTGATCGAGATCGGCTGAAAGCAGACGCGTAGAGCGCTGCCAAGCACTGAAGCGTGGGGTTGAGCTCGGCAAGTGGCATTCGTGATACGTTAGCTGACACAGACAGCGACGGAGACCGCCGATGCTGATTCTTCTGCTGTTACTCGCGGGGCTCCTTTGGTGGATGTTCGCATTCCTTCTGCGGCATGCGGCGCTCGAACGACTTCGTGCAACGAAGTTTGCCCTGCGATCGACCGCCCGGTTTGTGATTGCCTTGGCGATCTACGCCATTGCTTGCGCGATGAGTACGGGCAACCTTGGCCTCGCGTATGCGCAAGCACAGCGGCCGTCATCGTTCGAAAGTTTCGCCTTGCCGGCCGGCAGCGCACCGCATGACGTCGCACCGGCGCATGACGGCACCGTGTGGTACACCGCGCAGGCACGGGGAGCGGCCGGGCGCCTGGACCCGCGCAGCGGCAAAATCGACACGATTGCGCTCGGCACCGGATCGGCGCCACATGGCGTGGTCGTCGGCCCCGATGGTGCAGCGTGGGTCACTGACGGCGGGCAGAACGCAATCGTGCGCGTCGCTCCGAAGACGCTCGCCGTCACGCGTTTTCCGCTGCCCAAGGACCGGTCCGACGCCAATCTGAATACCGCCGTGTTCGACAAGCAGGGGCATCTGTGGTTTACCGGGCAAAGTGGTATCTACGGCGAGCTCGATCCGCAAAGCGCGCGCATGCGCGTCTTCGATGCTCCACGCGGCGCCGGGCCCTACGGTATCTGCGTGACGCGCACTGGGGATCTGTATTTCGCTTCGCTGGCGGGAAGTTACCTCGGTCGGATCGACCGGACGACGGGCGCGGCACAGGTCATCGAGCCGCCAACCGCGAATCAGGGCGCGCGCCGCGTCTGGGCCGATTCCAGCGGGCGCGTCTGGGTCAGCGAGTGGAACGCCGGAAAAGTCGGTGTATTCGATCCCGCGACGCATCAATGGCGAGAATGGCGACTGCCCGGCAACGGTCCGCACCCGTACGCAATATTCGTCGACGACCAGGACATCGTCTGGCTCAGTGAATGGAGCGCTAATGCGCTGGTGCGCTTCGATCCGCGTACCGAGCGGTTCGACGTCTTGCCACTGCCGCGTGACCACGCGAACGTGCGCCAGATGATGGGCCGTCCAGGCGAGGTCTGGCTGTCGGAATCCGCGAATGATCATCTGCTGCTTTACCGGTCCCGTGCAGCCGATGTCGGCCGGCAGTGACGCCACACTGCACCGAGACCGGAATGCGCAGTCCGTCGCGGCCCACGTGCGCGGGCCCGTTACTAAAAATGGCCTAGAGCAGCTCGAGGGTTCGCGGATCGGCTTCGCCGCCGAAATATTTGCGCAAAGCTTCGACAAATACATCGTTGTCGTTCGAGGCACGCGAGAACAGCGTCACCGACGAGCGAAACTTGAGGTGATCCGGATACCCGAAAATCTCCTCGATGGAGCGGTCTTTGACGAGGTTGACCAGTTGTGTCGCTTCGCGCAGCCGTGGGCCGAGTATCGGGTGGCGCAGGTATGCTTGCGCTTCGGCCAGCGACGAAAGTGCGAATCGCTGAGCCATTGCGCTCATGCCGAGCCCCTCGATTTGAGGAAACACGAACCACATCCAGTGGCTTCGCTTACGTCCATGCTTTAGTTCATCGCATGCCTGGGCGTAGACCGGGTCCTGTGCATCGAGGAAGCGTTGAAGGTCGTAGGGATCGTCCATTTCGTACTCCGCTGCAAACGTGAAAACCTATCGTTGAATCATGATTCTCGCGCGCATGACGGTACAGGTCTACGATCGATCTTCGCCCCGTCCCGGCAATGCAAGCGACTTGAGTAGTCTCACGAGCCTTGCTCGCTGCAATGGAGTCAGCCCTCGTGTAGCGCTCAGTTGCTGAACCCGCGCGCGCCAGTAGACGCCGGTGAACAGAGATTGCGCGGCACCCGCCGACAGGACCCGTTCGAGATGGGAAATCGCATCCTCGGCAGTCTGCGGCGAATAGGGGCTCGCTCTGTCTCCAGAAAGTTTTCTGCTTGTAGTTTTCATCCACTTCTCTCAATGTGGTGACCGACTGAATCCGGTCTGTACGTCAGGCGTCAGTTGAGCCTGCTTCTTTCAGCAATCGTTTGCGCTTGTGGATATCGATGTTCGGCGGTGCAATCACTTTCGCGCGCGCGTTTGATGCCACGGATCGTGACAATTCAGTTCCCGCAGCATTCGTGCCCGCATTCGCTCGCGGCGATAGTGGCTAGCGACCATGAACATTGCGACACCGAGCGCCGTGCCTCCGATAACCAGGCCTATCGAGGTTTCACTCATGACGCGTTCCTCTCAGCGAGGCATAGGTGTGTTGCATATGCTGTTCGGGCCGGCTCGTGCGGTGTCTCTGCATGAACCGGCTGGCGCGGGGGCGCGCGACTGTTACTGCATGTGCTGGCCGCCGTTGATCGCAACATTGGCGCCGGTCACAAAGCCGGCGTCGTCCGAGCAGAGGTAAAGCACGAGCGCCGCGACTTCCTCGGGCTTGCCCAGACGCCCCATGGGAACGTGCGGGAGGATCTTCGCATCGAGGATCTCCTGAGGAATCGCCGTGACCATCTTCGTGGCCAGGTAACCCGGCGAGACCGTGTTGACGGTAACGCCCTTACGCGCTACTTCCAGCGCCAGCGATTTCGTGAAGCCGTGCATGCCGGCCTTGGCTGCCGCGTAGTTGGTTTGGCCGATCGACCCTTTCGAGCCATTGACGGACGAAACGTTGACGATGCGTCCCCAACCCCGCGCGACCATCTCCTCGCACAACGGCTTCGTCATGTTGAACACCGAATCCAGGTTGGTGCGGATGACTGCGTCCCAGTTGACCTTGTTCATCTTCCGGAGCGTCATGTCCTCGGTGATTCCGGCGTTATTCACCAGAATGTCGACCGGGCCGACTTCATACTGAATTTTGGCTGCGCAGTGCTGGCATGAATCGTAGTCGGCCACATCGACCGGATACGCGCGAAAATTCCTGCCTTGAGCTTCCATGTTCGCGAGCCATGCAGCCGCGCCTGTGTTGTTCGGCGAGTACGTGACTACCACCGCATAACCTGCATCGTGCAGTTTCGTACTGATCGCTTCTCCCAGACCACCCATACCGCCAGTCACTACGGCAATTCGTTTCGTCATTCTTTCCATCCGTGATCGTCATATCTGCGAGGAACGTGAATAACCCAATGGCCGTCTCGCACAACGCGCCATTGCTTTGGCACAACGTATTGCCGCGACCTGGATCGCGTCGGGTCGTCCGGCGGAAATGAGTCGGTTCTGTGTCTCTGTTGCGGACAAATAGCACGGTCTGCCTTGCCGGTTGGGCACCATTCGTCTGCTGATCAGGCGGGACGAGAACTCCGCTTCTGATAAATGTTATTTGCATGACTAATTAATCAGATGAAACTGCGAAAGCAGGTTCGACGTAGACCTGATTCAACAAGAAGACGCGCCTCGCGTGCGCTTACCGTGTCTTTATGTTACCGGTAACAATCAAGGATACAGATAAGCCATTCGCTGTCGTTCGATTGCGATAGGCGCACCGTGTCGGCTAGGTATCGCAACGGCCGAAGATTCGACCGACGAGGCGATAGTAGTAGAAAAACTACATATTTGCAATGAAGGAAATGTAGTTTTTGTACACTGTTGGCCTACTGACTATTGCCCCCAGTGTCCTTCCAGCTAGTGCGAACGATCGTTCGTGCGCACGGGCGTTCGACCACAAAACCGGATGGTTCATATCGACGACGCGGCCCCGCACTCGGTCATCGAGACCGTCGGCGTCGATGCTTACCGCGTGGGAAGGAGACTCTGTTTCGACGGGTTCGATGGCAACGCCGCGAGCGCGAGCGCACGACGAATAATCAGTAACGCCTGACGCACTCAGCTATGCCGGATGAATCGCGACTTGCTGTCTGGACATGACGCGTATCATGACTGTCGGCGTCGGGGCGAAGTGAAGGCGTTCGAAGCGGCTACGACGGATCTCACTTGCTAGCCGCTTCGAGGAGGACCCGGTCTTCAACCCTGCTTGCCATCGGCACGGGCGAGGACAAGCCACGCGGCGTAGCGGACGCAATAGAGAACCAGCGCGGTCACCCAGCACAGACCGGATGCGTATATCCAGGCCATCGTGAACTGCGGCGCGAGCCAGGGGCCGAGTACCCGAACCAAAGTTGCCAGAACGAATAGACCGTAGCAGGCGATCTCGACCTTACCGGCCACGAGTTCGCGTCCGGTGTGTCCGCGCGCGGTGCGCGTGATCATCGCGATGATCGCGGTTCCAATGACTCCCACCGTGAAGGTATGAATCGCGAGCGAATGCGGAGCGACGCCGAGCGCGCCGAGTGCCAGCATCACGAAGCCCAATGGGATTCCCGCGTAGGCGATATGGAGGATCAGGAGGATAGCGCGATAGCCTACGCGCCACGAACGCCATCCGCTGAGCCGGAGCCCGTGGAGCGCCGCCGCTGCGGCGGACGCAGCAACGATTGCCGCCCACGGCGCACCCAGCGAGTCCAGCAGAAACGCGAGCAGCGTCGCCGGAATGACGGTCGCTTCGACGAATCGCCAGCGTTTCGCGCTAAAGCCCGGAACGGCATTGGCAGTAAACGACGGAATGATGCGCCCGCCGATCACCGTCACGAACAGAACGAGCATGCCGACCGCGAGCCACGCACTGCGCAGCGCCCAGTCACCGTGACCATGGCTCGCCCACACATGGAAGAGGACGTTGAGAAGCGCGAGCAGTCCGAGCGCGACCGGCAGAAAGACGTTGTGCCGATTCTTCGCCCTCAGCAGCACGCGCAACAGAACGAGCGCAACCACCGGCAGAAACGCCACGTCCACGACGACGCCAACCGGACCCGAAGCGCTCCACATCATGATCCGGCCTGCAAGCCAAAGAAGCAGCAGCGCCGCGAGGTTCGCGCCATGCGCGGGATTCGTGCTGGTCCACGCGCGAACCGCTGTCAGCAGAAATCCGGTGACGATTGCGGCGCCAAATCCAAAGATCATTTCGTGAACGTGCCACAGCGTTCCCGACATGTAGGACGTGGAGTCCAGCAACGGCCAGCCTGCCAGCGCGCCGAGCCAGAGCAGCATCGCAAGACAGCCGAACAGAGCGCCGACCAGATAGAAAGGCCTGAATCCGAGCGCCCACAGAGCGATGCGGGGCGGTGTGTCGACTTGACCTGATGCGATCCTGATGGTCCGCTTCATGACTGCTCCAAACGGCGACTAGGCGGTGATTCATCTTATACACGCAGGACCTTTTCGCCACATGCGACGAATGTTCGCGCCAGCGTAGCCGTCTGCCCTCCCCATGGCGTCCCGCAGACGGAGCCTTACCAACGGCACCATTACGCGCGGTGGAACACATCGGCCTGGTTGTCATGGAAAAGTGCCAATTTCCGACCGAACGTTGATTCGCCCCGTCATTAGCGATACCTTTACATCTATCCTGGTCGTCGGGCGCTGGTCAACGAAGGGAGAACCGTTCCGTGAAGAGAGCGTCAGCTTTCTCCTGCATCGTCGCATTGAGCGTGATCTTCGGCGGATGCGGCAAGCAGGGACCGCAAAACGCCACTGAGGCATCGGGCGCATCCGCGAGCTCGGCGCCGGTTCAACCTGCACCAGGCGCGAGCGAAGCGGCCGCCGCCTCAGGCGCGCAAGGCACGGTGGCGCTGGTCACCGTCACCAAGGCGCAGCTGCCGGCCGAGGCTGCCGAAACGCTGCGGCTGATCAAAGCAGGCGGTCCCTTCCCGTTTAGCGATGATGGCGTCCTGTTTCGTAACACCGCGGGTTTGCTGCCGAAACATCCGCGCGGTTACTACCACACCTATACGGTACGCACACCTGGTGCGACGGATCGCGGGCAGCGCCGGATCGTCTGTGGCGGGCCGCGCAAGCAGCTCGGCGAGTGCTATTACACCGACGATTACTACGCCAGCTTTAAGCGCATTGCAGAATAAAGACGGAATCACCTGCACGAGCGCCGCACGTTTGACGAAAGCATTAACCCCGCGCTCCTGACTGTGCGCTAGCGATCAATCCCGATCGCGCCAGCGATGATGCGCTCGTCGCATTTGAGCAATGGATAACTCTATGGCGGCGGCCACCGCGTCCCATTGGCGCTGACCGAAGTTCTCCGATAGGTCCGCGTTGACAACGATCCGTATCTCCCAGCAGACGATCTCAAGCGGTTTTCAGACGGTGCGATCAGTCGATCAGAAAACCTGAAGGCAGCCATCAGAACTATGAGATTTTCCCGCCGTCGGGCATCTGCGATAGTGGTTCTCAACCGTTGTGTTGGATTTCCGTACCGCGCGTCGTCGACCAGGGAGAATCTGCATGCATCGTTTTGTGATCGTGGGAGGAGGGGCGGGTGGCATCGAACTCGCAACGAGGCTAGGCGATCGTTATGGCGGTCGACGAAGAGGCGGGGCGCAACGTGCGTCCATTACGTTGATCGACCGCAACCCGACGCATATCTGGAAGCCTCTGTTGCACGAGGTCGCAGCGGGAAGTCTCGATCCCTTCGCACAGGAACTGGCGTATGCCGCGCAAGCACAGTGGCACGGCTTCCAGTTCATCCAGGGCGAACTCGTCGGACTGGATCGCGGCTCGAGACACGTTCTTCTTTCGCCACTGCTCGACGACGACGGAACCGAACTGATACCGCCGCGCCGAATCGAGTACGACTCGTTGATTCTGGCCATCGGTAGCACAACGCACTACTTCGGCGTGCCGGGCGCGGCGGAGAACTCGCTCGCGCTTGACAACGTCGCTCAAGCGGAACGCTTCAGAAAGCGTCTGATTGCAGCCTGCATTCGCGCCGAACAAACACAAGACGCGAGTGAGCGGGAAGCGGGTGGAGTGCCTGGCGAACGCGCGCCTCGTGTTCAGGTCGCGATCGTTGGTGGTGGCGCTACCGGCGTGGAATTGTCCGCTGAATTGCGCAATACCGCGAAGGTACTGTCATCGTATGGCTTGCATCGGCTCGACCCCACACACGACGTCGGCATCGTGCTCATTGAAGCAGGGCCGCGGATTCTGCCCGCGTTGAAAGAGCGCGTGTCCACCGCGGCTGCAAGATTGCTGGGCAAACTCAATGTCAAGTTGATGGTCGACGAGCGGGTCGCGGAAGTCACGCCCGGACTTATCCGCACGAAAAACGGCAAGACGATACGGGCGGATCTCACTGTGTGGGCCGCGGGCATCAAGGCGCCCGCGGTGCTTTCAACGCTCGATGGTCTGACAGTCAATCATCTGGGACAACTCAGTGTGCGTCGCACGCTTCAAACCGAGCTGGACGACCATATCTTTGCATTCGGCGATTGCGCGGCGTGTCCCTGGTTGGGCTTCGAGCGCAATGTGCCCCCGCGCGCCCAGGCGGCTCATCAGCAGGCATCGTTTCTGGTCAAGGCACTCGGGCGACGCATCGAGGGGCAAAAGCTTCCGGAGTTTGCCTATCGCGATCTCGGCTCGCTCGTGTCGCTCGGGCATGCGAATGCGGTGGGGAGTCTGATGGGAGGGCTTATCGGCGGCAGCATGCTCGTGGACGGACTGCTTGCTCGCTTCATGTACCTGTCGCTGTATCGGATGCACGTTGCCGCGCTGCATGGCTACGCACGCATGATCGTCAATACCCTCGCGCATCGGCTCCGTCGAAGCACGGCGCCGCACGTCAAACTGCACTGAGCAACAGTTCGTTGTAAATGGCCAGAAGGGTCTGGCCGTGACAAATAAATCGACCGATTCCAAACAACAGCAAGACGGAGAGAACACCATGAACAGCTTCGACCAATCGCCTTTCAGCGTCGACTCGAACAGTGGCGCCACGCGCGCTCGCAACGGCAAGGATGGCTCTGAAAATCGGGCGCGCTCCGTGTACCGATCGTTTCTTGCATCGACGGCATCGACGATCGCCTCGAATGTACCTGAGAGGCCGGACGTGTCGTCTGCCGCTGTGCTCGGCTACAACTGACGCGCTTCGGTTCATAAAACGGCCAATTCACCGATCGCGCCGGACCCCACGGCTATTCTCGTCGGGAATTGGCCTTATGAAGAATCTGCGAATTATCACTCCTTTAGCTTGCCACTACGATCTGGCTGTCATCCATCACCAGACAGCAGATCTCCATGTTCACTCTCGCAGGCAATAGCGCCGTCATTAGCCGAGGTCATCAGAATTCGCGGAGTCAGCCAGGTTTGCGGTGGCGTTGAGTCAAGGGGTCGATATGAGCCAGCCAACGCTATTCACGCCGATACGAGTCGGCAACCTCGAATTAGCCAACCGGATCGTGATCGCCCCGATGGCCCAGTACTCCGCCGAAGACGGCCAGATGAACGATTGGCACCTGATTCACCTCGGCCAACTGGCGCTTTCAGGTGCGGCGGCACTCACGATCGAGGGCACCGCGGTCACCCCCGACGGACGCACCAGCTATGGTGACGTCGGGCTCTATTCGGACGACTGCGAAGCCTCCATGGCACGAGTGCTGCGCGGCATTCGGCGGTGGTCTGACACGCCGATGGGAATCCAGCTCAACCATGCTGGCCGAAAAGGGTCTCGGCAGAAACTATGGGACGGCGGCGCACAGATTCCCTATGATCACGCGAATGGTTGGCACACCTACGGCCCATCCCCGGTCGCTTTTGCCGCCGGTGAGACACCACCCACCGCCTTGGGCCGCGATGGCCTGGCCGCCATTCGCGACGCGTTCTCTGCCGCAGCGCAGCGTGCCTCCCGGCTCGGGTTGAATTTCATTCAGATCCTTGGTGGGCACGGCTATCTACTCCACCAATTCCTCTCGCCTCTGTCAAATCACAGGGACGACGAATACGGCGGTTCATTGGAAAACCGGATGCGTTTTCCACTCGAAGTTTTCGAAGCCGTGCGAGAAGCGTTTTCGCATGATCGCCCTGTGACGATGCGGGTATCCGCTACCGACTGGGTGGAGGGCGGGTGGTCCGTGCAGGACGCGATCGCTCTTGTCCACGCGCTGGAGGCGAGAGGCTGTGCCGCAATCAATGTCTCAAGTGGCGGTTCGAACCCAGCTGCGCAAATTCCGCTCGGGCCTGGCTATCAGGTTCCTTTCGCGCGGGCCGTGAAGCAGGCGACCACGCTCCCAGTCATCGCCGTCGGCATGATCACCGAATTCGAACAGGCCGAATCAATTCTCAGCACCGGAGACGCCGATCTGATCGCGCTTGCTCGGGCCGTGCTCTTTGACCCTCGCTGGCCCTGGCATGCTGCCGCTCACTTTGGGACTCAAGTCAGGGCGCCGAAGCAGTATCTCCGCTCTCAGCCCAGTCGGCTGCGAAAGGTGTTCGTTTGAGTCGGTTTCGCCGGCAATGGGGCGGCGACCAATGATTCGACATATCGACGAACGCCGCTTCAGGCTTATCGCCAGGTCGGGATGACGGATGCGGCGAGCAGCACGCCCATCGCGAGATTGAGAACGCGCCAGTGGTGTGGGGTCCGAAAGAGCCGCGAGAGTAGCACGCCGAGCGCGCACCACAGTGCGAGCGAAGCGCACGCAGCCACTCCGAATGCTGCACCGAGCAGCATCGCGAGGCGGTTCGGGTTGTTTGCGAGCAGCGCGAACGACGCCGCCGCGCCAACCGTCATCGCCCAGCCTTTCGGGTTGAGCCAGAGCAGCAGGAAACCGTTGACGAGCGTAACCGGACGCGCGGGGCCGTCGCCCGCGTTTGGCGGCCCGCTGCGCGCGATGCGCCACGCGAGCCATAGCAGATAGGCCGAGCCGAGTGCCTTCACCGCCGTTTGCAGCGACGGCAGCGCCAGAAGCAGACCGCCCAGCCCGAGCGCGGCGAGCGCAGCGAGCAGCGCGAGGCCCAGAGCGATGCCGAGCATCAGCGGTATCGAGCGTACGAAACCGAAGCGTGCGCCCGAGGCGGTGGCGAGCGTGGTCGCGCCACCGGGCGTCGCGGTGGCGACGGCGACGAAGAGCAGAAGCGGCAGTATCGAGGTCATCGGTGCAGATTGGAAATCAAAGAACTTGCACTGTACGGATCGTCAAAGCATCGTGAAAGCTAATAATATTGATGCGGTACATTACGCGACATAATGCATAGATGAACCGAAACCTCGACCTCGATCTGATCCGCACCTTCGTTGCCGTCGCCGATAGCGGCAGCATGACGGTCGCTGCGAATCTGCTGCACATGACGCAAGGCGCCGTCAGCCAGCAGGTGAAGCGCCTCGAAGATGTGCTGGATTGCCTTCTGTTCGTTCGCAAGACGCGCCGGCTGGAACTGTCGCGCGAGGGCGAGCAGTTTCTCGTGAAGGCGCGCAAGCTGCTTCAGCTGAACGATGAAATCTGGGCCGACATGACCGCGCAGCCGTTGCGCGGCGCCTTGCGTGTGGGCGTGCCCCACGATCTCGTGACGCGGCTCGCGCCCGCGATGAAGGCATTCGCCGACGCCCATCCGCACGTCGAAATAACGTTGATGTGCGCGGCGTCGCCGGAACTGAGCGAGGCGGTGAATAGCGGTCGCGTGGACGTGTCCTTGGTCGAATATGTCGCGAGCGAAGCCGAAGGTGAAGTGGTCTGCATCGAGCCTTTGGTCTGGGTCAACGGGCGCGGCAGTGAGGCGTGGCAGAAGCGGCCGTTGCCGCTGTCGATGGTAGACGAGCGTTGCGCTTTCCGTTCGGTGGTGCTCGGCGCGCTCGCGGACGAGGGCATCGCGTGGCGCACGGTGTTCGAGAGCGGAAACATCGAGGCGACCGCCGCAACGGTGCGCGCGGGCCTCGCGGTCACGAGCTGGCTCGCCTCCACGGTGCCGGCCGATCTGGAGACGCTCACACCTCGCGTAAGCGGCTTGCCTGCACTGCCTCCGTTCGCGATCTGTCTGCGCTTGCCCGCGACGGTTCAGCCAGCGGCGCAGGAATTCGCGCGCCATGTACGCGAGTCGATGTCGAGCGACGCAGGCACGCGACGCGCGCCGCTAGCGAACATTGCGTGACGTATTGCGTCTGAGGTGCGCTCCGGAGCATTCCTACAAGCGCTGCGGCAGCGCAGCCGCGAAAAAATCAGTGACCCGGCGCACGCGCGCAGGCACGAAACGTCGCCGCGGCCAGATGATGCTCACATCACGCGCGTCCCGAATGAAATCGTCTAGCACGGTCACGATATCCGGATGCTTGAGTTCGTCGGCCAGCGAGAGCTTTGCGAAGAGGCCGATTCCCACGCCCGCGAGCACGGCCGAGCGGATCGTCTCGACGCTATTCGACGACAGGTTGCCTCGCACCGGTACGCTGAACCGGCCACGTGGCCCATGAAACGGCCAGTTCGCCGACTCCAGTAGACCACCGTAGAGCAGGCAATTGTGATTGGCGAGTTCCGTAGGTTCCTTCGGTACACCGTATTGCTCGAAATAGCGACGCGATCCGACGCAGACCAGCGGAGTGCTGGCAATCCGCTTCACGACCGAATCCGGATCGTTGACGGAGCCCACTCGAATCGCGAGATCGATTCGATCCTCCACCATATCGCGCACGAAATCCGACAACACAAGATCGACCCGAAGACCGGGATGGCGCGACAGCAGTTCGGGAATCAGCGGAAGAACGTGCAGGCGGCCGAATGTAGAAGCGCAGGCGATCCGCACAAGGCCCGAGACATCCAGCGTACTGCTGGATAGTTCGCTGTCGGCCACCTCGATCTCGTCGAGCAACGGCTTGGTCCGCTCGTAGTATTTCTGCCCCTGATCGGTCAAGGTCACGCTGCGTGTGTTGCGGTTGAATAGCAGTACGCCGAGGCGCTTTTCCAGCGCGCCGATCGACTTGCTGATGGCGGACTGTGACTCGCCGGTTCTGCGCGCCGCGGCGGAAAAGCCGCCCGCTTCGACAACGGCGAAGAAAGCGTTCAATTCGTGAAACCGATCCATTGCATTTCTCTCGTGGGCCTATTCTCTCGGTGAATGGATCTTATGATAAATCCGCCGATTATCATTCGTCGGGGCCGCAATTACGATGGGACTTCCTTTACCAACAGACGGAAGTTTCAATGAATACTCTCGCAGGCAAGATCGCTGTCATTAGCGGCGGAACGACGGGTATCGGCCTGGCGATCGCCCAGCGGTTCGTCGCCGAAGGCGCTCACGTCTTTATCTTCGGCCGTCGGCAAGCCCAGCTCGACGAGGCCGCCAAACTGATCGGACGCAACGTTACCGCTATTCGGGCCGACGCCGCGAATCTCGATGACCTCGATGATGTCGCTGCGGCAGTCAGGGACGAAAAAGGTGTCGTCGATATCATCGTGTCGAACGCGGGCTTTACCGAGCAGGCTTCGATCGACACCATCACGCCTGAGCATTTCGACAAGGCATTCAACCTGATGGCGCGCGGCCCCGTATTTCTGGTAAAAAAGCTGCTGCCGATGATGACGGGTGGCGGATCGATCATCCTGGTTTCGTCGGCCATGCACGTGATGGGCATCCCAGGGCACACCGCCTACGCGGCGACGAAGGCCGCGTTGCGTTCCTATGCTCGCACCTGGGCCGCCGAATTCAAGGATCGCGGCATTCGCGTCAACATGCTGAGCCCTGGTGTCACCGACACACCGATACTCGATTCCCAGTCGGCGACACGCGAGGATCTGGTGAGCATGTACAAGAGCATGGTCCCGATCGGCCGACTCGCCCGCGCCGAGGAGATGGCGAGCGCGGCGCTCTTTCTCGCCTCAGAACAGAGCTCCTATATGACGGGTGCCGATTTGATGAATGACGGCGGCATCGGCCAGGTTTGAGGGTTGCGCGCAGACTCGAGTCCGACATCGGAAGGAATGCACCATGACGTATTCAACTATCGATCCAGGCAAACTCGCAGCGGCGCTTGGCCGCGAGCTCGCCGGCAGTGGCATGGCTATTGGAGTCGTCAACGCGCAATGCGCTGAGTCGATCGAGTCAATGGCAAAGCAACTCGGTGCGCAGGTTACGGCCATGACTTTGCAAGCTGCGCCCAGCACGGAGGTCATGATCCTCGCCGTGCCGTTTCGTGCCCACACCGTCACTGGCGATCAGCTGTCCAGGCGGGACAAGGTCGTTGTCGATGCGATCGACAACGACAGCATCTCGCCGGATGAGCTGATGGGTCTGCTTAATGCCGCGAGGTGAAGACCGCGAAGACGTTTTGCCCGGCGTGCTACTTGGTGCTAGCCTGGTACCACTCGATAGCGTCCTCGCCGGCGGGGATGTTGAACGGGCTCGATGAATCGGTCGCGGCGAGCCAAACCGCTTCGGCGACATCCGATGCATGCGTGACGGCCGTTTCTTTCTCCCACCTCGCGAAAACCTGCTGCGCGAGCGCGTCGTACGGCTCGGGAAATCCGTCTTTCATGCGTGCCCGCGCGTTGTCGCCGAAGCGGGTGGAGGGCGCGCGTCCCGGCAGCACGACCCGCACGCGCACATTGAACTGCTCCAGTTCGAGCGCGAGCGATTCGCTGAACGCGTTGACCGCGGACTTGCTCGCGGTGTAGACCGACAGCAGATGCAGCGGTCTGCACGTGACGGTCGACGTCACATTGACGATCACCCCTTCGCGGCGCTCGCGCAACTGCGGCAACACGGCCTGCGCCATCGCGATGGTGCCGAGCGTATTGGTCTCGAAGATATCGCGCACGGTGTCCATCGGCGTGCCTTCGAGCGCATTCAGAAAGCCGATACCCGCATTGTTGACGAGCACGTCGATCCGACCTGCTGCATCGATGACCGCGCGAATGCTTTGCGGGTCCGTCACATCGAGGGCGAGAATCGAAAGACGATCGGAGCGCGGCAACACGTCTTCACGCGGCGTGCGCATCGTGGCGATCACGCGCCAGTCGCGATCCAGAAAATAACGCGCGATTTCGAGGCCAAAGCCGGACGAGCAGCCGGTAATCAAGACGGTCTTCATGTCGAATCCTGTGGTTGGTGACAGTCCCGACACAATAAGTCCTGACCGCGAGGACTCGCTACAATCGAGCGTCCAGGTTTCATTCGAAATCGTCCGATCATGATCGACCCGCTCGCCGAAATCGTCACACTGCTCAAGCCGACCCCCACGTTCTCGAAAGTGCTCAGCGGCGCCGGGCGCTGGCGCGCGAGCCGAACGGAAGTCGGCCAGCCGTTCTACTGCGTGGTGCTCGAAGGATCGCTGCGGCTATCCGTCAATGGTTGCGAGCCGCTGATTCTTCAGGCCGATGACTTCGTGCTCGTGCCCGAAGTTTTCAGTTTCACGATGACGAGCAGCGATCCGCCCGACGATGACGACGTGTCCAGTAGCGCGCCCGCGGCGCTGCCCGACGGCAGTTTTCGTTTCGGCGATGCATCGGGCGCGCCAGAAGCCCAATGGCTTGCGGGCCTCTGCGCGTTCGGTTCGCCGGACGCGGCCTTGCTCGTCTCGCTGTTGCCCAAGCTCGTGCACGTGCGCGGTGAACGCAGGCTCGCGACACTCGTGAAGCTCGTGAGGGAAGAATCGCGCGCGCAGCGGCCCGCGCGCGAGGTCGTGCTGGCGCGACTGCTCGAGGTGCTGTTCATCGAAGCGTTGCGAGCCACTGGAACCGGGGCATCGCCCGGACTCGTCCGCGGCCTCGCCGATCCCCGCCTCGCGCTCGCGATCCGTCATATGCACGAAAGCCCGCACCAGCCCTGGACGATCGCACAACTCGCAAAGGCCGCCGCGCTTTCACGGTCCTCTTTCTTCGATCGATTCAGCCGCGCAGTCGGCGTCGCACCGATGGAGTATCTGTTGTCGTGGCGCATGGCTATCGCCAAGAACCTGCTGCGCCAGAGCGAAGTCAGCATCGCGGCGGTCGCGGAACGTGTCGGCTACAGCTCGGCGAGCGCATTCAGCGTCGCGTTCACGCGTCATGTCGGACTGCCGCCGACGCAGTATGCGCGAGACGCAGCGAATGTCGTCGCCGCTCGATGAAGTTCCGCAGCGCAAGCACCGTATCTCGCCTCACGCGACCTGCGCATCGCCATCGTTAGCTGCCTCGCACTCGAGCAGCGGATAGGCGAGCGCGCAGATGTGCGACTGAATCCGCACGAGATCGCGCAGCACGTCGAGATGCAATGAGCTCGACGCGATGCTGTCGGGCTTGCCCTCGCGCAACCGGTCCAGATGAGCATCCCGCGCGGCGCGTTCAAGACGCCGCAGCGCCTGCTTGTCTTCGAGCAGCTGCGCCGCGGTCTGCGTCCTTCCCGACACGAGCAGCGCCTGAGCCCGGTGAAAACTGTCGATCACCAACTGGTGCAGCGCGCGCAAGTCCTCGGCGCCTTCGGCCGAAAAGCTCACCTGTGCCTTGATCTTTTTCTGCGCCAGCTCCATCAGATTCTTGTCGACGATATCGCCGATATGTTCGAGGTTGATCACGGAAGTCATGATCGCATTGGCCCAGCGCCGGTCTTCGTCGTCGAGCGACTCGCGCGTCACCTCGGTCACGTAGCTTTTGATCGCATCGTGCAGCATATCCACCGCATCGTCGCGGGCCGCGATCTCGTGCACCGCGCGCCGGTCGTTCGCAATCAGCACCGGCACGCTCGCACACAGCATCGCTTCGACGATATCGCCCATCCGGATCAATTCGCGGGTCGCGCATGCGAGCGCCTGGGAGGGCACCCGCAGCGCGGCCTCGTCGAGGTAGCGCGGCGCGTCGCCGTTCTCGGCGGCGCCCGGCGCTGGCAGCAGCCGTTCGAGAAGGCGCGCGACAGGGGCGAGCAGCCCCATGAAGACCACCGCGATCGCCACGTTCACGCCCGTGTGGATGTCGGCGATTGCACGGGCGGGGCTGCCGTAGACCTGCTGCAGCAACGTTGCGAGCGGCGAGCACGCGGCGAGCATCAACAGGCACACGCCGCCGCGCAGCACGAGGTTGCCGGCCGGCAGGCGCCGGCGGCTGCGATCGGCGCCCTTCGCGGCCTCGAAGTAAGGGTTGAGCGCGCTGCCGATGTTCGCGCCGAGCACCATCGCGAGCGCCGTGTCCATCGGCACCGTATGCAGGTTGGCGAGCGACATCACGAACAGTACGACCGGAATGCTCGAATGCGCGGCCCACGTGAGCAAACACGCGAGCGCCGCATTCAGCACCGGCTCGCCTGCCAGCGCGCCGAGCACCGTGCGCAGGGCAGGGGCGGTCTCGGCGGGCTGCACGGTCGAGACGAGCAGCGTGAGCGCAAGCAACATCAGGCCGAGCCCGATCGACGCGCGGCCGAGGTCACGATTGCGCGAGCCTTTGCCCTTCTCGAAGAGCGTCATGCCGACCAGCAGACACACCGGCGAAATCCAGCTCAGATCGAGCGAGAACGCCTGCACGATCAGCGTCGAGCCGACGTTGGCGCCCAGCATGATCGCGAGTCCGGTAACAGGCCGCATCAAACCGCGGGCCGCGAACGACGACGCGATCATGCCGGTCGCCGTGCTGCTTTGCAGCGCGCCGGTGATTGCGAGCCCGGCGCAGAACGCGTTCAGCCGGTTGCCGAGACTCTTCGCCATGAAGCGCTTGAGCGAGGCGCCGAACGCGCGCATCAGGCCGGACTCGACCATATGCAGGCCCCACGTCAGCAGCGCGACGCCACCCGCGAGATGAAGCACGATCATGATCATCTGGCACCTCCCCTTATGTTTTTGTTGTGCGCATCTTTCAGGCCCGCTCTGCGCCCGCCGCGATTGCCTCGTCGAGTATCCGCAGGGACACCGTCATCCACGCACCATCGCACGGTTCGAGATGCGCGAGAGCCCCATCAATACCGCGAGCGTGCCGATACCGAGAATCATCGTGAGCGTCGCAGCGTCGAAGATCGCTCCACGGTCGGACAGCGCGAAGATGCCCACCGGCAGCGTGACCCAGCCCGGCGGATAGATCATCAGCGTCGCACCGAGCTCGCCCATCGACAGCGCGAAGCTCAGGCTGAACGATGCGAGCAGGTACGGCGCGACGAGCGGCAGCGTCACGCGCGAGAGCTGGTAGAGCGGCCGGGCGCCGAGACTTTGGGCCACCTCGCCGTATTCGGGCGCGACCCGCGCGAGCCCTGCCGCCACGTTGCCGTAGGTGAACGCCGAGATCAGCAGGAAGTGCGCGATGAAGACGATCGTCGCCGTGCCGTTGAGCAGCACGGGCGGCCGGCTGAACGCGACCAGCAAGCCGAGCCCGATCGACACCGACGGCACCGCGCTCGGCACGAAGAAGATCACGTCCAGCACGCGGCGCGGCAGGCCTTTGATGCGACGCAGCGCGAGTGCGGCCCACGTGCCGCTGACGAGCGCCGCGACGCTCGCGACCACGCCGGTCAGCACGCTCACGCGCAGCTGGCTCGCCGAATCGGTATGCAGCACCCGCGCGTAGTGCTCGAGTGTCAGGTGGCTCGGCAGGATGCCGTTCCATTGTCCGCTGATGCTGGCGAGCGCGATCATCGCGACCGGCAGCCCATAGACCGCGCAGAACAGCAACGCCGTGCCGCCCCACGTCAGCCATTTACCCCATTTAGCCGAGAGCAGCACGGCGACCTCCGCAAAGTGAAACGACGGCCCGGTAGCAGGCATAAAGCCCGAGCGACAGCGCGATATTGACGACGGCGATCACGCATGCGGTGGTGTAGTCGAATTCCTGGATCGCTTTGTCGTAGATCAGCAGCGGCAACGTGATCACGTCTTTCGCGCCGATGAAGAGCACGATGCCGAACTCATTGACGGTCAACAGCAGACACAGGCTGCCGCCCGCCAGCAGCGCCGGCAACGCGGCGGGCAGGATGATCTGCCGGATGATGCGCAGCGGCCGCGCGCCGAGGCTGCCCGCCATCTCGATCTGCGCACTGTCGATCTGCGAGAAGCACGCGAGCAGCGGACGCATGATGAACGGCGTATAGACCGTGATCTCCGACAGCACGACACCCCATTGCGTGTACAGGAAATTCAGCGGCGGCAGCGGCAGATGGAACATCTGCATCAGCGACTGGTTCAGCAGTCCGGCCGAACCGTACACGAACGTGAACGCAAGCGCGACGAGAAAGGTGGGCAGCGCGATGAACGTATCGATGAGCCGGCCCACGAAACGCGCGCCCGGAAACGGCACGAACGCGATCACCAGCGAGAACACGAAGCCGAGCACGAGGCATCCCGCCGACGCCGATACTGCGATCGCGATCGTGTGATAAAGCCCGCTCAGGAACTGGCGCGAGCGCAGCACGTGCTCGAAGTTCGCGAACGACAGCACATGCTGGTCGCCGCCCAACGCCTGCACGACGATCAGCCCGAACGGATAGAAGAACAGCGCGGCGAGCACCGCGAGCGGCGGCGCGATCCACAGGCCGCCTGGCCCCGCGGCCGGCGCTCGCGCGCGGGCCGGCGGCGCGATGACGATATCAGCCATGACGTTCAGCCTCCGGTACGAGAGTGACATCCGCGCGATCGAAACGTACGCTGAGTGCAGTGCCCGGCTCTGGCGGCTCCGCGAGCGGCGCGCAGGTGAGCCGCAGCAGCTCGCCTTCGACATCGAGCACGATGCTGTGCATTTCGCCGAGCCACTGCACGCTGACGACGGACCCCGTCATCTGGTTCATGCGTTGCCCATCGGCGCCTCGCGCAACACCGCCCGCAACGGATTGCAGATGGTGTGGCCGCACGCATACGAAGCAGGCGGCGCCGGCCGCGAGTCCGTGATGGTTGCAGCCTTCGAGCAGCTGGCCGTGAAAGCGCACGCGCGCGCGCCCGTCGGCCAGCGGTTCGAGCTGCTGCGCCGGCAGCACGTTGGCACGGCCGAGGAACTCGGCGGCGAAGCGGTTCGGCGGATGACGATAGAGCCCTTGCGCGTCGCCGTAAGCGACCAGGTGGCCGTCGCGCATGATGCCGATGTGGTTCGCGAGGGTCAGCGCTTCGGTCTGGTCGTGCGTCACGTACAGCACCGTGAGCGAAGGCAGCGTGCGGTGCAGCTTCGCGAGTTCGTCGAGCATCGAGCGGCGGATCTGCGCGTCGAGCGCCGAGAGCGGCTCGTCGAGCAGCAGCACCTGTGGACGGATCGCGAGCGCGCGGGCGATCGCCACGCGCTGCTGCTGGCCGCCCGACAGCTCGCGCGGATAGCGCTTCGCGTACTTCGCCATGCCGACGAGCCCGAGGCACTCGGGCACCCGTTCGCGTATCACCTCGGCGTCCGCGCCACGGGCACGCAGCCCGAAGGCGACGTTGTCCTCGACGCGCATATGCGGAAACAGCGCGTAGTTCTGCACCACCATGCCGATGTTGCGAGCGTACGGCGGCAGCCGCGTCACGTCGCGATCGCCGATGGTGATGCGCCCGGCGCTCGGCTGCACGAAGCCGGCGACGGCGCGCAACGCGGTCGTCTTGCCGGAGCCGGACGGGCCGATCAGCGCGACGATCTCGCCGGGCTTCACGGTCAGCGTCAGAGACTCCAGAATGGTCTGGCTGCCGTAAGCCACCGACACGCCTTCGAAACCGATGCCGCTCGCTCCGTGCGCGATGACGGTCGGCGCAGCGGAGGCGCGCCGCTGCGGCCCCCGTTCCATGGTCATGGTGTTTGCCATTAGTCGCTCGTCGGTAGCTGGGTTAGTCGATGGAAATTGCCTGGTTGTAGGCGGCCACGTCGGGACGCAGCTCCTGGAGCACCTGGTTCCAATCGGGTTGCCAGATGTCGACGCCCTTCAGCAACGTGTTCAACGCCTGGAAGTTGCTGTCCGACGGATGCACATCGGTGCGCACCGGGAAGCCGTACGCGACCTTGCTGACCTCCTGCTGCGCCGGCGCGCTCAACAGGAAATCGATCAGCTTTTTGCCGTTGCCGGCATGCGGCGCGTTCGCCACGAGGCCGACGTAGTAGGGCAACGCAAAGGTCGTGCGGCGGCCGTCTGGACCGGCCGGGAAGAACATCGCGACGTTCGGGTTGTCGTGCATCTGCGCGAGGTTCATCTGCATATCGCCGTTGGCCACGAAGAGTTCGCCTTTGTTGACGAGCGCCGTGAGCTTGCCGGTCGATGCGGACGGCCCGAGGTTGTTGGTCTGCAGCTTGCGCAAATAGTCGAAGCCGGCCGGCTTGCCGCCGAACGCGTGGAAGGTCTGCAGCATCAGCGCAGTGCCGTCGCCGGCCTGACCCGGCGTCGAGTACTGGATCTTCTGCTTGAACTGCGGCGCGAGCAGGTCCGCGTAGGTCTTGGGCGGGCTCTTCAGCACCGCCGAGTTGTAGATGAAGCTGGGATAGTTTCCGACCATCGCGTAGTACAGGCCTTTCGGGTCCTTGTCGCGCGTCTCGATCTTGTCGGCGCCCGCCGGCGAGTAGGACTGCAACAGGCCGTCAGCCGCGGCTTTCTGCATGAAGGGCGGCAGTGTCACCAGCACGTCCGCCTGAGTGTTCGACTTCTCCTTGCTCAGCCGGTCCACCACGCCGCTCGAGCCGGCCTCGATGTACTGCACCTTGATGCCGGTCGCCTTCGTGAAGGCTTCGAACTGATTGCCGAACCAGCTCGGCGAACCGTCGTGCAAACCATCCGCTGCATAGATGGTCACGACGTCGGACTGTGCGTAGAGGGGGGGCGTTGCCATGGCGAGCGCGCAGGCGGCCAGGGCGATCAGACGAGTTTTCATATCCATCCTTCCTTGCGTTGAGTTCGGATGAGGTCAGCATTTCACTTGGTCGCGCGGCCGGTCACTCCCAGGGCATCGACCAGGTCCGCACATTCGAGTAGCTCTTCATTGCCTCGACCATGCCCTCCTTGTAACCATTGCCTGAATCCTTGATGCCCCCGAACGGCGACATCTCCGTGCGATAGCCGGGCACTTCCCACACGTTCACGGTGCCGACTTCCAGCTCCCTGACGAAGCGCGTGATGTAGTCGAGCCGGTTCGTGCAGACGCCCGACGACAGGCCATACGCGGTCGAGTTCGAAACCCGGATCACTTCATCGAGCGCATCGGGCACGCGGATGATCGGAATCACCGGGCCAAAGGTCTCTTCGCGCACGAGCTCGCAGTCGTACGGCACGTGATCGACGACGGTCGGATGGAACAGCGCGCCCTCGCGCGGCGCGCCGTAAAGCACCCTGGCGCCGTGGGCCTGCGCATCGGCCACGCGTCGCTCGAACAGTTGCGCCGACGCCTCGTTGATGACGGTGCCCACGTCGACCGACGGGTCCATCGGATCGCCGCACTTGAGCTTTTTCGCATGCACGAGCACTCGCTCGACGAACGCATCGGCCACGCTTTGCACGACGAGAATCCGCTTGACCGCCGTGCAGCGCTGCCCCGAATTTTTCGTCGCACCGGTTACCGCGAGCTGCGCGGCCTTGTCGAGATCGGCGTCCTCCATCACGATCAGCGGATCGTTGCCGCCGAGTTCCAGCACCGTGCGGCGATAGCCCGCGTGCTGCGCGATGTACTTGCCGACTCGCACGGAGCCTGTGAACGTGACGAGATCACAGTGCGGGTCGGTGATCATCGCGTCGCCCATCGTGCGCGGATTGCCGGTGACGACACTCAGCATTTCCGGCGGCAGGCCCGCTTCATAGAGCACGTCGGCAAGCGCGAGCGCCGTCAGCGGCGTGAGCTCGGTGGGCTTCAGCACCACGCGGTTGTTGGTCGCGATCGCGGGCGCCAGCTTGTGGCTCACCATGTTCAGCGGATGATTGAACGGCGTGATCGCCGAGATCACGCCGAGCAGCGGCAGCCGCGTCGTGAAAATCTTGCGGTTCTTACCGTTCGGGCTGATATCGCAGGAATAGACCTCGCCGTCGTCCTTGATCGTGAGCTGGGCGGCAAACGACCATACGTCGTAGGCGCGGCTCGCCTCGTAAAGCCCATCCTTCCAGCACAGCCCCGTCTCCGCGGTGATCAGGCGGGCGAAGTCTTCCTTGCGCTCGCTCAGGATCTCGGCCGTGCGCTGCAGGATGCGCTGACGCTCGTAGCGCGTGAGCCGCGGCTTGAATGCGTGCGCTTTTGCGAACGCCTGTTGCACGTGTTCGGGACGACCCGCGGGCACGGTGCCGACGACCTCGTTCGTGTACGGGTTGAAGACTTCGATCAGCTCGTCGGTGCTCGTATGCTGGCCGGCGATGCGCATCGATTCCTGCCTGAAGGCGGGTTTGGTCATGACGTTCATCGAATACCTCGTTCAATGATCCGGTGGAGCCCGCAGGCCGTCGCGAGAAGCGGGGCGCGCGGGTTGTTGTGATCGACGCGTTACGCCGCGGCGCCCTGCAATACGTGGTTCATCGCGACATCGAAGATGTCGAAGTTGCGCAATGCGCGGTCTGCCGGCCAATCGGTCTTGCGGTTGACGATCAGCGGCACGTTCTCTTCCGATAGCCCGCCATGCGAACGCAACGGCTCGGTCAGGCCCGACAGGTCGTGACGCGCGGCGCTCGTGCCGAACACCTTGGCGCGTGTGCCGACCACGACGACGTCGCCGATACGGTCGGGCGGCAGCTCGAAGCGCTCGCAGGCCTCGGCACTCGTTAGCGCGAGCTGGATGCCTTCGGTCCGGCGCAGCCGTTCGAGCAGCGCCGCTGCTTCAGCCGCTGCGATCCCCTCGGGCAGGTAGATGGTGGCGAAAGAGCCCAGCGCCCCGTGATGCGCGACGTACGGATCGGTGATGGGCAGGATCACGCGCGAGCGGCCTTTGCCGGTCCATTCGTCGAACAGGTCTTGCAGGTACAGCACGTCGGGCGCGCCATCCGCGCGATGTTTGCCGTTCATGCCGTGGTCGGCGGTGATCGCCAGCACGCAGCCTGCCGCATCGAGCGCGCCGACGTAGCGGTCGAACATCGCGTAGAACTCGTTGGCTTTGGGCGACCCGGGCGCCGCCTTGTGCTGCACGTAGTCGGTCGTCGACAGGTACATCAGGTCGGGGCGGAAAGTGTCGAGCAGTTTCACGCCCGCCGCGAACACGAACTCGGACAGGTCCGCCGAATACACATCCGGCAGCGGCTTGCCGACGTAGGCGAGCACGTCGCCAAGGCCGTTCTGTGCGCGGGTAGCCTCGTTGGCCTTTTCAGCCGAAAAGGCGATCGCGCGGCCGCTCGTGAAGTCGAGCCCGTTGCCGAGCAGCGTCCGGAGCTTGTCCTTCGCGGTGACGACGGCGACCTTCGCGCCGGCGTCGTGGAACGCGGCGAAGATCGTCGGTGCGCGCAGAAAGCGGGCGTCGTTCATCATCACTTCTTCGCCGCTCGCGCGGTCGTAGAAGTAGTTGCCCGCGATGCCGTGCACCTTCGGCGGACGGCCCGTCACGATCGACAGATTGTTCGGGTTCGTGAAGCTCGGAATCACGCATTGGGCGATGCGGCTCGTGCCCGTGCGCAGCAGCTTCGCGAGATGCGGCGCGTGCCTGGCCTTCGCGGCTTCCTCGATATAGGCGGGCTCCGAACCGTCGAGGCAGATTACGACGACCGGCTCCGATGGGAAGCGGTAGTCGCGGCCGTTGATGCTCAGCACGGTGTCTTGCAGCGTACTCATGATGTCCCCCTTCAAGCCGTTTTCGCGACCGGCGCGTTCATGCCCATTTCATCGAGCACCTCGCTGATCGCACCGAGCGCGGCGCGCATTTCGCGCTCACCGAGCCGGCCGATGCAGCCGATCCGGAACGAGTCCGCAACCGTCAGCTTGCCCGGATAGATCACATAGCCGCGCGCCTTCAGGCTGTCGTAGAAGCGCTGGAATTCGAAGCGCGGGTCCTCGGGCATATGGAAGGTGACGATGATCGGAGCCTGCAGCGCTTCAGCCAGCAGCGGCTTGAAGCCGAGCGCGCGCATGCCTTCGACGAGAATCCGGCAGTTGTTGCGATAGCGCGCGCCGCGCCCAGCGACGCCGCCTTCGGCATCGAATTCCTCCAGCGCCTGATGGAACGCGACGATCACGTGCGTGGGCGGCGTGAAGCGGTACTGGCTGGTCTTTTCGAGGTTGGTCCACTGCTCGTGCAGATCGAGCACGAGGGTGGTCGCGTTGCCTTGCGTGCGGGCCAGCGCCTCACGGCGGCAGATCACGAAGCCGAGACCGGGCACGCCTTCGATGCACTTGTTCGACGATGCGGCGACCGCATCGATATGCATCGTCTGCACGTCGAGCGGCAACGCGCCGAACGCGCTCATCGAATCGACCAGATAGCCCTTGCGGTAGCGGGCCGCGAGCGCGCCGATCTGCGCGATCGGATTCAGGATGCCCGCAGTGGTCTCGCAGTGGACCGCGAACACATGCGTGATCGACGGCGAGGCGGCCAGCAGCTTGTCGATCTCGGCGAGATCGGGCGGCGTGTCCTCGGCCGTTTCGTGTACGACGGTCTTGCGGCCGGCGATTTCAAGGATGCGCTTTGCGCGCTTGCCATACGCGCCGTTGATCAGCACCAGCACCTCGCCGCCTGGCGGCACGAAGGTGGTGAGCATCGCCTCCACGGCGAAGGTGCCCGAGCCCTGCATCGGTACCGTCACCCAGTCGCGCGCGCCATTGGCGATCGCGGCAAGGCGCGCGAGAACCGAGCGATTGATCTCGATGAAGTTGGCGTCGCGCGAGCCCCAGTCGTGAACCATCGCGGCCTTGACGGTGCGTGACGTGGTCAGTGGTCCGGGGGTCAGCAACAGCGGATCGCCAGTTTCGGAACTAGCCGGCGATGCATACGTGGAACCGGTCATCGATGTCTCCTTGTGGGTCGATTTGGGTACTGCGCAGGTGCGTGAGACCCACTCTAGGAGGCGCAACAAAAACAGTCAAGATGCCAAAAAATGCCACATTCCAGTCGGACGCGCGAAACGCCGCCTGAAAGTTCGCGAAGTCCGCGATGGATATGGGAAAGCGGCCGCCGCTCGGGACAAACCCGCATGGGGAGACAGGAGGGGATAACCGGGGTTGGTGGAGTGCAGGGCGCGGCCGGATGCGTCACCTGTCAGAAGGCCAGTGGCCTGCCGTCATCGCCGAAACCCACGCTGAGAATCAGAACAGCCGCATCAGCGCAAGGCCGGCCAACGTCAACGTAGCGGCCGCGGTGCGCACGCGGCTGAACGGCTCCTTGAGCACATAGACGGCGATGAAGCCGGCGAACACCACGCTCGTCTCGCGCACTGCCGCAACGAGGGCGATGGGAGCGACGGTCATCGCCCAGATCACGATCCAGTATGCCGCGAGCGACATCGCGCCGCCCGCGAAGCCCGGCAGCAGAAAACGCCGCATCGGCGCCATGCCGGCCGGCCCGTAGCGATACAGGCAAAGCGTCAGCATCGGCAACGCATCGAACACGAACAGCGTCGCCGCGTAGGAGTTCGGATTGCCGGCGACGCGCGCGCCCACGCCGTCGACGACCGTGTAGCCCGCGATCGTCACCGCAGTGAGCAGCGCGAAGCCGAGCGCGACACGGTTTTCCGACGCGGAGTGATGGCGGCCGCGCAGCGACAGCAGCAACACGCCGCTGCCGAGCAGCACGATGCCCGCGACGCCGCCCGCGCTCATCGTCTCGTGCAAGATCGTGACGGAGACGAGCGCGGTGATCAGCGGCGCGGAGCCGCGCGCGATCGGGTAGATCTGGCTCATGTCGGCACGACGGTATGCCTCGCTCAGGCACACGTAGTAACCGAAATGAAGCGCCACCGATCCCGCCACCCAGGGCCACGCAGCAGGCCGGGCGAATCCGGTGAACGCGAGCGACGGCAGCGCGATCAAACCGCAGGCGATGCACAGCAGGGTCATCGCCAGAAAAGGATCGAGCCGCACCTTGATCACCGCGTTCCAGCCCGCATGCAAAAGCGCGGCCGACAGCACGGCGAAGAACACGGGAAGCGTCATCGTCATGCTAGCTGTGGCGATTGGCGATGATGACTTCCCAGCGCTGTTCGGCGCAGGCGCGCACGATGCCCGCGGGCGGCTCGGCGTCGACGATCAGTCCGGCGATGTGCGGCACGGGCGCGATCAGCACGGGCGTCTGCTGTTCGAACTTGCTGTGGTCCGCGAGCACGTAAACCTTCTTGCCCGACTTCATCATCAAATGGCGTTGCTCGGCGGCGAGCCGCGAGTAATCGGTGAATTCGCCTTCGGGCGAGATGCCGCCCACGCCGACAAACACGAGATCGACGCGGAAATGGCTGAGCGCGGTCATCGTCTCGACGCCGATAGCGGCTTCGTCGTTCGGGTCGATGTCGCCGCCGAGCACGACGACCTTCACGCCAGGCGCGCGGCACAGCATCAGTGCGATCGGCAGGCTGTTGGTGATGACGGTCAGGTCGCGATGATGCTGCAGCGCCTCGGCCAGACCGAGCGTGGTCGAGCCCGAATCGATCAGCACGACCATGCCGTCCGCGACGAGTCGTGCGGCCGCGGCGCCAATCGCCGCCTTGCCCAGCGCGTTGACCGCTTCGCGGCTCGCCAACGACGGTTCGGCGACCGGGCGCTTCGCCGCGCCGCCGTGCACGAGATTCGCGCGGCCCTGCTCCGCGAGGATCTTCAGGTCGCGGCGGATCGTTTCGCGCGACACGCCGAGCGTCGCCGACAGGTTGGCGACGCTGACCGAGCCGCTCGCCTCGAGGCTTTGCACGATGTAGTCGATGCGCTCGATCGCGAGGCGGCGGTTCGGGTTCAATGAAGCGGGCACGGGCCCGGCTGAGCGGTTATCGAGCATGGTGTGGCTCTCCGTGCGCATCGTCGGCGAGGACGTCGCTGGATGAATGGCAAGTTGCGTCGGGCAGACCGCGCGGATGCGATCGATGCGCTGCCTCGCCCGGGCCTTCCGTCTCCCGTGCGAGGGCGGCGATCACCGGCGCGGCCGCGCTGCCCGGATAGCGCACTTCGACGCGTGCCGCGGCGAAGAGCTGCGCATAGTGCGCGTCGAGCGGCGCATCGGTGACCAGCACGTCGATCTCGTCGGCGTTCATCGCGCGCACCAGCGCGCTGTGCTCGAACTTGGCGTGCACGGCGACGACCACCCGCTGCCGCGCCTGCCCGAACGCGGCACGCGCGAACTCGACATCCCACGGCTGTGCGTCCATGAAGCGTCCCGCGCGATCGACGGCCGTCACCGAGACGATTGCATACTTGACGTGAAATTGCCGGATGTAGGCGAGCACGGGCTCGCCGAGCGCGGCGGCGTCGTCTGCGCAGAGTTCGCCGCCCGCCATGAACACGCGATTGCCGTTGTGCTGCGCGAGCAGGCTGGCGATGGCGGCGGAGTTGGTGATCACCGTGAGCCGGGAGCGGCTGCGCAGTGCCTGGGCGATGTGCGTGCAAGTAGTACCGCTGTCGAGGATCAGCGAGTCGCCGTCTTGCACGAATTCGCAAATCTGCTGCGCGACGATTTCCTTTTCCGCCCGGTGCTCGTGCATACGCCGCCGGAACGGCGACTCCTCTAGATGGCTGGGCAGCATCACACCACCGTGCACCTTGATGAGCAGGCCCTCCTCGATTAGCGGCTTGACGGTGCGGCGGATCGTTTCGTCCGATACGGCGAGCGCCTCGGCGAGCTGGGTGATCGAGGTGGTGCCCCGTGACTGGGCGATCCGCAAAATCTCGGCACGACGTAGCAACGGATACATAAGCGGCCAGCGTGACAAAAACAGAAAGGGGCGCGACGCGTAACGGCGTGACGGGTTTCGACCGTCACGATGCCACAAAATAACACAACTTTCCTCGTCGATCGGGATTTTTATTGCGGTTGGATACCCGTGGCCCCAGCTCGAAAAAGGCGAGGTGGGAAGGTGTCTCGCGGATTCCGGGCCTGCATACAATGCCCGTAAATCAAGGCTTTTCGGCGAATTTTCACCGTGTTTGCGCTCTCCGCTGCTCTCGGCGATTTCCACTTTTTGTTGTTTTTTGCAGTTTTTTGTTGCAGTCTATGGCCACAGCGTTTTCCACACATTGCCACACACTTCCAAAAAGCGAGGTCGCCCGATGTCCACGGAAATCCCAAGCCACGCTCGTGTCGTCATCATCGGCGGCGGCATCGTCGGTTGCTCGGTTGCGTGGCACCTGACCAAGCTCGGCTGGACCGACATCGTGCTGCTCGAACAGGGGCAGCTATCGTGCGGCACCACCTGGCATGCGGCCGGTCTCGTCGGGCAGCTGCGGGCGCAGGAAAGCATGACGAAGCTGATCCGCTACTCGACGAAGCTTTACGCGCAGCTCGAGGCCGAGACGGGTCTCGCCACGGGCTGGAAGCAGTGCGGTTCGCTGTCGGTCGCGCGCACCGCAGAGCGCATGACCCAGCTGAAACGCACGGCGGCAGTCGCCCGCGCCTATGGCGTGGCCTGCGAAGTCATCGGGCCGCGCGAAGCCGGCGAACTGTGGCCGGTGATGCGCACCGACGATCTGCTCGGCGCGGTCTGGCTGCCGGGCGACGGCAAGGCGAATCCCACCGATCTGACGCAGTCGCTCGCGCGCGGCGCACGCATGCGCGGCGCACGTATCGTCGAAAACGTTCGCATCACCGCAGTGCAGACTCGACCGGCGCGCCAGGGCCGCGAGGCCTGCGGCATCACCTGGCGCCGCAAGGACGGCGCCGAAGGGACGCTGCACGCCGATATCGTGGTCAATTGCGCAGGCCAGTGGGCCAAGGCGGTCGGGCGGATGTGCGGCGTCACGGTGCCGCTGCATTCGGCCGAGCACTACTACATCGTCACCGAGCCGATCGCCGGCGTGCACCGCGATCTGCCCGTGATGCGCGATCCGGACGGCTACATCTACTTCAAGGAGGAAGTGGGCGGCCTTGTGATGGGCGGCTTCGAGCCGAACGCGAAGCCGTGGGGCATGGCGGGCATCCCCGAGAACTTCGAGTTCCAGCTTCTGCCGGATGATTGGGATCAGTTCGAGATCCTGATGCAAAACGCGCTCGTGCGCGTGCCGGCGCTCGAAACCGCGCAAGTCAGGCAGTTCTATAACGGCCCCGAATCGTTCACGCCGGACAACAACTTCATCCTTGGCGAGGCGCCGGAGCTGCGCCGCTTTTTCGTGGCGGCCGGCTTCAATTCGATGGGCATCGCGTCGGCGGGCGGCGCGGGCATGGCGCTCGCCGAATGGATCGTCGCTGGTGAGCCGACCATGGACTTGTGGCCGGTCGACATCCGCCGCTTTGCGCGCTTCAATGGCAACGACACGTGGCTGCACGATCGCGTGAAGGAAACGCTCGGCCTGCATTACGCGATGCCGTGGCCCAACCGCGAGCTCGATTCGGCGCGGCCGTTCCGGCGTTCGCCCCTGTATGCGCTGCTGCGCGACGACGGCGCGTGCTTCGGCAGCAAGATGGGCTGGGAGCGCGCCAATTTTTTCGCACCGAGCCCCGAAGAAGTGCGCATCGACTACGCGTTCGGCCAGCAGAACTGGCTACCGTGGAGCGGCGCCGAGCACCGTGCGTGCCGCGAACGGGTCGCCCTGTTCGACATGAGTTCGTTCGCGAAACTGCTCGTCAAGGGGCGCGACGCCGAAGCGGTGCTGCAAGGCATCGTAGCGAACGACGTCGCCGTGCCGCCCGGCACCACCGTCTATTCCGGCGTGCTGAACGAGCGCGGCAACTACGAATCGGACGTGACGCTGACCCGCGTCGCCGACGACCAATACCTGATCGTGACGGGCTCGGCGCAGGCAACGCGCGACCTCGATTATCTGGAGAAGGCGATTGCGCCCGAGCGCCACTGCGTGGTGGTCGATGTCACGAGTCAGTACGCGGTGCTCGCGGTGATGGGGCCGCACGCTCGCGCGCTGTTGCAAAGCGTGTCGAAGGCGGACTGGAGCAACGAGGCGTTCCCGGTTGGCCAGAGCCGCGAAGTCGACATCGGCTACGCGACGGTGCGGGCGACGCGCCTCACCTACGTCGGCGAGTTGGGCTGGGAGTTGTATGTGCCGGTCGAATTCGCGGTCGGGGTCTATGAGACCTTGCACGCGGCTGGCGAGCCGTTCGGCCTCGTCAACGCCGGTTACTACGCGATCGAATCGCTGCGGATCGAAAAAGGCTATCGGGCTTGGGGCCGCGAGCTGACGCCGGATTGCAATCCGTTCGAGGCGGGCCTCGCATTTGCCTGCAAGCTCGACAAGGACATCGATTTTCGCGGCCGCGACGCGCTTCTGCGTCTGCGCGACGCGCCGCTGCGCCGGCGTCTCGTGACCCTGACGGCCGACGGCGCCGACCATCTGATGCTGTGGGGTGGCGAAGCTATCCTGCGCGACGGCGAGCCGGTAGGGGCGGTCACCTCAGCCGCGTTCGGGCATACCATGCGATGTCCGGTCGCAATGGGTTTCGTGAACCGTGCCGATGGTCCCGCGGATGCCGCGTGGCTCACGCAAGGCCGCTATACGATCGACGTGGCGGGCGAACAGGTGAGGGCAACCGTGCATCTGAAGGCGCCGTACGATCCGCGATCCGAACGCGTGAAGAGCTAGATGCAACGTCCTTCGATCCAAACCTTGAACGGTCCCGCGATAGAGCCTGCGTGTCGGCGCCCACGAAACGATTCATGGATTTGATGACAACCGATCGATCGCCGCGTCGGAACGGATGCGTAGCATGGGAGACTTGCCGAATGAATTCTTTTCGTCACGGTGACGCGTCATACGCGGCTGAAACCTTGCTCGGTGTCGGCGTGGTGATTCAGCGCGAAGGCCGTTATCTTCTGGGTCTGCGCCGTAGCGAATATGGCTACGGCACATGGGGCTTCCCCGGCGGCAAAGTCGACATGGGTGAAGATCCGCTTGCCGCTGCTTCGCGCGAGTTGCTCGAGGAGACGGGTCTGGTGCTAACGGAACCGGTGGCAACAACCTGGAGGACGGGATGGATCGAGTCCGGCAAGCTTCGGCATATCACTTTGTTCGTCGAGGGCGATTCAACAGGAACGCCAATATGTATGGAGCCGGACAAATGCGAAGCATGGTCATGGTTCGCGGAAGACGCTCTGCCGGCGAATCTCTTCGAACCAACCGAGCTCTATTTTTCTCGGGCGCAGGAAACGGGATCGCCGTAAGGGGGAGACAGTAGACGTAGGCGACCGGCCCGCACGGAAAGCGCAATCCGGTCGATCTGTCGAGCATCGCCTACCTATCCGGCCGATACCGCGGGACGCTGCTCAATGGTTGCTGCGTCGCTTTCTCGCACTGTCAATCTGTTCCTCACCGACTTTACACCGAGCACTGATCTCGCCGCATTGGCGGCGCGCGAGATCTGCCAGCTTTCCGGCACCGTCCCGGTGAGCGTAACGACGCCGTGGCTCGCCCTGATGTGAATCTTTGAATCATCCATATCCGGTACGCGCCTGAGGGCACGGCGAACGTCGCGAACTATCGAAGTATCCGGCTTGGGTCGAGGCGGTGAGCTCGAGGCCGCCACCTTTTGTGCGACCACGTCGGTCGTCGTGCTCAGACCTGGTTGCGCGTTCGCATAGGCCGAGGCACTCGCGATGACCGCGACTAAGGTTGCGCCGATTATTCTGCTCGCATTGCTTTTATTCATGCTGCCTCCGTTGAGTTCTGTCGACCTTGCGGTTCAAGACAGAAAGATGGGGCGCGGCTCCGCCGTTCGTAGCGCGGTTGAGCGATTTTGTGGCATTTCCGTGAACGCGTCCTGCCCGGCAACAAAAGGAATAGGGCGGTGACGCAAACCCACGTAGTCCACTGCCGTCAATTCCGACGCATACGTTCAAGAGAGTACGCCTTACGCGGAAATCAGAACAGGGAACAGATAGCAACGCGCCAGGTTGATAGGCGGGGCGTGAATATCCGGTTTGCGCGAAGCTGGGCCTCATGTGGTAAAGGCGCCGGCGGCCGTGCGGTTGAGCAGGAGGAGCACGTGTTCTTAGGAGCCTGGCAGCAGCAGTGTATTTGGGTTTTTTTTGCCACCGGGGAGTCGCAATCAGCCAGGCATTTGGGCGAATCGTGACACTGTCGAACGTCGCAGTCGCCATCCGCACACAGCGGGAGGCACCCTAAAGCGCCGCCCGGTTTCAAGCGACTTGAAGCATCCCATGGAATCGCGACGCCGCCAGTTCTCAACGGTTAATTTACCCGCGCATCGCACTCGCTAGAGTGAGGGGTTTCCGGGCTTTTCGCGTGGCACTCTTCACGAATATCTTCATTTGCCGAGGCACGTTGCAGGGCCTCTGGCGGCTTGCACGGAATCGCGGTTTCGTCCGGCTCAATGTCGGCACAGAGGCCGATTTCCGATTGTGCGTGGCGCAGGAACAGAGCAAGAAGTTCGGGACGCAGTCCATCACCGCTTTGCGCTGCAAGTGCATGCAGCGAGAGAAATGGCAACATGGTTCGACTCCAATCAATATTGGGCTGTACGATTCAGGAAAGATAAAAAGTCACTTCGAATCGGCAACCCTAACGACGGGCATCGCGATACTCCGGCCGAGCGATCAAATAGGGTGATCTCGGCGCCACGGTCAGGCGGCAAAAGCGGGCCTTGCGGCTACCAGGAGAAACGTTTGTCACGCCGGTTGATCTTGAGCGTCGGCGTCTTTCAACTCAACGTAACAGGGAAACGCGTGCTTTCCGAACCATGTCGCCAACTATTTTTGACCAGCTTGTATCCCATGCATACCCCCATTTGGGAGTAACGAATGATTGACGCCAAAGTGAATCATGATTTGTGTCAACGAGATGGACGATATTTTGTTGTAGTTACACGATGAATATTCGACCACATTTTCCATCGATTCTGGCGGCGTAATGCCGCCCAAAGGCGTTTTAAAGCGTCGAGACGTGCTTAAACTGGAAATCGTCGAGGTTAGGTGATCCCTCTCGTGGCAAGGATCAGGCGATTGTGGGCACAGACAATATTCATTTGGCGATTCAGCGTATCTACGAAGCGGTTCTAGCGCCGCAAGCGTGGGAAGAGGCTGCGGCAAGTATTGTCACGGCCATCGGTGCGGACTGGGGATTTTTAATCGCGACCCAGAGAGGCGCGACGGCGCTTTCAGTGTCGGCGGGGCTCGAGCCGGTTTTTGCCCGAGGGCTTCAGCGCGAATTTCAAAACCGCCTTCCGCAGTGGATCAAAAATATTCCAGTCGGAACACCGCGACGACAGTCATCAGAAATCTCAGACTCCGAGTTCAAACGCACTCACATCTATAACGAGGTAGTCAAGCCCGCGAATATGTTCTATGGGCTCGTTCTGCCGGTTTCCCGCACCGATATGCAGCAGGTTTATTTCTCGGCTGGTAGACAGCTCGGTGCCATAGACTTTGGCGAGGCCGATCTTTCGGCTGCCGCAATGATTGCGCCGCACCTAGCCGCGGCGTTGAACGCGCGCAGTCATATGGTGTCGGCTGATCTGCGCGCCAATGGTGCATTCGACCTTTTGATGCGCCTCAATATAGGCGTCGTGCTTCTGGACTCGAAAGCCCAACCCGTCTTTGTCAATCGCTATGCAGAAGCGCTTTGCGAACCTCACGATGGTTTGATAATTAACCATCAGGAAGTATCGGCCCTCGTTCTGTCGGATGCGAAAAGCTTGCGGGATACGATTGCTTGCGCGATCGATATCAATGGTGACCGGTCGCATCTGACCATCAGTCGCCTGACGATGCGTGCAGCGCCTCGCTGCTATGTTTCTCGACGATCTCCGCGATTACCGTTGATTGTTCGCGCCATACCGGTGATGCGGCCTGAATCCTTGGGTGGGATCAGTCCACTTGTTTGCACGGCTTTATTAATTTTCGATCCGGAGCGACCCGTTGCAGTCAATCAGTCGGACGTAGCGAAAACATTCGGGCTCACCCGGCGCGAGGCTGAGTTCGCAGCACTATTGGCGCGCGGGCATGATGTTGACGAAGCCGCGTTGATCATGGGAATCAAATCTAAGACCGCACGAGAATATCTGAAGGACATTGAGGGGAAAACACAAACGCATCGCCAGTCACAGTTGGTCTCGCTCCTGCTGCGTGGTGGCACGGATATCTTTCGCGAATAGAGAATGCCCGCCATCTGCGGTTCACGGCCGAACGATCCCGAGGAACCGGGAGTCAATCGCTACGACTTCCACGCAAAATCCGGTCTCCGAGTCGAACGATTTCCTTGACCAGCAGATCCAGGTCGTCCCGACGTGTCCGGTGATTGCATATCGCGACCCTGAGGCAATGTACTCCTTGCACCGTCGTATCGGACAAGGCCGCAATACCAGCCTCCTGAAGCTGCAACATGATCTCGATGTTGAGAGCCTTTAACGCTTCCTCTTCCATTTCCTTCTCTGGCCGATATCTGAAGCATACGATGTTGATGTTGGTCGGCACGACCAACTCGAGGCGTTGCTCAGAGACGATGAGCTCACTGAGGTAGCGACCCTGCGCGATGTTTTGATCGATCAGACGGCCGAACTTCTCGACGCCATGCTCTTTCAGAGCCATCCACACTTTGAGCGCACGGAAACCTCTGGACGTCTGCAATCCATACTCGTATAGCCACGGAGCCGAAGCAATGCCACGCGGTGTCGGTTGCAGATATTCCGGAGTCAGCGCGAATGCGCCTCGATGCGCAGCGGCATCGCGAACGAGCGCGCAGCCGACCTCAAACGGGGCGTGCAGCCATTTGTGAGGATCGAGCGCGATCGAATCAGCGCGTGCGATGCCCGCAACGCGATTTGCATTGTCGGGCGCGATCGCTATCAGCGCGCCGATGCATCCGTCGACGTGTAGCCAGACGTCCTCTTCAGCGGCCAAATCGGCCAGCGCGATCAGATCGTCGATCGCGCCGGTATTGACGGTCCCTGCCGTTGCGATCACGCACGCAGGCTGAAACCCCGCGGCCCGGTCCTCTGCGATCGCATTCCGCAGAGCGGCGACGTCGATTCGCAACGCCCCATCGGTCGGAATCCGCCGCAACGCCGTATTTCCCAGGCCGAGCGACTCCATCGCCTTACGATGGCAGCTATGCATCTGATCGGAGCCATAAAACCGCAACGGCCGCTCGATGGCGGCGACACCATGCTCCCGCACGTCGATTCCAGCCTTCGCGTTGCGCGCCACTGTCAACGCAATGATATTGGCCATTGAGCCGCCGCTGACCAATGTGCCGCTGGCCGAAGCGGGAAAGCCGACCATCTCCTTGCACCAGTCGACGACCTGCTGATCCATCAACGCCGCCGCATGATTGCCGCCGCCCAGGTTAGAACCCTGAATGGCCGCCAGGAAGTCTCCTAGTGCCCCGGTGAAGTTGCTTGCGCCCATGTACCAGGACCAGAAGCGAGGATGCACGTTGCCCAGTGGATAGGGCATCAAATTGTCGCAAAGCTGGTGATAGATGCTTTCCGCCGATGCTCCCGAGCGTGGTAGCGGCTGCTCGAACAAGGCCGTGGCGTCTTCGGGCATGCTTTGCCACACTGGCCGGCTGCGGACGTCGCGCAGGTAGTCGATCGCATCGTCGACGATGCGGTGCGAGAGTGCGCGCAGCGCCGTCCAATCGTCGGGATCGAGGGTTTCCTCGGCACGCGGCTGAACGCCGTGGATAGGGAGCAAACCGGCTGCGTCGTTCTTATCCATCACGGCACCTGTCGGATTCAATGTTGAGCGAACAAGAATAGCGCCAGCAGGAGACACAGGACGAACAAGGACGCCTTTCACACCAGTGGTGAACTCATCGTCCTCGATCCGCCTCGTCCGCGAGCGCAGCGTCGATCGTCTGGAGCGCATAAAGGAAACCCAGGCTGCCGCCCTCCTGCCGTAGCCGCCGCAGTTCCTTCAGCAACGCGGGATCGCGATTGCCAGTGCCATACGAGACGAGCGCCCGTGCGCGCGCCACGAAAAATGCAGAAAAGGGCGATGGTTCGCGGCGCGCGTAGTCTTCAAGGGCCGCGGCATGATGCGCGGCCGCATCCCAGCGTTCGCGGTCGATGCATGCATCGATCGCATCGCGTCGAAAGAGGAAGTGGTTGTGGCTCACCGCTCCGGCAGCGAGCAAAGCTTCGCCTTCCGCGAGCGCCTGTGCGAAGACTACGGGGTCGTCCGTCGTGCGCGCGAGCACGCCGAGATAAGCCGCGCCCAGGTAGTTCATGCCGGTCTCGCGACTGATCGACAGCGCCGCTTCGATATTGGCGCGCGCTTCGCGCTGACGGCCGGCGACACGATGCATTTCCGCGCTAAATGCGAGCGCTTCACCTTCGAAGCGCCTCGATTTCAGCTCGCGCGCGCACTGTAGCGCAGGAGCCACGTGCTCCCACGCGCGATCCCACTCCGCGCGATCGTGCAGGCAGTGCCATGCCGCATGATGTGCGACGGCAAGCGCGCGGGGATGACCCACCTTCTGCGCCGCGGCGACGCTGGCGAGGGCGGCGTCGAGGGCGCTCGCGGCTTCGCCGGTAAACCACGTGGTGATGGCCCGCATCGGCAAATTGGCAACCTCGATGCGTCCGAAGCCATGGCATTGACAGAGTTCGATGCAACGGCTGAAGGCCTCGTGGGCGCTGATCATCCGCCCGCGCATGTACTCTGCATCGCCAAGGCCGCCAAGTGCGGCCGCCTCCTGTTCCGGATCACACGCGTCGCGCGCGAGGGCAAGGCTGCGTCCGTGTTCACGCACGCAACCGTCGATATCGCCGCGCGGAAAACACAGATTGCCGCGCAGGAAGTGAATGCGCGCCTGTTCGTGCGCAAGGCCTTGGGCGGCTTCGGCGGCATGATCGAGGTCGGCCCATGCACCGTCGAGATCGTCGATGATCCGCTTCACAGTCGCCCGCCCGATCCATGCGCGGCAACGCTCCGCGTCGGACGTCGCGAATTCGAGGGCGGTTTCGAACGCATGGAGCGCCGACTTCATGTCACCCAGGTCATGCAGGACGTTGCCACGCAGACACTCGAGTGCGGCGCGCTCGCTACGTTGATCCGCGAGAACGAGCCCGCGTTCGACAAGCCGCAGCGCGGTTTCATGGTGATAGCCCGACGCCTGCGCGCGCGCTGCGTCGCAATAGGCGAGCGCTGCCCCGGGGTCTCCCGCGCGATCGAGATGTTCGGCCCGCAGCACGAGGTCGCGCTCGCCGTACCACTGTGCGGCGCGTCGATGCAAATCGCGGCGGCGGCTTTTCAGCAGCCCGTCATAAATGGCGTCGCGAATGAGTGCGTGATGGAAGATGAATCCGCTGCCTTGACGTCGTAACAGCAGACCGATCACGAGCGGTTCCAGCGCAACACCGGCATCGGCGCTAGCGCCGTCGCCATCGACGAGAAAATCGACTGCATCCTTCTCAAACAACTGGCCGAGCACCGAGGCAGCCTGCAGCACGGTCTTATTGGCCGGATCGAGTCGATCCAGTCGCGCCTGTACGAGGCTTCGCACCGACCCCGGCACGCCTGTCCCTTGACCGTCTTGCGCATCGTTCAGCAACTGCTCGAGAAACAGCGGATTGCCGGCCGCCCGTGCGATGCAGCGTCCCGCCAGATCCGCCTGCGCCCCGGGGAACGATCTGGCCATCGCTTGCGCGTCGCCGCTGCTCAGCGGACCCAGATCGATCAGCGAATACGGCTCGCCGATCGCCGCGCGCCATGGCTCCTCGCTCGAATCGCCGTGCGTTCGCGCGGTCAGCACGAGTACGGCCGGACATTGCGCCATCGTTGCCGACAGCCCGGCGAGGTCGCGGAGCGTCGATTCGTCCGACCAGTGAATATCCTCGACGACCAGTACCCGAGGCCGCTCGCGGCTCGTGCGCTGGACGAGCCGGGTAAGGGCGTTGCGCCGGCCGCGAACGCGCATTTCGTTGTCCATGGCTTCGTAGACCGCCCGGTCCTCGAACCCCATCGGCACATCGACCAGATCTTCGAGAAACAGCGCGTCGCCAGCGTCGATCAAACCGGCATCGAGCGCGTGTTCGACGCCGGTGGCAGTCGCATCTCGATCAGTTGAGCCGTCGGGTGCCAACAGGCCGCGCACGAGAGACTGAATTGCGCCACGTCCGGTCGACGCACCGAAGTCGAGCACGAGGCCCGTATGAGAAACGAATCCTGACTCCCGTGCCGCGCGTTCGAATTCCTCGACCAGCCGGGTTTTGCCGATTCCGGCCTCACCGCGCAGCAGAACGGTGCGTCCGGCCCCGGTCTCACGGCACGAATCGAGCACGGTTCGAAACTGTTGCATCTCATGATGCCGGCCGACCAACGGCCGGCCCGGGCGTGAGCGCAGCAGGCCGGCAATAGACCACGCCGTGACCGCTTCCGCGAAGCCTTTGACCGACAACGCGCCGCGTTCGGCGCAGTCGAGGCGGTCGGCCAGCGGGCGCCGCACGGATTCCGATATCAGGATCTGCCCGGCCTCGGCCGCATCCGTGAGACGCGAGGCGAGGTTGACCGTGTCGCCGGTGACGGTGTATTCGCGGTGAGTCACGCTGCCGGTGCCGCTTGCGACGACTTTGCCGCCGGCTATGCCGATATGCACGGAGATGGAGCGGCCGAGAGAACGCGATAGGCCGGGCATTCCGTCCCTGATCGCGAGTGCCGCCCGCACGGCGCGTTCGACATCGTTTCCATGCGAGACCGGCGCGCCGAATACGGCCATCACGCAATCGCCGACATGCTTGTCGACGTGCCCGCCGTGCTGCTCGATGGTGCGGTCAGCCTGCTCGAAGTAGCGTTCGAGCACGGCGAGTACTTCCTCCGCGTCGACTTCACGGCTCATCTGCGTGAAGCCGGCGAGATCGGCGAAAAGGACGGCGACTTGCCGTCGTTCGCCCTTCGCCTCGGCTGGGCTCGCGGCGCTGTGCCGGGGTTCGGTTTGCGCCCGCAATTCACTCAACGCGGCGAGCAGTTTGCGGCGATGACCTACCGACGCTATACCCAGTTCTTTCAGATCGTCGGCGGTGAGATTGCGGAGCACGTCGGCGTCGATGGCGTTCTCGCGAAACACCGGTTCATACCGCTCCATTCCGAGGCTGTGCAGCCATACGGCGACGTCCACGAGCCCTCCTGACAGGAAGGTTTCGAATCCGTCAAAGATAGCACGCGGTTACACCGCGCCCGGCCCGCGGTTCGAGCGTGCCAACGCGAGCGCCAGCCTTGCGCCGACCTCGGCATTGTGTTTTACGAGCGCGATGTTTGTCGCCAGGCTGCGCCCGCCTGTCAACGCTTTGATGCGCGCCAGCAGGAAGGGGGTCACCGCCTTACCGGTGATTCCTTGCGCAGCGGCCTCGTCGAGCGCCTGCTGGGTCAGCGCGTCGATCTCTTCGGACGACATCGCTGCCGCTTGCGGCACTGGCGTGCTCAACACCACACCGCCGTCGAGGCCGAGGTCCCACTTGGTGCGGATGAAACGTGCCTGCTCCGCCGCGTCGTCCAGCCTGAAGTCCGCGCGAAAGCCGCTGTCACGCGTGTAGAACGCCGCAAAATTGTCCTGTTCGCAACTGAGCACCGGCACGCCGTGGGTTTCCAGATATTCCAGCGTGAGCCCGATGTCCAGGATGGACTTCGCACCGGCGCAGATCACCGCGACCGAGGTCTTCGCGAGTTCCTGCAGGTCGGCCGAGATGTCGAAGGTCTCCTGTGCACCTCGGTGTACGCCGCCGATGCCTCCGGTGACGAAGACCTCGATGCCGGCCAACGCCGCGCAGATCATCGTGCCAGCCACGGTCGTGGCGCCCAGGCCGCCGCCAGCGAGGACGGCCGGAAGGTCACGGCGGCTGACCTTATGCACGTGGTCGGAACGGCCGATCATTTCCAGTTCGTCGTCTGAAAGACCGATGCGGATTCGACCGCCGATCAGCGCGATCGTCGCCGGTTCGGCGCCCGCGTCACGGATCAAGGCCTCCACTTCGCGCGCGGTGCGAACGTTCTCCGGGTAGGGCATGCCGTGGGCGATGATGGTCGATTCCAGCGCCACGAGCGGGCGGCCGGCGGCCTGCGCAGCGGCGGCAGGCGCGCTCCAGGTCAACCAGGAGCGTACAAGGTTGGCAACCATGTCGATCCTTTCGGGGGGCGATTCATCGAAGTATGCGGGACAAGACCGGGTTAGGTGTCCGTGTGTCCCTGGCGCCTTAAAATGACATGGGCGGCTTTCTCCGACGCTACGAATTCAACGCATTCGTATCCCAGAGCCCGCAAGTCGACCCCTTCGAACAGCGATTCTCCCCGGCCGAGCAGGACCGGCGCGATAGCAATGTGCAGTTCGTCAATGAGGCCCTCGCGGAGATACTGCCGGATCGTCTGCGGCCCACCGCCGATCCGCACGTCCATTCCGGCAGCGGCCTCGCGTGCACGGTCGAGCGCCTCGCGAATGCCCCCTATGACGAAGTGGAACGTCGTGCCGCCCGCCATCTCGATGGGGGCACGCGGATGATGGGTCAGGACGAAGACCGGGACGTGATACGGCGGACTGTCTCCCCACCAGCCTTTCCAGCTTGTGTCCGGCCATTCCCCACGAATGGGGCCGAACATGTTCCTGCCAAGAATCCAGGCCCCGACATTCTGAAAGCCGCGGGCGGCGAAATCATCGTTAACCCCTGTCGTACCGTTGTCCTTGCCGAACAAGGCTCGCTGGAAAGTGCGGGTTGGGACTAGCCACTGATGCAATTCCGTCCCGCCAATGCCGAGCGGATTGTCGATGTCCTGATTCGGACCTGCACCGTATCCGTCGAGCGAGATGGTGAAGCCCTGAACGCGAACGCGTGTCATCGTTTCCCTCCGATTGGACGCCTAACGTAATGTGGACTGTGGACCGTAGATCTGCATGATTTGCGGAACTACGCGAAATAGTCTGGCAGCAGATTTATGCTTAACCATACGTGTTCAAGAGAATTTTCTGAATTTGTAGGTTGGCATACAGCAGTGATCATCCGCCCACAGTATCGCCTGCGTCAGGCGTACGATAAACAGCATCGTCCCGTTGGCGGACGCCTTGATTGATGGGAGGATCGAGATGAGACGTCTTTATTTCCTCGCACCCGACACGACGACGGCGAAGGCGATCGTAGACGACTTGCTGCGCTCGTGAATCACATGGCGGCATATCCATGTTCTCGCGAATCACAGCGTCGCACTCGAAGAGTTACCCGAGGCAACTTTGCTGCAAAGCAGCGATGTCGTGCACTCGCTCGAACGCGGCGTGGCGCTCGGCGGTGCGACCGGAGCGCTCGTTGGCCTCGTGGCGCTGGCGTTTCCTCCCGCGGAGCTCGCCATTGCGGGCGGAGCCGTCGTCGCATTGACGTTGGCAGGTGCCGGCTTCGGGGCCTGGACGGCCGCGATGATCGGCGTCGGCGAACCGAACGCACAACTCGAGCGCTTTCGGGGCGCGATACGTGACGGCCAGCTCCTGATCATGGCCGACGTGCCTGGATCGCGCGAACAGGAGATCGAGCAGATGGTCGCGCAGCATGTACCGAAGGCCGATCTGGAGGGCGCGGAGCCCACGATGCCGATCTTCCCGTAAGAAGCGGCTGAGACGAGGCCATCGGCGTCAGCCGGATGGGTAACAGAGGCGTCCCGGCCAATGCCGTCGCGGGCAGCTTTCGTTAGAATCTGTTTTCGATTCTTTTACTCGTCAATTACTGGAGGCGAACGTGCCAGGTTTACTTCCCGATGTCGACCGCGAGGGACTCCTCGAATATTCGGTCGTGTACACCGACCGATCAATCAATCATATGTCGGAGCTCTTTCAAGGCGTCGTACGCGATATTTCCGCCTCCCTGAAAAAAGTCTACAACGCGAAGTCGACCGTGATCGTCCCCGGCAGCGGGACGTTCGGCATGGAAGCCGTCGCCCGGCAGTTCGCGACGAACAGGAAGTGTCTGGTCATCCGCAATGGCTGGTTCAGTTACCGCTGGTCGCAGATTTTCGACATGGGCGGCATTCCGTCTGAATCGATCGTGTTGAAGGCGCGCCCGGTCGGCGAGGGAAGGCAGGCCGCCTATACCCCGGCTCCGATCGAAGAAGTGGTCGCTGCGATCAAGGAACACAAGCCGGACCTGGTGTTTGCGCCGCATGTCGAAACCGCATCCGGGGTGATGCTGCCCGATGCCTATATGCGCGCGGTGTCCGACGCCGTGCATGCGGTCGGCGGCATGTTCGTTCTCGATTGCATCGCCTCCGGCACGATCTGGGTGGACATGCAGGCGAGTGGCATCGATGTCCTGATCAGCGCACCGCAAAAAGGATGGAGCGCGTCACCTTGCTGCGCCATGGTCATGCTCAGCCCGCTCGCCCGCGAACGAATCGACGCGACGACCAGCACCAGCTTCGCTTGTGATCTTCGCAAGTGGCTGCAGATCATGGAAGCGTACGAGAACGGCGGGTTCGCGTACCACGCCACGATGCCGACGGACAGTCTCGCGACGCTGCGCGACGTCATGAAGGAAACCGAAGCATATGGCCTCGACAAAGTGAGGGCAGAGCAGCTCGAACTCGGCAAGCGCATTCGCTCACTACTGAGCGACAAAGGCTTCAAAAGCGTCGCGGCCGAAGGCTTTCAGGCTCCGGGCGTCGTGGTCTGCTATACGGACGATGACGGCATACGATCTGGCAAGAAATTCGCCGATGCCGGTTTGCAGATCGCGGCCGGTGTTCCTCTTCAATGTGACGAGCCTGACGATTTCAAAACCTTCCGCGTAGGATTATTCGGCCTGGACAAACTGCATGACGTCGAGGGTTCGGTCGCCAGGTTCGCCAAGGCGCTCGACAGTATTCTCTAGCGCGTTTTTCCAAAGCATGTGCGCTTGGCTCTGCCGGAATAGCTATGCGCACTCCAAAGCCTGAGCTATAGCTGCGAACGTAGTTGTAGATGATCGGCTCCGCCGCTATACCACTTGCTTTGACCGAGTAGCACTGACGAGTACCGCGACTAACCAGCCGCTTCCCGCCAGCGTGTTCGAGATTTTGTGATTGCTACTGAGTCACTGGATCGTGGCAACACACGCAAATCCTGTTTCCCTCTGGGTCGCGGAAATACGCGCCGTAATAGTTCGGGTGATAGTGCGCGCGCAAACCGGGAGGGCCTTCGCAAGAACCTGTGTTTGCCAACGCGGTAGCGTATGCGCTGTCGACTGAACGACGATCAGGCGCAAGCAATGCCACCATCTGGCCGTTTCCGTGTTCCGCTGGGTTGCCATCATATGGCCTGCCGATAAGGAAAAGCGGTCGAGTCATACCACAGCCATCCTCGGCCCTTTAGGCGTTCGCGAGTGCCGGGCCTGCGACTGGAAACCTGGAAGCTTCGATTAATGAATCTGTAATAGCGAGCGACAGAACCGTGCACGCATGCCCCATCTTGGGCGGACTAAGGAAAGCGCGCTCGCACATGGTGCCTGGGTACATGCCGCATTCGGCGAAGAAGCCTTCTGACGGTCCCGCCACCCAATCCTGCTCCGTTCCTCTCAACATCCATCTGATCGCCGTAAAACCCAACGCGCGGCGCCTCCGATAACTCTCCCGCTCCAATACCGTTCGTGCAAATGGCATGACAGTTGCTTTGAACGTCCCCGCGCGCTGAGCCACGGTCATCGTAGGCCAGCATCGGGATGGGCGATCAACGGAGAGGCAAATTGAAACTAATAACTGCGGTCATCAAGCCATTCAAGCTTGATGAGGCTCGTGAAGCCTTGTCATCGCTTGGCGTCTCTGGAATCACGGTGACGGAGGTCAAGGGCTTTGGGCGTCAGAAGGGCCACACCGAGATGTATCGGGGCGCGGAGTACGTCGTCGATTTCCTGCCGAAAGTGAAGATCGAGGTCGCCGTCCCGGATGACATCGTCGATCAGGCTATCGAAGCGATCGAGCGTGCGGCGCGTACGGGCAAGATTGGTGACGGGAAGATCTTCGTGACGCCGATCGAGCAGGTGATCCGGATCCGCACCGGCGAGACCGGCGCCGACGCCCTATAAAGACATTCGGACAAGAGGAAAGAGAGATGCGCAAACTGTTGATGACTTTGTTGATGGCGGGCTCATTGCTCGCGGGCGGGCTGAGCCCCGCATTCGCGCAAGACGCGTCGGCACCCGCGGCCGCCTCCGTGCCGGTCGCGCAAGCGTCCGCGGCTCCCGCGGCAGATGCCGCTGCATCGGCGCCGGCCGCGCCCGCCGCGCCGACCGCACCGTTCTCGGTCGATTCGTCGAAGATCAACTCCGGCGACACCGCGTGGATGCTGACCTCCACCGCGCTGGTGCTGTTCATGACGATCCCGGGTCTCGCGTTGTTCTACGGTGGCATGGTCCGCAAGAAGAACGTGCTGGCGACGCTGATGCAAAGCTTCGCGATCACCTGTGTCGTGACGATCGTCTGGACCGTGATCGGCTATAGCATCGCGTTCACGCCGGGCGGCTCGTTCATCGGCGGCTTCTCGCGCGTGTTCATGACGGGCATGAACTACATCAAGGGCGACAAGGCCACGACGCTGACCGTCAGCCATCTCGCGCCGACGATCCCCGAGACGGTCTACTTCGTCTATCAGATGACCTTCGCGATCATCACGCCGGCGCTGATCACCGGTGCGTTCGCGGACCGCATGAAGTTCTCGGCGATGCTGGTGTTCATGACGCTGTGGTCGATCCTCGTCTACTCGCCGATCGCGCACATGGTGTGGGAACCGAGCGGCTGGCTGGCTACCGCGGGCATCCTCGACTTCGCGGGCGGCACGGTGGTGCACATCAACGCGGGTATCGCGGGGCTGCTCTGCTGTCTGGTGCTCGGCAAGCGCGTGGGCTACGGCAAGGAAGCCATGGCGCCGCACAACCTGACGCTGACGCTGATCGGTGGCGCGATGCTGTGGGTCGGCTGGTTCGGCTTCAACGCGGGTTCGGCGGTAGCGGCGGACGGCCGTGCCGGCTTCGCGATGTTCGCGACGCAGGTGGCGACCGCCGCGGCGGCGCTCGCGTGGATGTTCGCCGAATGGGCGGCCAAGGGTAAGCCGTCGGTGCTCGGTATCGTGTCGGGCGCGGTCGCGGGTCTGGTGGCGGTGACGCCGGCGTCGGGCTTCGTCGGCACGGTCGGCGCGCTGGTGATCGGTATCGTTGCCGGTGTGGTCTGCTTCTGGTCGGCCACGTGGCTCAAGCACAAGCTCGGCTACGACGATTCGCTCGACGCGTTCGGCGTTCACTGCGTGGGCGGGATCGTCGGCGCGATCCTGACGGGCGTGTTCGCGGTCAAGGACATCGGTGGCGCGGACGGTGACGTGCTGCTGCAGCTCAAGGGTGTCGCGACGACGCTGATCTATAGCGGGGTGGTTTCGTTTGTCCTGCTCAAGGTAATCGACGCGGTGATGGGCTTGCGCGTTGCCGAGGAAGAAGAGCGCGAAGGACTGGATCTGGTGCTGCACGGAGAGGCGGTCGAATAACGGTTGCGCCGCGAATGGAGTGGGTACGACGGTCACAGTCGGTCGTGGCCTGGCACTGACAGCGCTCAGGCCACGACCGAAGCCGGAGCCCACTTCGTACTTGAGGCATGCGGGCGTCTGTCCCGTAGGCGCCCGTATTGCCGAAGTTCGGCCAGACGAGCGAGGAGGTCGTAGCGGGTTCGAGCAACCGGATATCCGCCAGCCAATGAAAAAGGATGATCAGCAGCATATTGCGGTACTGGTTGTTCTTATATCCCAAATCGCCTTTCTGGCAATGTTCGCATTCGCTGAGCATGTCGTCAGGCATAACAAATGGATCGCCGCAGGATTTGGTTTCGACCTTCTATTCGGGCTGATTCTCTCGGTCGGTTTTGTCGGCACCTGGCGCGCGCGCTCTATCGATTCAGATTTTCTCGGCCTTCTTCTGGCCAATCCGGTCGAACTGGCTGTCGTTATTGCGACCGCCGGTCAGTTATTGGCCATTCTCCTTGTTTAAGGCGATCGGAAAGTACGCGTCGCGACATACGCTCAGCTATCGACATGGCTCGCGACAAAGCTCGCGAACGCGTTATACGGAAGCGGAAGCGCCGTGCCGTTGATCATCAGGCCGTAAGTGGAGTCCCCGCTATCGAGCTCGTAATACATCGCCGATTGGATGTTCTTCGTCTTTCTCGCCTGATAGTAACTGAGCAGACGCGAGCTGATGTAGTTGGCCCGGTATGCCTCGCTCTTCTCGGGCCCAGTGTTCCATTCCGAGATCATGAAGGGGACGCCATAGCGGGCCTTGCAATAGGTGGGCAAATCGAAGCCCGGGCCGGACCCGTCGGTGCCGATGTCGAAGATGTCGCCGTACACCTCGTAGTTGTGCCACGTAGTCAGGTCCCATCTCACGGTCGGATGGCCGCTCGTGCCATCGGGCTGCTTGCCATCCCACAGAGCGTCGGATGCGCCGGTATCCGCAACACAGAAGTTGACGCCGCACTTAGCGTCCGCCTGCACCGACTTCACTCCGTCGATCATGCCGCGCATCGCACCGCGCATCAGCGGCCAGTTCGCGTTGTTGAAGTCGGCCAGGCTCGTTCCCGCGCTGGTGGAGTCGAGAATGATCCCGTTCGCGCGCGTCAGTTCGTTGCCGCATTCATACATGGTCACGCCGTGGGGCTGCAATGCCGACGCGACCGTCACCGCGCAATTGAAGCCCCGCGTATAGGCCGCCGATTCACTCGTGAACAGGTTGCCGTTACCGTCGTAGATGCCGACGTCGACCAGCACGAAAAGCTTCAAGCCCGCCGGCTGGAATGCTTGCGCCAACGCCAGGACCTTGGCGAGTTGCGGTGCGTAGTCCGTACAGCTGAGCCGGTACGTCGAGCAGCCGAGGGCTTGCATGATCGATACGATATCTGAGGTCGAATAGAGGTAGTCGTAATGCCCGTTGATACCGTGAAACGAGCCGGCCGGTGCCGCGGTCGCGATGCGCGGATCGTTGCATGGCAACCATTGATCGGCATCGCCGCATACATAGAACTGACCGCCGGTCGATTGTGCCCAGAACTTGCCGCCGTACCACAGCAGCAGCGCTGCATTCGACATCGTGCCGACGGCACTGCGGTTGCGATACACGACGCCGTTCACGACGGTCCATATCGAGCCGGCCTTGTCGATCAGATACGTCGCGGGCGGGATCATCGCGCCGTCGGCCGAGGTGCCGCCCAAACGCGGGTCGTTGCACGCGCGCCATGTCGTTCCATTCCATCCGTAAAACTGACCGCCGGTTCCCACGTGATAGATCGCATTCCCGTACCAGAGGATCAACGAGACGTTGTAGGTGTTGCCCGCCGCGACGCCGTTCCGGTAGACAGACCCGCCGACCAGGGTCCACGACGCGTTCTGACCGTCGATGATCACCGTCGCCGGCGGGATCGTCGTGTTCTGCGGCGAAGCGTTCGAAGCGTTGCCGGGCGACCCCGAGTTCGGGTCTGATGCAGAGCCGGAGCTGTCGCCCGAGGTCGAGCCGGACGTATCGGCGGGTCCCGTTCCATTCGATGGCGCCGGCGACGAGCCGTTCGCGACGGTGGTCGCGCTACCTGTCAAGGGCGCAATACTCGAGCTGGTGGTGCCGGTGGTGCCCGTCGAGGCCGCGATGCCGGAGGTTGCCGTGCCGGTGGAGGGTGCTGCCGCCGTGCCCGACGGACTGGCGGAATTGCCCGTGGGAGAACCGCCGGTATCCTGCGTACCACTACTACCACCACCGCCGCCGCACGCGCTCAATACGACGCTTCCGCCGAACGCAGTAAGACAGCCAAGAAATTGACGTCGTCCAATCATGACAATAGCGCGGGCTGCCGCGAGGCGGCCCACGAGAAAATCTGGAGAGAGATGGGAGTCCTGCGGGTCGCGAGTGCGTCGCGTGAGCCGTTCAGGACATTTGATGTGCGGTAGTGGATGGTCTTTCGTTGCTGCGACCGATCACTGAGTCCGGCAAGTCATGGCTGTCTGTCGGCACAAGTTGCGCGTGGGAGCAGGGTGGTGCGGAAATAAAATCTTTTCGCTCGCAATGGATGAACTGCGGAAAGATTTCACTCGCTGGGTGAGGGCGTGGGAATCGGGCGAGGTGTGGGCAGCGGCGGACCTGGCTGGCCGCCGCCTTTCGCTACCGGTAGATCGACAGCAGTGCCGAGCCGCGTGCGCAGCGCAGTAAGAGATCGCGTCTCGCCGCGAGTTCCTGCTCCGAACTCAAGCCTTCGAATTCGAGGCCGTGCGTGCAAAGTGCCGCTGTGATGCCGCCTATGCGCGATGCGGCCCGACGATCCCCAGTCGCGCAATGCGCCGGTACAGCGTCGCGCGCGATATGCCCAACGCCTGCGCGGCGGCGTTAGGCCGCCACTGGCAACGCGTGAGCGCCGCGACGATGCGTGCCCGCTCGTCGTCGGCGCTCGCTGGCGACGTGGAGTCCGCCGCGAGAGCCGGTGTCGCAGCGGGCGCGAGTTGCGCGGCGAACTCCGGCGACACGTGCCGCAATTCGACGCGAGCCGAATCGCAGACCGCGCACGCATAGCGCAACACGTTGCGCAACTGCCGGATATTGCCGGGCCACGAGAAAGCGGCAAGACGCTCGGCGAATTGCGGATCGAGCATCAGCACGTGGCTGGCCGCCTGAGCTTCCTCGTTGAACACCGTATCGATCACACCGCGGATGTCGGTGCGCTCGCGCAGCGGCGGTATCCGCAGCGTCGCGCCGCTCAGGCGATAGTAAAGATCTTCGCGGAACGATCCGGCAACGACCATCTGCATCAGATCGCGGTGCGTCGCGCAGATCACGTCGATATCGACGCGCACCGGCGTGTCGCCGCCAAGCGGCACCACTTCGCCCTCGGCGAGCACGCGCAGCAGCCGTGTTTGCAGGCCGAGCGGCATGTCGCCGATTTCATCGAGAAACAGCGTGCCGCCATGCGCGAGCGCGATCTTGCCGCGCGCGCCGCGACTGCGTGCGCCGGTGAACGCGCCAGGCGCATAACCGAATAGCTCGCTCTCGATCAGCGGCTCCGGAATCGCGCCGCAATTCACCGCGACGAACGGCCGCGTGCGCCGCGAACCCGAGTCGTGCACCGCGTGCGCGAACACCTCCTTGCCGACTCCGGTTTCGCCGAGCAGCAGAACCGGCAGCCGCTTGCCGGCGATCCGCAAGGCGACTTCAGCGTTGCGCGCGACTCGTTCGTCCGAGCTGTGCAGAAAGCGGCTCATTGCGCCGATGCTGCTATCGGCGTGCAGATCGCCCGGCCGTGTCGTGACGAGCGGGCGAGCCGCGCGTCTCATCGGCGCGCGAATGCGTGCATACAGCATCGCGCCGGTCGAGCGCAGCCGCAGCGCCACGATCATGTCGGTGCGCGCGACGTCGTGCAGACGGACCTCGGACGTGTCGAATATCTCGTCGATGTGGCGCGGACCGTCGAGGCCCGCGATGCTCTCATGCGCCTTGCGGTTGGCGGCGGCGATGTTGCCGCATTCGTCGAATGCGATCAGCGCTTCGGGTTGCGCTTCGACGAAATGGCGGCTTTGATGGCCGAACAGCACCCAGTGCTGCGCGGTCTGGTTCAGGAAGTAGCCGTCCTCGATCAAACTCGCGCTTTGCCGCACCAGCTGAAACACCAGCCCCTGGCTGTCGCGGTTGTCGGGCGATCGGATCGCCGAGGCGTCGAGCACGCCGATCAATTCGCCGGTCGGCGCGAAGATCGGTGAAGCGCTGCACGTGAGCGTGGTGAACGCGGCGCGGAAGTGATCGGTCTTGTGCACCGTGATCGGCGCGAGATCGGTGAGCACATTCGCGATGCCACAGGTGCCTTCTTCGCGCTCGGACCAGCATGAGCCGATATGCAGCCCCGCATGCTTGAAATCGTTGCGCCGGTCGCGGTCGATCCGATAGTCGATCGTGACGCCGTGCGCGTCGGACAGCATCACGCAATAGTCGGCGACGCGAATCATCTCGTGCAGCCGCGTCAGGCACTGGCCCGACGCGCGCAGAAAGGCCTCCTCCTTGCCCTGGACTTCACGCAGCTCGGCGGACGACAGCACGCGCGGGCCGATCACGGAGCTGGGGTCGAGCCGGTACTGCTCGTACGAGCGTTGCCACGACGACACGAGGCGCGGCGAATTCGCTGGCGCGGGCAAGCGTCCTTCGATGGCCCCGCGTACGCGATCGACGTGCTGCGTTTGAGAAACATAGGGCATGGCCGGCTCCAGGCGAGCGACACCGAGTAGGGCGAGTCCCTGTCTTGTAGCACATCCGCAACGGGCAATCACATTGCGGCGCAGCACTCGAGCCGCGTGAGACGAACGTCTCAGAGGCTGGCGAGACGCTGGTCGCATCGCGCAAACCCTTGTCTGGCGCGGTGCCGCGCCAGCACCGCGACGTGCGTCGAGCCTTGCTCCGCGTCGCGAAGCGCGCTCGTGAGACACAGTGAACTGCGCGGCGCAGGTCTGATGAAAGCGGCCGCAAACGCCGATTCTCCGCGTCTGCCTTTTGAACACGGCGCTTCCGGCGCGTGCTCACGGCACGCAAGCAACTGGCCCGACCTTTGCAGTATCGCTGGCAGACGAAAGCAAACGCGACAGCAAGCGCAAAAGCGAGCGCGCTTCACCCAGCAAGTCCGCTTCGCAACTCGCGCACAGGAGACAAGCCAGTGTTATCCCCCATCACCGTCGGCGTGATCGCGAACCCGGCATCGGGCCGTGATATTCGACGCCTCACCACCCACGCTTCGGTGTTTCCGACCGCCGAGAAAGCGAACATGGTCGTGCGCCTGCTCGCGGGCCTCGGCATGCTCGGTGTCGCTCGCGTGCTGACCTTGCGCGACCGCACCGGTGTCGCCGCCCTGGTGCTGCGTGCGCTCGAAACCCATGCGGCCGTGGCCGAGCCGCAGCCCTGGCCGAAGGTCGAATTCCTCGAACTGCCGATCACGGACAGCGCGGCGGACACCCACGCGGGTGTCGCGCGAATGGTCGGCTCGGGTGTCGATCTGATCGCGGTGCTCGGCGGCGACGGCACGCATCGCGCGGTGGCCGCGCATTGCGGCGACGTGCCGCTGCTCACGCTATCGACGGGCACCAACAACGCATTTCCAGAAATGCGCGAAGCGACGGTGGCGGGCCTCGCGGGCGCGCTCGCCGCTTCCGGGCTCGTGCCGCCCGAGGTCGCGCTGACGCGCAACAAGCGTCTCGTGGTCCGCTGTGTCGCGGGCCCGAACAAGGGACGCGAGGAAATCGCGCTGGTCGATGTGTGCGTGAGCCGGCAGCGTTTCGTCGGTGCGCGGGCAGTCTGCGAGCCGGCGGATCTCGAAGCGCTGTTTCTGACGTTCGCGGCGCCGGATGGCATCGGCCTGTCGTCGATCGGCGGCGCGTGGGCGCCGGTCGAGCGCGGTGCGCCGTACGGGCTGCATCTGACGTTCGCGCGCGCGGGCGAATCCGGCGTGCCGATCTTCGCGCCGCTCGCACCGGGCCGTGTCGACCAGGTGACGATGCGCACCTGCGAGCGCTTCGAAGCGGGCTGCTGGACGCCGCTGCATACCGAACGAGGAACGCTCGCCTTCGACGGCGAGCGCGAGATCGAGCTCGAACGCGACGACCGCTACGAGATCGCGCTCGACTGGGCGGGACCGCTCACGGTCGATGTCGGCCGCACGCTGCGCTTTTGCGCGTCGCGGCAGTTGATGCGCGAAGCGGCGGCGCGTCGGAGGTAATCAAAGGAGGAAGCGAACGCTGGAAGCAAAGCCGGCTGAAGTAGCAGTGACCATCGAGATCATTCCAAGGAGACACACCATGTCTGTTTCGACGCAGTTGAACAAGGAAAAGCTGCTGGAAGCGTACCGGATGATGCGCACGATCCGCGAGTTCGAGGAGCGTCTGCACGTCGAATTCGCGACCGGCGAGATACCCGGCTTCGTGCATCTGTATGCCGGCGAGGAGGCGTCGGCGGTCGGCACGATGATGCATCTGAACGACGCGGATTACGTTGCGACCACCCACCGCGGTCATGGCCACTGTATCGCGAAGGGCGTCGACGTGCGCGGCATGATGGCCGAAATCTACGGCCGCAGCACCGGCGTGTGCCGTGGCAAAGGCGGCTCGATGCATATCGCCGATCTGTCGAAAGGGATGCTCGGCGCGAACGGGATCGTCGGCGCGGGCGGTCCGCTCGTGTGCGGCGCCGCGCTCGCCGCGAAGCTAAAGAAGACCGGCGGCGTCGGCGTGTGCTTCTTTGGCGACGGTGCGTCGAACCAGGGCGTGATCTTCGAATCGATGAACCTGGCTTCCGTCTGGCGCCTGCCGGCGATTTTCGTCGCGGAGAACAACGGCTATGCGGAGGCGACCTCGTCGACGTGGTCGGTCGCGGCCGACAACATCGCCGACCGCGCGAGCGGCTTTGGGATGCCCGGCGTGATCGTCGACGGCTTCGATTTCTTCGCGGTGCACGAGGCGCTCGGCGCCGCGATCGAGCGGGCGCGCGGCGGCGGTGGCCCGACGCTCGTCGAAGTCAAGCTGTCCCGCTATTTCGGTCACTTCGAAGGCGATGCGCAAACCTATCGCGCACCCGGTGAGGTGCAGAAGCTGCGCGACGAAAAAGACTGCCTGAAGCGCTTCGAGCAGCGCGTGGTGCGCGCCGAAATGCTCAGCGCCGACGAATTGCGCGGCGTCGATGCCGAGGTGAAGCAGTTGATCGACGGCGCGGTGACGGAAGCGAAGGCCGCGCCTCTGCCGACCGCCGCTGACCTGCTGACCGACGTCTACGTGTCCTATCCGTAATCCACAGCGCGAACCATTCAATCAGGAGACAGTCATGGCACGGAAGATCACGTTTTCTCAGGCGATCAACGAAGCGCTGAGCCAGGAGATGGCGCGCGACGAAACCGTCATCGTGATGGGCGAGGACAACGCGGGCGGCGCCGGGTCCCCCGGCGAGCAGGATGCGTGGGGCGGTGTGCTCGGTGTGACGAAAGGGCTCTTTCACAAGTATCCGGGGCGCGTGCTCGACACGCCGCTATCCGAAGGCGGCTTCATCGGCGCGGCGGTCGGTGCGGCCGCATGCGGGATGCGTCCGGTGGCCGAGCTGATGTTCATCGATTTCATGGGCGTGTGCTTCGACCAGATCTTCAATCAGGCCGCGAAGTTTCGCTACATGTTCGGCGGCAAGGCAGTGACGCCGGTCGTGATTCGCACGATGCAGGGCGCGGGCCTGCGCGCGGCCGCGCAGCACTCGCAGATGCTGACATCGTTGTTCACCCACGTACCCGGCCTGAAAGTGGTGTGCCCGTCGACGCCGTATGACGCGAAGGGCCTGCTGATCCAGGCGATCCGCGACAACGATCCGGTCATCTTCTGCGAGCACAAACTGCTGTATGGCCGCGAGGGCGACGTGCCGGAAGAGTCGTATGCGATTCCGTTCGGCGAAGCGAACGTGGTACGCGAAGGCGACGACGCGACGATCGTCACCTATGGCCGCATGGTTCATCACGCGACCGATGCCGCAGAAAAGCTCGCGAAAGAGGGCATCCAGGCCGAGGTGATCGATTTGCGCACGACCTCGCCGCTCGACGAGGAAACGATATTGGAAAGCGCCGAGCGTACCGGGCGCGTCGTCGTGGTCGACGAGTCGAATCCGCGCTGCTCGATTGCGACCGATATCGCCGCGCTGGTCGCGCAGCGCGCGTTCCATTCGCTGAAGGCGCCGATCGAACTCGTGACCGCGCCGCATACGCCCGCGCCTTTCGCAGGCGTGCTCGAAGACCTGTATATCCCGTCGGCGGAAAACATCGCCGCGGCCGTGCGGAAAGTAAGGAGCTGAGCAATGCCGATTCACATGATCACGATGCCCAAATGGGGGCTGTCGATGGAGCAGGGGCAGGTCAACGGCTGGCTGAAGGAGGTCGGCGAAAAGGTCGCGAAGGGCGACGAGATACTCGACGTCGAGACCGACAAGATTTCGTCGGGCGTCGAGTGCGCTTTCGACGGCACATTGCGCCGGCAGATCGCGCAGCAGGGCGACACGCTGCCGATCGGCGCGTTGCTCGGCGTCGTCGCGGACGCCGAGACGTCCGACGCCGACATCGATGCTGCCGTCGAGGCGTTCCAGCGCGACTTCGTGCCGGCCGCCGCGGATGCCGCGGACGCGGGACCGCAGCCGGAAAAAGCGCAGATCGGCGGGCGCACCGTGCGTTACCTGAAGATCGGCGACGGCGGCACGCCCGCGGTGCTGATCCACGGCTTCGGCGGCGATCTGAACAACTGGCTATTCAACCATGCGGATCTCGCCGCGCACCGCGCCGTGTGGGCGCTCGATCTGCCGGGGCATGGCGAGTCGGGCAAGGCGCTCGACACGGGCAGCCTCGACGAGCTGGCGGACAGCGTGATCGCGTTTCTCGATGACCGGGGCATCGAGCGCGCGCATCTGGTCGGCCATTCGATGGGCGGCGCCGTGTCGATGACGGTTGCCGCGAAGGCGCCCGAACGCGTCGCGTCGCTGGCCTTGATCGCGGGCGCGGGGCTCGGCGACGAGATCAACCGCGAGTACATCGAAGGCTTCGTCGCGGGCAGCAGCCGCAACACGCTGAAGCCGCATCTGGTGAAGCTGTTCGCCGACGGATCGCTGGTCACGCGGCGACTGGTCGAAGACATCGTCAAGTACAAGCGGCTCGAAGGCGTGAACGACGCGCTGCGCAAGATTGCCGCGTCCGAGTTCGAAGGCGGGGTGCAAAGCCGCGTCTATCGCGACCGGCTCGACACGCTCGCGCCGCGCACGCTGGTGATCTGGGGCGCGCAGGACCAGATCATTCCGGCCGCGCACGCGCAAGGGCTGCCTGCGCAGGTGCGCGTGCACGTGATCGACGGCAAGGGGCACATGGTGCAGATGGAGGCTGCATCGGACGTGAACCGCCTGCTCAACGAGTTCTTCGGATAACCGCGATGGACGCCGCTTCTCCTACCGACAGCTTCACGGCGCTTGGCCAGCATGGCAAGCGCAATCGCGACAAGCTCGCCCGCATTCCGGTCAAGATCGTGCCGGCGGACCATGCGGCCGTCTTGCCGAAGCCGCCCTGGCTGCATGCTCGGCCGATGATGAGCGAAACCGTCGCGGGCGTGGCGGCGGTGCTGCGCGAGCACAAGTTGCATTCGGTCTGCGAGGAGGCGATGTGTCCGAACATCGGCGAGTGTTTTGCGCAGCGCACCGCGACATTCATGATCATGGGAGGGATCTGCACGCGGCGCTGCGCGTTCTGCGACGTCGCGCATGGCCGGCCGCAAGCGCTCGACGACGACGAGCCCGCGCGGCTCGCCGACGCCGTCGCGGCGCTCGGGCTGCGCTACGTCGTGATTACATCGGTGGACCGCGACGATCTGCGCGACGGCGGCGCCGCGCACTTCGCGCGCTGTATCAAGCTCGTGCGCGAGCGCGTACCGGGAATTCGCGTCGAAATCCTGACGCCGGATTTTCGCGGGCGCATCGAGCGCGCGCTCGATGCGCTGTCCGGGGCGTGGCCGGACGTCTTCAATCACAACATCGAGACGGTGCCGTCGCTGTATCGGGCGGCGCGGGCCGGCGCGGACTATCGCGGCTCGCTCGAACTGCTGTCGCGCGCGAAACGCCAGAACCCGGCGGTATTGACCAAATCCGGGCTAATGGCCGGCCTCGGCGAGACCGACGGCGAATTGCTCGCGACGATGCGCGATCTGCGCGCGCACGACGTCGACGTGCTGACGATCGGTCAGTATCTCGCGCCGTCGCGGTATCACATGCCGGTGCGGCGATATGTGCCGCCCGCGACTTTCGACATGCTGCGCGATGAAGGTTTGAAGATGGGGTTCGTCGAAGTGGTGGCGGGGCCGCTCGTGCGTTCGTCGTATCACGCGGATCGGACGCCGCAAGGCCGCGCGCCAATCCCGTGAATACCTCCCCGTAACCTCGGCTTTTCGACCGATTGGCCGCCAGCCAGGTAGCCGACAATTGGTGGCTATACGAGGCGAGTCCCAGCGTGCGGCTGCCTCCCGGACGACGAAACGGTATTCGTCACCACGTGCACTTTGTCGAGGCAGACATGTCAAGCAACATTACGATCACGGACGAACTCGTAGCTGAAATCGCAAACCGGATGGCCGACGAGGGCCAAAAGGTGTCCCCCGTAGCCATCTGGTCCGAAGTCCATAGCGGTTCGGTGGTCGCGGTGTCCGCGGCATTGCGCAAGTGGCGCGAAACGCGCGCCGCGCGGGTGCCGCAGGTCGTCGAACGTCCTGCTTTGCCGGAAACCGTGACGGACACCATGCGCGAAGCGCTCGACCGGCTGTGGACGTCGGCGCAGGACGAAGCGGAACGCTCGGTGGCGCGACGCCTCGCCGCGATGCGCCAGCGTGTCGAAGACGCCAGCAACGAGCGCGACGAAGCGCTCGCCGAACTGCAAACCACCGTCCAGGAACTGGATGCGCTGCAAGTCCAGCTGGACAAGATGACCCGAGCCTACGACGAGAAGGTCGATGCCGTGGCCGGGCTGGAAGAGGACATCGCGCTCGCGGTGCAACGCACCGACGCAGCCGAGAAGCGCGCACAGGAGCTGGCCGAGCGCGTTTCGCACCTCGAAGCGGAACTGGAGCGCGCGGAACAGGCCGCCGGGCGTGGAGCGATTGCGGGCGACGGGAGCGATGCCGCAGGCGAGGGCGAGGTGGCGAGCGAGTCGGCTGAGCCGGTTGTCGAAACGTCTGTAGGCGAAGCAGAGCGCGCGGCGCAGGAAGCGGAGCATGCCGAAGCGGTCGCTCGTCTTCAGAGCGAGCTCGAAGCGATTCGCGCGGAGCTGCAGGCCGAGCAGGAAGCGCATGCGGCTCGACGCGAAGAGATCGCGGGCGCGCAGGCCGAACGGGATGCCGCCGCGCTCGAATTGCAGAATGCCCAGACGCAAATCGCCACCCTGAGCGATGAGCGCGATGCGGACGCCTCCGAAATCGCGCGGTTGTCGGCCAGCTTGTCCGAAGCGCAGGAACGTGCCGACGCGGAGCAGCAGCGCGCGGCCGAACTGGCCGAAAGCGCGGCGGCGAGCGAGAAGGCCGAGGACGTGGAATCGGCGTCGTCGGCGGGTGTCGACTCGCAGGAACTCGAAGCACTGAAGGCGCAGATGTCGCGCGACGCGGAAGCGCATGCCGCCGCGATTGCCGAAGCACGGGAGACCGTCAGGAAATGGTCCGACTACTCGAACGCACTGAAGCAGCAACTGACTCAGGCGAATGAAAAAATGGTGGTCGTTCTTGCCCGCGGCGCAGGCGAAGCGACCTTGAGCCGCCGGCTTTCCGCCGAACTCAGTCAGGTCAAGCCGGAGCATGAATTGCTGCGCAAGGAGATCCAGCAGCAAGTGATCGTCGAAACGATCACCGCTCACCTCGAGAAACAAGGCTACCGCTACGACGAGCAGACGGGTGCGGTGTCGAAGCTGAACACCGAAAGCTCGCCTGCGTGACGGGATCGTTGATGTGATGGCGCGCGTCGCGGGAATGGCGACGCGCAATGGGCTCGTAGGGAGGGCGGCGGTGTCGAAGGCAGGGTCCGCTCACTCGGAAGCGGGAACACCTGCCGGAGCAGTATGGCGGGCGCGCGAACCGTCGTTCGATGCAAACAGGTAGTAGGTCACTGCCGTCGCCACCAGTCCGACGATCCACGAGACGTCCGCGCCGCCCATGATCGATGCCCACGGACCGTGGAAGAAGCTCTCCTCCATGAACGGCACCTGAACCGCGATGCCGAAGATGTAAATCGCGATGGCCTTGAAATTGAACGAACCGTACACGCCGCCGTTACTGCTGATGATTTCCGACACGCGGTAGCGCCGGTTGCTGATCAGGTAGAAGTCGACGAGATTGATCGCTACCCATGGCGCGAGCACGATTCGCATCGCGAAGATCGCGGTGAGGAAGATCGCGATAAAGTTGCTCGAAGCCCACAACGCAGTGACGGTAGACGAAACCAGCAGCACCGTCGACACGATGATGCGAACGTTGCGGCCCGGCACCCAGTTTGGACGGAACGTTTGCGCGGCGGTAATGAACGACAACACGCCGCCATACAGATTCATGCCGTTGTGGCCGATGATATTGACCAGGAACAGCAAGATCAGCACGTAGCCGAACAGGCCGGTTTGCGTGCGGATGGCTTGCATCGCATCGGTGGCGTGGCTGGTGCTGATCGCAAGTACGCCGAACAGGAACGCGAAGATCGTGCCGAGCGACGTGCCGAAATACGTGAACGCGAAGGTCTTCATAAAGCCGGTGGTGGCCGGAAGGTAGCGCGAATAGTCGGACGTGTAGGGAGCGAAGCTGATCTGCCAGACGGCACAAAGTCCGAACATCGCGAACCAGTTCGACAGATCGAAATGGCCTTGCTGAAGAATTCGCGCGTCGAGACCAGGCGCCATCATGATCATGCCGATCAGCAGCGCGCCGCCCATGAACCATGCGCCCACCTTGTTGAAGCGGTGGATGAAGTGATAGCCGATAACGCCGACCAGCGTGGCGAGAATCGCGCCGAGCACGGTGCCAAGCGCCACCGGTACCGCAGGGACAGCGGTGTGCAGCGTCTTGCCCGCGAGGATGATGTTCGAGACGAAGAAGCCGAGGTAAATCAGCGTGGTGAAACCGACCACGAGCAGCGAGCCATAACGGCCGAACTGCGCGCGGCTTTGAATCATCTGCGGCACGCCGACGAGCGGACCTTGCGCGGAGGTCAGCGCATGGAAGACCGCGCCGAAGAACTGGCCGGCGGCGATCGCGAATCGAGCTCACCACATCGAGGTGAAAGACGAGTACGGAAGTCGCACCGGAAATCACCGCGAGCGGCGCGACGTTCGTGCAGAACCACAGGGTGAAAAGATCGACCGGTTTGCCGTGCCGATCCGACGGAGCGACGTACTCGATCGAGTTGCTTTCAATGGCCAGAACGCTGTTGTCGTTCGACTGGTCTTTCATAGTGTCTCCATCTTTATCGCGCAGGCGTGCGCGATGCCACGTTCGATAGACGTGACATGGCATTGCGCTCTACGGCTTTGAAACGGTGCAGCGGCGAATGGACCGCGCGTTGGACTCAGCGCATCACGAACGGATCGCTGATCGGTTCGTCCGAGGTGCGCAGCCATACCGACTTCGTCGTCGTGTATTCGAGCGCCGCGGCCAAGCCGCCTTCGCGGCCGTGGCCAGACAGGCCGAAGCCGCCGAACGGCACCAGCGGCGACACCGCGCGATAGGTGTTGATCCACACGATCCCCGAGCGTACGCGCTTCGACACGCGATGCGCGCGAGTCAGGCTGGTGGTGAAAATACCCGCGGCGAGACCGTAGGCGGTGCTGTTCGCCTTGTCGATCGCTTCCTGCTCGGTGGTGAACGTATCGACCGAAAGAACCGGCCCGAACAGCTCCGTCGTGATGCTGTCGGCGTTGCTTACGCCGGTGCAGTCGAGAATCGTCGGCGCGTAGTAGTAGCCGTCGCGCGCGAGCGCGTTGCCTCCGGCGAGTACCCTGGCGCCCTGGCGTACCGAGTTCGCGACGACCTTCTCGATGTTGCGCAGTTGCCTCTCGGTGCAAAGCGGTCCGTACTCGGTCGACATCTCGTTGGGCGAACCCACGCGGATGCGCGATACACGCTCCACCAGCAGGGCGAGAAACCGCTCTTTCACGGAGTCTTCGATCAGCAGCCGCGAGCCCGCCACGCAGCTTTGGCCGCTCGCCGCGAAGATGGCCGCGACCTGCGCGTTCACGGCGCTCTGGATATCGGTATCGGCGAACACGATGAAGGGCGACTTGCCGCCCAGTTCGAGCGACACCTTCGCGAGGTTGTTCGATGTATTCGACACGATGTGCCGCGCAGTTTCCGGGCCGCCCGTGAACGCAACCTTGTCGACCTTCGGATGGCTGCTGAGTACCGCGCCGCATTCCGGCCCGAAGCCGGTGATCACATTGACGACGCCCGGCGGGAAGCCGGCTTCGTGCACCAGCTTCGCGAATTCGAGCAGCGGCCCCGGCGCTTCCTCGGACGCCTTGAGCACGACCGTGCAACCGGCGGCGAGCGCCGGTCCGAGCTTGACGGCGGACAGGAACAACTGGCTGTTCCACGGCACGATCGCGGCGACCACGCCGACGGGCTGCCGTTCGAGCCACACCTGCATGTCCGGCTTATCGACGGGAATGCTGCTCCCTTCGAGCTTGTCGGCGATGCCGGCGTAGTAGCGGTAATACTCGGCGACGTAGGCGATCTGGCTGGAGGTCTCGCGAATGATCTTGCCGGTATCGTTCGTTTCAATTTCAGCGAGTCGCGGCGCAGCCTTCTCGACGAGCCCGGCCAGTTTGTACAGCAGCTTGCCGCGCGCCGACGCGGTGAGGCCGGCCCACGCGGAATCGGTGAGCGCGCGATTGGCCGCCTCGACCGCGCGGTTGACCTGCTCGGTGCGCGCTTCGGGCATCTGCGCCCATGCTTTGCCGGTGGCCGGGTTCACGCTCGCGAACGTGGCGGCGCCGGGTTCGAACTGTCCGTCGATATACAGCTGAAAATGTGAATCCATGGCGTCGGCCCCTTACCGGAATGCAGGCATCACGTCGTTGATCATGCGTTCGAGCGATGCCTTCTTGCGCTCGAAGCTCATGCCCGTGTCGATCCAGAACGAGTACTCGTCGAAGCCGAGTGCCTCGTATGCCCTCAGGCGCGCGATCACTTCCTCGGGCGTGCCGATCACGTTGTTCTTGCGCATCGCCGCGGGCGTATAGAACGGATGAGCAGCGATCTCTTCCGGGCTCAGCGTCTTGATCATGCCGCGGCTTACCGGTCTCTCGTTCTTGAACCACGCGCCGAAGTAGTTGTAGAACGTGTTCACTTCGTCGGCGGCGATCTGCGCGTCGTTTTCGCTGCTCGCCACATACGTGTGACGCAGCAGCATGATCTGCGGGCGCGGCAGGTTGCTGAACTTCTCGCACGCGGCGTTGAAGTGGCCAACCAGCTTCTCGACCTCTTCGTCGCCCAGATGCAGCGGCGTCACCTGCACGTTGCAACCGTTGGACACCGCGAACTCGTGGCTGTTCGGGTCGCGCGCGGCCACCCAGATTGGCGGGTGCGGGCGCTGCAGCGGCAGCGGCGAAGACGTCGTGGCAGGGAATTTCCAGAATTCGCCTCCGTGCGCGTAATCGCCTTCCCAGAGCTTTTTCACGGCCGGGATCAGTTCGCGCATGCGTTGACCCGCGCCCCACGCGTCGAGCCCCGGATGCAGGCGTTCGTATTCGAACGAATACGCGCCGCGCGCGATGCCCAACTCCAGCCGGCCGTTCGAAATGATGTCTGTCATCGCGGCTTCGCCGGCCAGCTTGATCGGGTGCCAGAATGGCGCCACCACCGTGCCGGTGCCGAGCCTCACGTGCTTCGTCTTGTTGGCGAGGTCCGCGAGATTGATGAACGGATTCGGCGCGATCGTGAAGTCCATGCCGTGGTGCTCGCCGGTCCAGACAGCGTGCATGCCGCCGCGATCGGCAATCTGGCAAAGCTCGACCATTTCGTCATACAGCTGCTTCTGACTGGTCTGCTCGGAGACGCGCTCCATGTGAACGAAGAGGGAAAATCGCATGATGTGACCTTTCAGGAATGAAGCGGGCGGACTGTGCCGTTGCTATGGTCGCCGAAGTACAACCCGTAGCTCTTCAACTGGCTTTCCTTGCGGTAGCGGTGCAGCATGCTGGCCAACGCGCTGTCCTGCAACGCTTGCGTGTCGATGTCGTCGAGGCTGATGAATTTGCCCGAAGCGTGACCCGAAGCGGCGAGTTCATCCGGTGCGCTGCACAGGAACGAGATGTACTGGTATTGGGTTTCGGTGTTGTTGTAGGTCGAATAGATGAAGCTTGCCGATGCGTCGGGCTGGTACTTCTCGAAGATCTCGGCGAGTGCCTTGTCGGCGCCTTCGTTGCCGATCTGTTTCGACGGGAGTCCCCATTTGTCGTCTGCTGTTTTGACGAGCAGCACTTTGTCGTCGCGCGCGATGATCGCGCTGACGATCACCTTCGGGCCCGCGATGACTTCGGCCGACACTCTGGCCGGCGTGAAATAGCCGCCGCGGTAGTAGCCGAGACCCGCGCAGCCGGCCGAATGGAACGCCTCGACCTTGCCGACGATCAGCGCATGGTCGCCCGCGTCGATCACCGCGTGCGTCGTGCAGTCGAACCACGCGCTGACGTCGTCGATCAGCGGGTTGCGGTTTTGGCTCAGATGCCATGCCACGTTGGCGAAGCGATCGTCGCTCGGCCGCGCGAACGTGTTGGACAGATCTTTTTGCCCTTCCGCGAGGATGTTGATCGCGAAGTGCCCGCTGGTGGAAAACGTCTGATAATTGCTCGACGTCTTCGCGATGCTCACTAGCAGCAATGCGGGGTCGAGCGAAACGGACGAAAACGAATTGGCGGTGAAGCCGAGCGGCTTGCCGTCGTCACTCGCGGTGGTCACGATCGTCACGCCGGTCATGAACGCGCCGAACGCGTCGCGCAGCTCGCGTGTGTTGATTTTCGCGGCTTCCTGGCTAACTGCCTGACAAACTTGCTGGCTCGTCTGTTGGCTCATTTCACACTTCCAATTCGTGGTCTTGCGTCTGCGGCGTCGTCTGCAACCAGGCACGCAGCGCGCGATTGACTTCGCGAGGCGCGGTCAGATTCACCATGTGTCGCTCGTTGTCGATCACGACCGCGTGGCCGTGACGGGCGGCTTGCGCCATCTGTCTGGCCATCGCCGGGGTCGAGTTCGGATCGCCGGAACCGGTGAGCACGAGAGCAGGGCGGGCGATTGTGTTCCAGCCGTCGGCATATACGTCGTCGCCGTTCGCGAAGGCCGTATAGGCGGTCGCGTAGCCACACAGGTCCACCGACTTCAGCCACGACTCGACCCGTTGCGCGGCAACGCGTTGCGATTCCTCGGCCGTGAACCAGCGCTGCAACGGTGTTGCCACATCGACGGCGCCCGAGTGTAGTTCGGCCGCGCGACGCAGCACGGCATCGCGCGCTTGCGCGGTGCGCCGGTACACACCGTTCAACACGGCGACGCGCTTGACCAGATCGGGCCGCGTGACTGCGACGCCCGCTGCGATCAGCGAACCCATCGAGTGACCGGCCAGATTGACGGGGCCCATATCCAGCGCCTCGATGAAACTCGCTGCCCACTCGACGAACTGTTGCAAGCCGGCGCCCGGTTCGAGCGGATCGCTTCGACCGTGGCCGGGCATATCGACCGAGATCACCCGGAACTCGGGCGACAGCGCTTCGATCTGCGGATACCACGCGTGCGCCTGCATGCCCACGCCGTGGATCAGCACCAGCGGTTCGCCGCTGCCCTGCTCCAGATAGTGCGCGACGCGCTTATTTGACAGCTGCAGGGTTCTTGACGTCATTTCCGAGCTCTGCGAGGTCTTTGTAGCGATCGCCAATGCGGTGATGCGGACGGCCACCTGTAGCAGCGCCAATCGCGATCACGAGTTCGTCCGCGGCCGGCGCGTCCGCAATCGCAAACTGCAGCGTCAGATAGTGCGAACGGCGGCCTTCGTCGTTCTTGTCCATCATCGGGATCAGCAGCGGCGCATTGGCGGGGCCGCGCGTGTTGTTGAACGCCAGATACGACTTCGCACCGACGGCCGAGCGATACGTGTTGCCGAAGTGCAGTGTGTGGATCAGCGCGGACGCGTGCTCGATCTCGCCCGCAAGGCCGACGATCGCGCTCTTGCCGAACGCTTCGACCGCTTCGCCGGAACCGGCTTCGTCGATGATCAGCCTGGTCAGGTGCTCGCTCAGTTGCGGCGCGAGCGCACGAATCTCCGGCGACAGGTCTTCCACATAACCGCGGCCCGCCCACGGGTTCTTGATCACGGCGGCCGCGCCGATCATTTTCAGCGGCTTCGCGGCGACCTTGTCGCCGTCGACGAAGACGGTCTCGACATGGAGGATGGATTTGCGAATCAGGCTCATGGCAGCTTCCTGCGTGGGTTGGATGTGTGAGGCATTGTGGTATACCATGTTACGGCATGCCATGAGTGTTAACCCGCGGCGTCGGAGGAAGCCGCGTCGGGCAGGGAGAAGGGCGTTTTTTGCGAGGGATTTGACGGCGAGCAGCGACGCCAAAAACACGCAGCGCGCGGTTTGTCAGACCATCAAGGAAGCGGCAGGCATTGCGCAAACCATTCCGGATTTAGAAGGAGGAGATATGGCTGCATATTGGATCGCCCACGTAACCGTGCTCGACGCGGCGAAATACAAGGGCTACACGGACATCGCACCGCAGGCGTTCAACAAGTACGGCGCGGTGTTTCTCGCGCGCGGCGGCGCGTCGGAGGTGCTGGAAGGCGAGTCGTTCGAGCGGCACGTCGTGATGCGCTTCAGGGACATGCAAACGGCGCTCGACTGCTATCACTCGCCGGAGTATCAGGCCGCCAAACAGAAGCGCGATGGACATTGCCGGGCGCAGATCACGATCGTGGAGGGCTTGGTGGATGTTTGAAAACAAAACGTGTCCTGACGCAAATGGCTAAGTCACTGTTTGTATGAATTCGTTCTTCCTCGCAATTCCCTCGTTGCAAACAAATATGGTCTAGGTGCGCGGCGCGCTGCAAAAACGGATTTGCAAATGAAATCTGTACTGACGTCCTTGGGGCGTGCCGCGCAGCCAGGCACGCAGCAAGTTCTTATCGGGGAAAGCTGCCAGGGTTCGCTTTGCGATGACCTCCTCGCCTGCCGGCATCAGTTCGGATATCGATGTACGTGCTGACTGTACTGTCAAGGCGGGGAGGGTGGCCAGCCCTTCACCACCGTCACGTTGGGCAGGAAATCTTCACCGCCAGGCTCGCCTCAATTACGGATCTCACCCTCGCGACGGGGAGCGGTTGACGATGCAGAAACAGCCTGGCCGCCAGGTTTCCCGGGAGGGGGCGGCTGCCGCAGTACGTGGAGTTCCGGTAGGGCAGCGCTATCCGGCCGGGGCGGGGCCGCACTGCCTGCGCTTGCCGCTTGCGGACCCTCTCCGTAGGGGAGATCGTCGGTTTGCAGCGACAGGTTGATCTCTTCCGACGACGTATGAAGCTGCATTTGCGGCAATGGGATCTCGATGCCGGCCGCATTCATCTTAAGCTTGAGCCTTGCGTTGAACGCGCGGGAGATGCTCCACTGCTGCAGCGGTCGAGTCTTGATCTGCCCTTTCACCACTAGCCAGTTGGTGTCGAAGCGCTCGAGCCCCCACACCTCGATCGGCGCGAGTATCTCGTCGCGGAAGCGATAGTCTTCGATCAAATCCGTGCCCACTTCCGCGATGATGCGCGTGACTTGATCAATGTCAGCAGAGAACGGCACTCTTACTTCGAAGACGGCGTTGGCGAAGTCGCGGGACAGGTTCTTCACGATTTTGATCTGCGAAAACGGAATCGTGTGGACCGCGCCCTGCCCGTCGCGTAACCGGACCGTGCGGATCGTCAGATCCATGACGATGCCCGCATGGCCGCCATCGACGTCGATCCAGTCGCCGACGGAGATGGTCTCCTCGACGATGATGAAGAGCCCCGTGATCAGGTCAGTGACGAGCGATTTCGCCCCGAAGCCGAATGCAAGACCGATTACGCCTGCGCCCGCGAGCAGGGGCGTCAGATTGATGCCCAGGCTGGCCGCGCCGATGATGGCGGCCAGGGTTGCCACCGTCGCAAGGGTTGCATTGCGCACCAGCGGCAACATCGTACGCGCACGAACGCCGGGCTCCAGTGCCTTGTTGCGTGAACTGCTCGGGCCTAGAACCTCGAGAATGACCGTGTCGACGAGAATCCAGACGAACCATGCGCCGAAAACGGTCGCGATGACTGTAAAAAGCGCATGTCTGAAACCGGGTGTCATCGCACTTCGTTTGACCAGCCTTGCAATCGGGCCACTCCACAGAACCAGTTCGAATCGAATGTACGCGAGCCACATCACGAGAACGAGCAGCGAACTGGCAAAGCGCAGGAGCCGCATCAGGTGTGGCGCGCGGCGCTCGGCGCGGCTGTCCATTCGACGCGTCAGGTGCGGCAGCAGCACCGACGCAAACAGCGTGAGCACGAGCAACAGCGCGCTGAGCAGCGACGGCTGCCATACGTTGCCCTCGTCGCTGCGTCCAGCAATGGTGGCGACGACCGAAGCGACTGCAATCAGCAGTATCGGGATGTGCCACAGCGAGGCGAGGATATCGAGCGCTTCGGTGGCAAGTTTGTGGTCGCGTCTTCGCGAATAAGGTCGATTGCGAATCAGATGCGTGACGGGGCGGCGGTATGCAAGCGCGAAGTAACCGCTCAAAACGGCCGCCGCCATGTTTGCGAAGCTCGACACGATGCCGGCAACATTCGGGCCGACAATGCGCGTCACGTCAGGGTCGGCCATTGCGTCGCCGAGCGCGCCGAATGCCCCTATCGCGAAGATCGGCAAGAGGCCGCCCGCCAACAACTGCCGCACTGCGACACGCCGGTGTGCCGTGCTAAAGGCCGAAATCACGACCACGCAGAGCACCCGGAAGGTTATACCCACGACGATCGCGTAGGCGATCACGAGTCCGAGCGTACGGCCAATGGCTTCGGGCATGCTCTGCCCAAACAGCAGGACCGCTACGAACGCGATGATCCATGGCCCTGTCTTGCGCAGCGTGAAGCTCAACAGGTCCACGAAACTCGGATCCGCAGCTAGTGTGACGTCCCGGCCATAGTGCGCAAGCACGCGCCGCTGCAAGTGGACTAGCAGCGCGGCATACGCGCCCCACCCCGCAAGCGTCGAGGCGATGCCGAGCAAAGCCTGGCCGAGTGTCTCGCCCCTCCCGCCCATGACCAGGGCTCGCAGTTCGCTAGCGGCCGAAGCAAAACGTGCCGCCCAGAAGTGCAGCGGTGTCCGGCCTTCGTTCAGATTCGTTTCGACCGACGCAATGCCCGATGCGATCACGCCGAGAAGAGCGCCATTAGTCTGCGCCGACGCCGCAACGGGTGCCGGAGCTTGTGTCCCGTCGCGGAGTCCCTTCAACTGGGCGATAAGCGCTTCGCGCCCTTTCTCATTCTCAAGCGTGACGATCAGGGTGTTCAGCGAACGCGTAAGTTCTGCCTGACTGGCGGGCGAAGGTGCAGAAGCGGCCTGTGGCGCCGAGGGCGGCTGTGTAGAGGCACCCGTCATAGCGGTGATGCTGCTTTGCAGCGGGGCAGGCAAGGGCGCTGCTGCGGCCGCGCTGACCCATGCTGGCAGCAGCGCGAGGATGCCAATCAGCATCATGCATGCGCGAGCACGCCGTGTGGTTCGTCCTGCCGTTCCGCCCATCCTTGGTGTATGCGACGGAGCAGCTACAGCCCCGAGAGTATTCGGCGCGGAAAGAGGCCGGGCGTGGCCAGATTGACGCCGCATGAACGCGTTCATGGACATCCTTCAGGAAGGTCGCCACCAGTACGGTGCCGCGTAGTCGGGTGCGTTCGCGCAGCAGACATTAGAAGTGACTCTTTTCCCCCTCGAGAAAATCAGTGCCTCGCGTGCTGCAGTGCGACGCCCTGTGTTTTTGCGGCGACGAGAGAAGGCAAAATGCGCGTCAGACGTTGAACGCTCGAGAAGCGGTAGCCTCCGACTTCCATAACGAATGCCATCGACATGAGCGAACCTGTTTCCAGGAGGGCGATCCTGACAAGACATTTAATGATTGACTGCCGGGCAAATTGCGTGCACGGCGACGTTCGATCGTCTTCGGAGTCTTACCGTACCCGGTCAAGCGGGCAAAACCAATGGGACCAAAGTCCGATAGCAGCCCGGCGCTGCACTTTTTACCGCGCTGGACCTTGCGGTCGGCTCGTCGGACCCGCTAGAAACTCATCGCGAATCCGAACGACACGCCGTGCACGTTGCGACCGAACACGTAGCGCACCATCGCGCGCGTGCGGGTGACGATGACGGGATACCTGCTGCTATCGAGTTCGAGGCCGACTCCCAGCGACGTGAGGTCGTTGAAACCCAGCACCCCGGCGCTGTCGCCGAAATAGTGCGAGTAAGCGGCTTCGAGCACATAGCGGACTGGCCGGTCCAGCGCATGCCAGCCGGTGGGCGCGCGCCAGCGTGTCCATAGGCTCACTTGCTGGGCCGTGGCCGAGCCCTGAACGGCCTGCGATGAACCGCCGAAACTGCGCAGGTAGATATCGGTCGCCCGCAATTCGGCGTCGATTTCGTAGTTTTCGCGGTAGTGCTCGTAGTCGAGCATCAGGGAGCCGCCATAGCCGTAGGCATCGAGCGAGCCGTTCTCGAGGAACTGCAGGTTGCTGTCGGTGACGTGATTGAACAGCGTCTGCCCCACCTTCAGGTCGCTCGACACGCGCCCGATCGTACCGTTCAGGATCGGGCGGAATGCCAGTTCGTCGGTGATGCGGAAATCCCAGCCCAGGCCGACCGTGCCGCTGAAGGTGTTCCACTTGGTGGGCACCGCACGCTGCTGGGCGCCATCCGTGGCGATGAAAATCGGATCGTAGCGGCTGTAGGCGAGCGTGCCCTCCATGTACAACGGAAACGACCTGCTGAGCGTGAAGCCGCCGCCGAATTGCGTCTGCCCGAAGCCGGGATTACCGGTCAGGCCGTTATTGACCGACAGATTGCTGGTCGTGACGTCCGGGACCGTCGTGTAGCTCATGATCGCGAGCACAGCGTCCGCGTGCTGCTTTACATTGCCGCCGATCACAGTGTTGATCGAAGATCGCGCTGGGGTCGTCTGGGCAATCACGAGGCCGGGTAGCAGGAGCAAGGACAGAGCGACACACATCCGTGACGTGTGAAGAGTCCGATGTAACGGCAGTGCACGCATTCTTAAGCAACCTGGCCGGTTCTCCATGATGAGTAGGCATCGACACCCCGGGCCTGCCTCTGAGCTGCCTGTTCATTGCTGAAGTTGCATGAGCCCTTGAGGGCTTGCTCGAGGGCGATCGAAATGTTGACCGGCTTGCCAAGGGGAATGGATGGGGTATTGCAGCCGGCACCGAGAAACGGCAATAGAAGTAGGGAAAGAGAAACATAGGTGGGCATGGCGATCTCCTGCCGAGACTCATACGATACCGGTCTGCCGGACGATCGATTTCAGGATCGGACAGCCACTGGCCTGCTAGATTCTGGAGAGAGAATGCCCACGAGCACCGCGTTTCCCAGCAAGTTGTCTGGTTGGCGTCGTGTATGTGTCGGGCAGCACGTGCGCGCCACTGAGGAAGTCGATGTGGCTTGTGGCGGATGTATTCCACGGAGCAGATCCGCATCAGTGACGTTCCCGCTCTGCGGGAAGTGAGCGTGCGCCAATACGTTTTCCCCTCAGTGCTCAATAGAAAGTCACGCCAGTCACGAGCATCATGTTGCGAACCTGGTTCGTCACGCTGCCGAGATTGGGGTTCAGTTGACCCCAGAAGTCGGCCGTGAAGGTTCCGCTACTGAAGCCTTCGCAAATGCATAGACCCCGCCGTTGAGTTCGGGCTTGCGCAAGGCTAGCGCCTGGAACACGAATGCAAGCATCAGCATGCCGACCGCGGTAATTGTCCAGCCGATCAGCACGGCGCCGGCATCCGCACTGGCCGCCATGTTCTGTGGCAGTGAAAAGATGCCGCCGCCCACCATCGAGCCTACGACGAGGGCAGTGAGCGCGCCGAGGCGCAGCTTGTTCGCTGAGGCGGGCGTCGCGGCGCTTTCGGGTGTCGGGGCGGCACGAGGCGTGGACGTCGAATCGGACATGGATGGTCTCCGGTACAAGCCGGTCGCGCCGCAGACTCGCGTTGCACCGACCAGTGAAAGCGCTTTCTTGTGTGAGGAGTGCGCGAATTTCCTGAAGCAAAAATGGAAAGCGCGCCTGATCGCGTTTCAAATCTGCTAGGGAACGACACGGCTCACAATAGGACCTTGGTCCAATAGGGCAAAGCTTTTGGTAGAAGTCGCTACTGCTGGCGTGTGTTCTGGAAATACAAGAATTGCGCGGAAAGTAAGGAGCGGTATTTCGAGGGGTATGCAAGACCGATTTGTATGAACGCCGGTCATGTCTTTCTCCGGCAGCAAAGTGGACGACACCGCTTTGTGAGACCAGGTACGCCTCAGTTACTCCCGTTTCTCACCATTTACATCGAAGCACCGAATGGCCTTTCAGGATGACCGAACCGATCAATCGAATGATTATCGGACCAATACTTGCCGGAACCGGAGGCCTGCGGCCGCAAACGGAGATGCAATTGGCAAATCTACGGCTGCTTTCAGTGGAGAAACCGCCATTTGAAATGGCCCCGCGTTGGCATGCGTGAATAGCAGTTAGCGGCCGCGTTGCGACCCGCTACGGGGTGCGGTTTCATGCGAGATAGGCGACGCCGCCCGCTCGGAAGATGTTGGGGAGGTCATAGCAATGACAGCCTCCGGGCGTAATGGCCGTCGGCGTCTGCATGCTGATCGAACTCCCATGCTAGCGCAGAAATTGGCCGCTAAGAGAGCGCGTTGATCGCACTGTGTGCGATTCTGAGTAAGGTCGCCTTTTGCCACAAAACCTGTGCGCTCATAATCTTACGCCGATAGCTCTTAACGTATCGCTCCCGTGCGTCCTTTTCATTCAGATGATACTGTCTTCGATTTCCGGGAATGGCTACGCACGATTCTGACCGCGTTTTCGGCGCGGGAGCGAGCGCTCTTCAAGGATGCAACCCGCGCCTCGCCGAGTGCGATCATGGCGTCGGTGAGTTGTTCCATTTGCGTGTCCATTGATCTTTCGTCGCCAGACTGCAAGGAAATAAAGGCACCGTCAAAGCCAAGCATGCCAAAGTGAGCAACGTCGTCGACGACCTCTGATGCCCGGGTGTCGTCCTGAACGCTGAAAGCGTTCTGGACCAACTCTCGCATATAGCCGCGGCCCTCGTTGCGGACTTTGATAACCATCCGCAGAGCTTCAGGTTCCGCGGCCTCGTTGCTCATGACCAGGACGAGCATCAATCGCAGGAAGTTTTCCCGAGTCTTAAACACCTCGCCCGCCTTTTTGAGGTACCAGCCTAGCCGCTCACGCGGTGTGCCATCTTCAGGTGGATTCCGGTGAGCTTCCTGCATGGCTGCGAAAAAGCCCCGGGCCCCCTGAGCCATCACTTCGGCCAGGAGTCCGGCTTTAGAGCCAAAGTGATGGTAGATCGCACTCTTCGGGATGCCGGTTGCATTGACAAGGGCGGACATTGAAGTGCCGGCATAACCGTAAGCGGACATCACACGCGATGCCGCGTCGAGGATTTCCTGGCGCGATCGCCGACCTCGACGATTGGTCGTCTTTTGCCGCTTTTCCATTGAACGATAATAGTCCCTAAGGTTATGAACCGAGCAGTACATTTCTCATGGCTTACCCTGGTGTTGGCTTGTGGACCTATTGGTACACTTTCAAGGTGCCCAAGGCGGTCATTTCACGGACCGGTGTATCGGGAGAAACATGAGAAACGAAAAGCTCACTGTGACTGACTCGATGACACCGCGTGCGGTTGCCGCTTTGCGTGAGTGGTTGATACGGATGACACGATCCGGCCTGAGACACGCGGTGAAGCCGACGATGCAGAAGAGACATCAGGCGTTATCCGACCCACAAGATCTCCTCGCGCAGAGCCTGCATAGCATTCTTGAGGTGGTGCCCGCGGTCGCGCTGGTACTCGATAAGTCTCATCACGTTGTCTGGGCCAATGGAAGGGCGACCCAGGTACTTGGTTACGCGCTCGATGAAATGTCGGGTATGCAAATCGAGTCAATTCTCGTTCCTTCGCCCCGCGACAACCGCCCGATTTCGTTTGCCGCAGAGAGGGTCCTGCAAGGTTTGTCTCAAAGCACTACGTGGTCGGCCGTTGCGCGCACAAAGAGCGGAAGAGAACTTCAGGCTCAGGTCAGCATGTCTGCTTCGCTGGCGATCGAACCGGAGCCGCGGGTGGTGATCGTTATTGAGCCGCAAGGAGTGGATGCAACGGATGTGCTGGCGCGCGGCGACCTGGAAGGCATCCCGCTGCGCACGAGCACGGCGGATCTCGGCGACCTGGCTGCCGCGCTGGGCCACGAAGTCGATCAGCCGCTCACCGCCATTCTCAGCAATGCCCAGGCGGCACAGCGGTTTCTCGCGCAAATGCCACCGGCTCTCGGCGACCTGCGCGAGTTGTTAGCGGACGTTGTTGCCGACAGCGAGCGTGCGCACGCCATCGTCCGCAAGATGCGTCGGTCCGCCAAAGGCGAACCAACCGCAACGAGTCTGGTTGACCTGGGCAGCCTCGTGCGTGAAGTCATTCGACTGTTGCGTCGCGAGACGCAAGCGCGCGGTGCAACGGTTTGCGCCAGCGTTGCAGACGGGCTGCCGCGGTCGCGCGGTGATGTCGTTCAACTCCAGCAGGTGCTCGTCAACCTGCTGCTCAACGCGCTCGATGCTGTGCGCGACTGCCGCGCGGAGCATCGCAGGATTGATGTTACGGTTTGTGCCAGTGACGATCGCAGCAAGGTATGCATCGCGGTGATAGACGAGGGCCCGGGTGTGGATGCGGACCGCTTCGAGACGCTGTTCATGCCGTTCGTCACCTCCAAACCGCGAGGGCTCGGTCTTGGACTTGCCATCAGCCGGACCATCGTCATGGCGCACGGCGGTCGGTTATGGGTCGAGCGCAATGCCGGGCGCGGCCTGACGTTCCATGTCGAACTTCCTACACAACCGGGATGCTGAGAACGGGGTTTTGCAATATAACGGAAAACGCGCCTGCGCCCAGGACGTGTGCAACGCCCTGCGTGGCTCGCTGGGATCAAGCAACTACAGCGTGCAGGCCTACGGTGTCACTCGGGCTGACGGGTCGGATGAACAAGCTAATTGAGGACGAGCTTGGCGCGCCGGAGAAGACCGTCAAGATTCATTGGGCACGGGTGACGGAGAAGACGAACCTGGAGTCGCTTGCAGAGTTGGTATGCCGGCAAAGAAAGGCGCGGAGTTTGCCGCTGTTGCACGCGAGGTTGTCACGGCGCTGGGAGCCGGCAACCCGCACACCGCGGTTCAGTGGCGCATTACAGATTGTGCGGCGAGCGTTACGCGCCATGCTGGGTATCAGCCAGGTCCACATTGCGCGGCGTGACGCGCGCGCCGGGGAAACGGTCGCGGCGCGGCTTTCGGTCCCGCGCAAGCGGCTGAGTGCGAGCGCGGCCCCACTGACGATGCAGCGCGAGTCTGGCCTAAGCCAGATCCCGTCGTCATGCACGCCACGAACGCTTTCGCACAGCGCGTGACGGACCGGCACTGTCCGGGCATTGACCTGAGGAGTGAGACGGATGAGAAATCGGTATCCAGCAATCAAGCTGCCTGAGTCGGTGTTGCGCTACGCAAGGGAGCTAGCAGACACAGGGACCTACGCGGACTGGATCGCAATCTCCCAGCCCCTGTGTGCTCGATATGGGGAACACCGAAGCGCCCGGTTGCTGAGCGACCCCGCCGTTCGCGATGAGCTTGACCGGCGCTGCAATTTCGCGTCGCATCAGCGACAACAGCAACATGTGAATCCTCCGGGGATGCTTCCATGACGATACTGGCGGACGGGCCAGGTCGCGTCATGCCTCTTTCATGTATTCGCCCAGCATGGTGGATGACACTGAGGGATTACCGTCCCGCGCAAGAATGGCAGTGGATTCCTGGTAGCTGCCCACAACAGAATAGCATTCGCACGAGAGAGAGCGATGCTGCTGCAGGCGTCTGCCGAACGTCGGATCTTATAAAGGCAGTGTCGCCCGAAGAGACCCAAACACTGCGGGACACCCGAACACTTCGCCGGCGTGTCGGGAGTCTGCCGCCATTTGGACCTCCTTGACGAAAGAACATTGACTTACAGGAAAGCTCGCCGAACTCGGCCTATTCTCCAACTCCCTGGTGTGCTGCCGCTATTGCAGCATCACGCTCCTTTCCGGCGGCTGTCTTTTTTTCATCGAAAGCTTTCTTTGCGGCGGCTACCTTCTTGTTGTAAACACGATTAGCTGCTGCAACCTGTTGGTGCATCCGCACGATTTCGTCGGGATGCTCTGTAGTCGCAGGCGCATTGCTAGCTGAATTGTCCTGGGCCCATACATACGAATTCGATAGCACTACAACGAAGATGGCTGAGGCCGTAAATGCTGAAATCCTCATGATCTACTCCGGTGCGAGTTTGTGGATATGTCGCCGCCCTAAAGGTCGGTTGAATATCAACCTATACGACCACGTGCATGAAGCCAATGGGACTAAAGACCGATGGTGCTCACGAAACTCTAGTTAGGCGCGCAGTTCTTCCACGGACTCACGAACCGGAAAGGTGTGAAGGCCAACACGACCGCATGTCTGCGCGTGATCACTTCGGGGCTCGTGGCGTGCACCTTCATCCAATTCGGCATCACACTCGCGGCTCTGCTCAGCATGCTTCGTCTGACACATCGCTCGAATATGAGACCAAAGTCCAATAGCGTGCAAGCCACAGAGGAATTATTTTTGGCGTACACCCGGCAGCGATCGCCGGAGACCTGATCGTCGCTCTCTGATCGGATGTGCTGTCTGGACGTCGTCACAGACGGGCCGAGATGAAGATTGCGATTGGCGGTACGGCTGCGGCGCGGCGCGGGTCGGCGCGTGACTGCGGATGCCGCGTCAATAAGGGAGAAAGCCATGAAAGCAAACAGAACACTCAAGCTGGCTAGTGGAGCATTGATCGCTGTCGCATCCATCAACGCATGGCCGCAAGGAAACGAGTCCGCCGCCACGTCCACGGAGTCGGGCACAACGGCGGCTCCATCGAAGTCGGACATTAGAAAAGCGAACGGAGCCCTCAGCAAAAAGGTGCTGCGCGCGCTTACAAAGGGTGGGGTCGACACCTCGCACTTCACAGTTCTGGTCAAAGGTAGTGCGGTGACGCTCGCAGGGCATGTCCCGGATAATTACCAGATCGAAAAGGCCGGCAACATTGCGAAGGACGTTCCCGGCGTTACGTCGGTGACGAATGCCCTGGCGATTCACGACTGACACTATTGTTTTCCGTCGTGTGAATCGTAAATTGCGTTACATGAATCACTATTTCCATAGAACGGATGCTTGAAGGATTTGAATGAGCGCTGTCCTTGGTGCTATTCAATCGGTCTGCAACTCAATGAACGTCGCATGAGCGGCGTGAGGATAGCTGCTCGTGGCTCACGCGCAGCAGGGATTTCTGAACGCCCGCTTCACTTTTGACAGCCGCTAATTGCTGCGAGCTTTATCGTCCAGGGCCGGTGCACACGTGCACAGTCATATAACGATATCGACGTGGACCGCCGCTGTCCTTGCAACGATCACGGCTCTGTCCTTTGACGCGTGCGCCGACGAAAAGCAGCCGCTCAGTTTTACCGATTTCCTCATCAAACACAAAGGCGCGTTACCCGTGCCGGTCGTGATCACCGAACCGGCCGTTGGCTATGGCTTCGGACTTGGGCTGCTGTTCTTTTCCGGGCCGATTGGCGAATCTGGCGCGACGGATTCGACGGGCCAACCTGCCAACCGTGGTCCGCCGAACGTCACGGCGCTGGGTGGTCTGTACACGCAGAACGGCACCTGGGCCGTGGCGGCCGCTCATTTCCACACGTGGGGCGACGACCGTTTCCGCTACCTCGGCGCGGTCGCGAAAGTCGACGCGCATCTCGACTACTTCGGTCTATCCGGGCAGCCAAGGGCCTACACCTTGCTGGGCGCGGGTCTGCTTCAGCAGTTTCTTGCGCGCATTGGCAATAGCCGCTGGTATGCGGGCGTGCGTTATGTGTTCTTCGATGCTTCGTCGAACTTCGCGGGCGGAGTCGTTCCCACCGAGGTGCGCAACTTCCAGAAGGATCAGCGGATCGGCGCCGGCAGTCTGATCGTGGACTATGATTCGCGCGACAACATCTTCTATCCCGGCTCCGGCAGCTTCGCCGAACTCGAGAGCCAATTCGCGCGCACGGGCTTCGGCGGTACGCAGAATTACATTCCGTTTTATGCGCAGCCGTACGTCGATTTGCGTGGCGTGCAGAAGGGCCGTTACCAGGACCGCAATGCGATCTCGATCGAGGCGGAGTTGCGGTGGGATCTTACGCCGCGTTGGCGAGTGCTAGGTTTTACTGGCGCCGGCAAGGCCTACGGGCGACTGGAGAGCTTCTCCCAAGCTCATGATGTCCAGAGTGTCGGCGTCGGGTTCCGATATCTGATTGCGCGCAAGCTCGGCGTTTCGATTGGTATCGACATTGCCCACAGCAAGGATCAGACCGCGTTCTACGTACAGGTCGGCAGCGCATGGCGTTGAGACACGACGCGATCGTGCCCTTCGTCATGGTCATCGATACGGAAACGATCGATCGCTACGAGGAAACCAACCCGTCAGGGCAGGCCAGAATCCGAAACAGGTTTCCTTTGCAAAGAACCACTGGGCGGCGGATTGTGCCCTCGTGTGCAAGCCTGGACGCCGGATAAGTCATAATATGGCATTCCACGCCCGCGCCCTTGGTGGGGGCCTTCGTCCATCGTCCCACTGCCGCCTATGCACGACCTCAAAATCGACCGCAATGTCAAAACCTTGCGTGAACTCACGCTCGACAAACTGCGCGCCGCGATAGTCCAGGGGTATTTCCGGCCGGGCACCCGTCTCGTCGAACGCACGCTGTGCGACGAGCTTGGCGTGAGCCGCACTGTCGTGCGCGAGGTGCTGCGGCATCTGGAGACCGAAGGCTTGGTCGAGATCGTCGCGCGGCAAGGTCCGATCGTCGCGCGGCTCGACCCCGCACAGGTCGGCGAGATTTACGAATTGCGCGGGCTGCTCGAAGCGAACGCCGCGCGGGCCTGCGCCGAGAACGCGACGCCAGAAGTCGTGCGGCAACTGCGCGAGATCCGCGCAGTCATCGAAGACGCGTTCGAGAAACGCGATCTGCCGCGCGTGCTGGAGTATACCGAGCGCTTCTACGAAACGCTGTTCGAAGCCGCCAACAAACAGGTGTCGCTGGCGGTCGTCACGTCGCTGAACGCGCGCATCAACCGGCTGCGCGCATTGACCATCGCAACGCCGGGCCGCGGCGGCGACTCGAACCGCGAGATGAACCTGCTGCTCGACGCGATCGAGCGGCGCGACGGCGACGCGGCTTCCGCAGCGTCGTTCGCGCATATCAAGCGGGTGTCGGAACTGGCTTTGACGGTTCTTGCGGAGCAGAACGAAGCGACCGGCGACGCCTAAACCCCATCCGCAGCCGCCCCATCAAGGCCGCCGGCATCTGCCGGCGGCCTTTTTTTGTTTGTTTGATCAGCCAAACACACAACGCTTAGCCCAAAGCGTGCCTGAGCAACTCCCTCCAATATCATGGTATTCCATAATACGCCATGCATTGGCGTAGGCCATAAGATGGCATACCATAATCTCATCGATTTTGTATTGCGGCTCGAAGCCTGAAAGGAGAACCCAATGACGTTCGAAGTGGAGCGTGTCCGATGAAGCCCGATTTATCGCCGACGCGCGTGATTTCGCATGGTCAGCGTGGCCGAACCGCGGGCACCTGCTACAGCGTGTACGCGCCGCAATCGGACGCCGCCGCCGAAACCGTCGTGCTGATCCACGGCGTGGGGATGAATCAGAGCGTGTGGGCGCCGCAGATGGATGCGTTAGCCGAATCGTTTTGCGTCGTTGTCTACGACATGCTGGGGCACGGCGACAGCGTGCTGCCGAGCGCGGAGCCCTCGCTCGACGAATACGCGGCGCAGCTCGCGTCGCTGCTCGACGCGCTGCGGATCGAGCGCGCGCACGTGGTGGGGCACTCGATGGGCGCGCTGGTCGCGCTCGAATTCGCGCTGACCCACCCCGAGCGCACGCTGAGCGTCGCCGCGTTGAACGCGGTGTACGACCGCACGCCGGCGCAGCGCGAGGCGGTGATGACGCGCGCGGCCACGCTCGGCGATGCGCGTGCCGACACCGGGGTGGACGGAACACTGTCGCGCTGGTTCGGCGATCCCATTCCGGGACATCTCACCCAGGCCGCGCGGGCGGTGCGCGCGCTGCTGCTTGCCGTCGATCCGGTGGGCTACGCGCGCACCTACCGTCTGTTCGCCTGCTCGGACGACGCGCATGTCGGGCGTCTCGCGAGTCTCGCGGTTCCCGCGCTATTTCTGACGGGCGAGGGCGACCCGAATTCGAGCGCGCAGATGTCGCGGGCGATGGCCGCGGCGGCACCGCATGGCCGCGCCGAAATCATCGCGAACGCGCGCCACATGATGAACGTCACCGACCCGGAGCGCGTGAACGCAAGCCTGCTCGCTTTCCTCGTCGAAGCATCGGCGCTGCGACGGAAGAAGCCCGCAACGACCACAGCAACGAACGCAGCAACTACCGCAGTCGCAGTACCAACCGGAGAACGCCATGGCTGAGTCGATTACCGCCCCGAGCGCGCAACCCGCTTTCGATATCGTCGATTTTCGACGCGCGCTCGGCGCTTTCGTGACGGGCGTCACCGTCGTCACGACGATCCAGGCAGACGGCTCGCCGCGCGGCTTTACGGCGAACTCGTTCACGTCGGTATCGCTCGATCCGCCGCTGATTCTCGTGTGCATCGCGAAGACCGCGGCGAGTTATGCGGTGTTCTCGGACACGCACCGCTTCGCGGTCAGCGTGCTCGCCGAAGACCAGAAGCATGTGTCGGGCGTGTTCGCTTCGAAGGCCGCGGACAAATTCTCGCAAGTGCCGTGGAGCACGCGCAAAACGGGTGCACCGGTAATGGATGGCTCAGCGGCGAGCTTCGACTGCACGACGCATCAAGTGGTCGATGCGGGCGATCACATCATCCTGATCGGTCGCGTGGTGGACTTCGTGCAAACGAGTTCGTCGCCGCTTGGCTACTGCCGCGGCGCGTACGTGAACTTCAGCCTGTCGCAGGACGCGCTGGCCGCGGCGGGTGCGCGCGCGAAAGTCGGCGCGATCCTCGAGCATCGCGACGGGCTGGTGCTCGTCGACACCGGCAAAGGTTTGGGGCTGCCAACCGGCATCAAGCTCGACCCGGCCACCGACCCCGCGAGCCTGCACGGCGTGCTCGCGAAGCTCGGCCTGCGCGTGCATCTCGACTTCCTGTTCGCGGTATTCGAGGACGGCAGCGGCAAGGAGCCCGGCGTGCATATCTACTATCGCGGCCGCGTGATTCCGAACGGCTCGCCGTGGCTCGACAGCAGCGTGCGCATCGTGCCGCTGTCCCAGATTCCGTGGGACGACGTGAGCGACGCCGCCGTGCGCTCGATGCTCGAACGCTATGAGCGCGAACGCAGACAGGACGCGTTCGGCATTTATGTCGGCGACAGCGAAGCCGGCACCGTGCAGCCGGTCGGCCTCGCGCATTGACAGCGCGGCACCGCTGCAACCCAAAACTCACAACTCACAACGATGAAGCCGGCGCGTTTTCTCGCCGCCGGACCGACGAAGCAACACCCAACCGTATCCCGGAGACAGACATGAGCAGCAGAAGCATTCCGTTTATCGCACCGTTGTTCGTTGCTTGCGCGACGGCGTTCGCGGCAGCGCCCGCACTCGCCGCAGACCCGATTGTCTTCACGAGCTGGGGCGGCACCACGCAGTCGTCGCAACAGAAGAATTGGGCGCAGCCGTTCACGCAGGCGAGCGGCATCACCGTATTGATGGACGGCCCGACCGACTACGGCAAGCTGAAGGCAATGGTCGATAGCGGCAACGTGAGCTGGGACGTCGTCGATGTGGAGGGCGACTTCGCGTACGCCGCGCAAAAGGCCGGCCTGATCGAGCCGATCGACTACTCGGTCGTGAAGAAGGACGAACTGGACCCGCGCTTCGCGACGCCGGACGCGGTAGGCAGCTTCTATTACTCGTTCGTGCTCGGCTACAACAAGTCGAAGTACACGGGCGCACAGCCGCAGACGTGGGCTGATCTGTTCGACACCAAGAAATTCCCCGGCAAGCGCACGTTCTACAAATGGTCGGCACCGGGCGTGCTGGAAATCGCGCTGCTCGCCGACGGCGTGCCGCCGAACAAGCTCTATCCGCTCGACCTCGATCGCGCGTTCAAGAAGCTCGACACGATCAAGGGCGACATCGTCTGGTGGAGCGGCGGCGCGCAATCGCAGCAACTGCTCGCATCGGGCGAAGCGCCGATCGGGATGTTCTGGAATGGTCGCTTGCACGCGCTCGCGCAGACCGGTGTGCCGGTGGCCATTTCGTGGAACCAGAACCTGACCGCCGCCGACATGCTCGTGATTCCGAAGGGCGCCAAGCATCGCGCGGAAGCGATGAAGTATCTGGCGGCCGCGACGAGCCCGCAGGCGCAGGCGAAATTCGCCGCGGAGACGGGTTACGCACCGATCAACGTGAAGTCGGCCGCGCTGATGCCGGCCGCGATGGCGAAGACGCTGCCCGACCAGTACAAGGACTCGCAGATCAATCTCGACATGAAGTACTGGGCCGACAACCGCGACGCGATTGCGAAGCGCTGGTACGCATGGCAATCGAAATAAGCCGCACGGACCGACGTTAGAGCCGAGCGCCGCGCAGTGAACCGGCGCGCACAGAGACACCGAGCAGGAGACATCATGCCCAACGTAATGAGTACCGTCGCGCATCCGCCCGCGACGGCCGCGCGCAAGCGGCGCGACTGGCGCAGCATATGGCTGCTGACGCCGGCCATGCTGCTGCTGCTGATCTTCTTCCTGCTGCCGGTGCTGTCGCTGCTATTGCGCAGCGTGCTCGAGCCGACGCCGGGACTGGAGAACTATCAGCAACTGGTTGGTTCGACCACGTACCTACGCGTGTTCGGCAATACCTTTCTCGTCGCGACGGTCGTCACGCTCGTGACGGTGCTAGTGGGCTTTCCGATGGCATGGCTGCTCGCGATCGCGCCGCGCAAGCTCAGCTCTTTGCTATTCGCGATCCTGCTGCTGTCGATGTGGACCAACCTGCTCGCAAGGACTTTCGCGTGGATGGTGCTGTTGCAGGGCACGGGTCCGATCAACCGCGCGCTGATGGCGATCGGCCTGATTCACGAGCCGCTCGCGCTCGTGAACAACCTCACCGGCGTGACGATCGGCATGACGTACATCATGCTGCCGTTCCTCGTGATGCCGCTGCACGCGACGCTGCGCGGCATCGATCCGTCGACGCTGCGCGCCGCCGCGGTTTGCGGTGCGAGCCGCTGGCAGGCGTTCTGGCGCATCCTCGTGCCGCTCGCGATGCCGGGCGTGGCATCCGGCGCGCTGATGGTATTCGTGATGGCGCTCGGCTACTTCGTCACACCCGCGCTGCTCGGCGGCCCGTCTTACATGATGCTCGCCGAACTCATCGCACAGCTCGTGCAGGAACTGCTGAACTGGGGCCTCGCCGGTGCCGCCGCTTTCGTACTGCTGAGCGTGACGCTGGTGCTCTATGCGTTGCAATTGCGCTTCACCGGCAGTGCGCGTGCAATTCAGGGAGGACGCTGACATGTTGCTCGATTTCGATCGTCTCGGCGGGCTTCGCTGGGCACTGGTGGCGATAGGCGCGGCCGTCGCACTGTTTCTGCTGCTGCCGATCCTGTTCATCGTCGCGCTGTCGTTCGGCGATTCGCAGTGGCTGATCTTCCCGCCGCCGGGCTGGACGCTGGAGTGGTATAGGCAGCTTTTCACGGACGCGGGCTGGATCGATTCGCTGCTGACGAGCGCGAAGCTGGCGGTGATCGTGATGGCGCTTTCGGTGCTGCTCGGTATTCTAGCGTCGCTTGCGCTGGTGCGCGGCAAGTTCCGCGGCCGTGAAGCGGTGAAAGGCTTCTTCCTGACACCGATGGTGCTGCCCGTCGTCGTTCTGGCCGTCGCGCTGTATGCGTTCTTTCTGCGCATCGGCCTGAACGGCACGATGACCGGCTTCGTGATCGGCCATCTGATCATTGCGCTGCCGTTCTCGATCATCTCCATCAGCAACTCGCTGGTGAGCTTCGATACGGCGCTCGAAGATGCCGCGCTGATCTGCGGCGCGTCGCCGCTGACCGTGAAGCTGCGCGTGACCCTTCCCGCGATCCGGCTCGGCCTGTTCGCCGCCGCGATCTTCGCGTTTCTGGCGTCGTGGGATGAAGTCGTGGTGTCGATCTTCATGTCGAGCCCGACCTTGCAAACACTGCCCGTGCGTATTTGGTCGACGCTGCGGCAGGACCTGACGCCCGTCGTTGCGGCGGCGTCTTCACTGCTCGTCGCATTGACGACCGTATTGATGCTGGCGGGCGCCGTGCTGCGCCGCGCGCGCTAATCGACGTAATCAGCGAGGTAAACAAGCCATGACTGCATTCCTGCAAATCCAGCGTCTGCGCAAGACCTACGACGACGTCGTCGCCATCGACCAGGTTTCCCTCGATGTGCGCAAGGGCGAGTTCATGACCTTTCTCGGACCGTCCGGTTCGGGCAAGAGCACGACGCTGTATATCGTCGCGGGCTTTCAGGAGCCCTCCGACGGCCGCGTGCTGCTCGACGGCAAGCCGCTGCTGGCGGTCGCACCGAACAAGCGCAACATCGGCATGGTGTTTCAGCGATATACGCTGTTTCCGCACCTGACCGTGGGTGAGAACGTGGCGTTTCCGCTGCGCGTGCGCCGGCGCCCGCAAGCCGAGATCAACGCGAAAGTCGACAAGATGCTCAAGCTCGTGCATCTGTCCGAGTGCCGCGACCGGATGCCCGCGCAGTTGTCGGGTGGGCAACAGCAACGCGTGGCGATTGCTCGCGCGCTCGCCTACGATCCGCCCGTGCTGCTGATGGACGAGCCGCTGTCGGCGCTCGACAAGAAGCTGCGCGAGGAAATCCAGCTCGAATTGCGCCGCATCCACCAGGAGACGGGCGTGACGATCCTCTACGTCACGCACGACCAGGAGGAAGCGCTGCGCCTGTCCGACCGCATCGCGGTGTTCAACAAAGGCCGCATCGAGCAGGTGGGCACCGGTGAAGAGCTGTACGCGAACCCGGCGTCGCGCTTCGTCGCGAGCTTCATCGGCAATTCGAATTTTTTGCCGGTGAAGGTCACGAAGAACACCGACGGCCGCATGAACGGCGTGTTCCCGAACGGTCACGAGATCGCGTCGGACGCCTTCAGTCCCGCGCTCACCGCGGGCGACGACGGCACCTTGATGATCCGCCCCGAGCAGATGCGCATCAGCGCGCTGCAAACTGCCAGCGGCACGAGCGGCCTGCCTGTGACGGTGCGTGATATCACGTATCTCGGCGACGCGATGCACTACGCGGTGGCGACGCCGTGGCAGCAGGAAATCTCGATCCGGATGCCGGCCGCGCATCGGCACGACAGCGGTATCGCGATCGGCACCCAGGCGCTCGTCGACTGGGACGCACGCGATGTGCGCCTGTTCGCTCAAGCATAACGGCGACTGTCATGAGCGGCGCACTGCCATCGCTGAAGGTTCAACGCCCGACGACCACCTTGCGCGAACTCGCGCTCGAAAAAATGCGCACGGCGATCCTTGAGGCCCATTTCCATCCCGGCGAGCGGCTCGTCGAGCGCTCGCTGTGCGAGATTCTCGGCGTGAGCCGCACCGTGGTGCGCGAGGTGTTGCGGCATCTGGAAACGGAAGGGCTCGTCGACTCGATACAGAACCAGGGGCCGATCGTCGCCGTGCTCGACTTCGATACGGCGGCGGAGATCTACGAGATACGCGCGCTGCTCGAAGGCGAGGCGGCGATGGCGTGCGCTCAGCATGCGGACGAGCAGACAGTTGCCGATCTGGCTGATTTCATCGAGCAGATCCAGGCGGCGTTCGAAGCGCAGGATCATCGGGCCGTCAGGGCACTCACTTCGGCGTTCTACGAACGCATGTTCATCAGCGGGAAAAAGCATGTGGCCTGGGAGATCGTGCAGTCGCTGACCGCGCGCATCAACCGGCTCAGAGCGCTGACGATCGCTTCCGACGACCGCGGCCGCCAGGCCGTCGACGAGATGCACCGGATTCTTTCGGCCATCGAGGCGCGCGATACCTCGGCCGCGCGCGAGGCCGCGATTGCGCATGTGCACCGGGTGGCCGAAATCGCCCGCAAGCTGCTGGCGGAAGGGCACGAGCAGGCGGTATGGCGTCAGGCGCGCTAGCACTCGGGCGTTTCCAATCAACCGGCGCGCGGAACATCGCATCAACCGCATTTTGTGTAATGAAGGAAAGCAACGTGGAATTGAAGACCCTGTTGAAGGACGCGGCGCTTCTGCGCCATCAGGCTTATATCGACGGGCAATGGTGCCCGGCCGACTCGGGTGCGAGCTTCGACGTATCGGACCCGGCAACGGGCGCAACGCTCGGCAGCGTTCCGTCGATGGGCGAGGCCGAAACGACGCGGGCAATCGATGCGGCCAACGCCGCGTGGCCAGCGTGGCGAGCCCGCACGGCCAAGCAGCGCGCGGTCGTGATGCGCCGCTGGTACGAGCTGATAATCGAGAACGCCGACGACCTCGCGCTGATCCTGACCGCGGAACAGGGCAAGCCGCTCGCCGAAGCGAAAGGCGAAATCGCTTACGGCGCGTCGTTCATCGAGTGGTTCGCCGAGGAAGGCAAACGCGTGGCCGGTGACACACTCGCGACGCCGGCATCGGACAAGCGGCTCGTCGTCCTCAAGGAGCCGATCGGTGTGTGCGCCGCGATCACGCCGTGGAATTTTCCGAACGCGATGATTACCCGCAAGGTGGGCCCGGCGCTCGCGGCGGGCTGCCCGATCGTCGTGAAGCCCGCCGAAGCCACGCCGTTCTCCGCGCTCGCGCTCGCGGTTCTGGCCGAGCGGGCCGGCGTGCCCAAGGGCGTGCTCAACGTCGTGACCGGCGATCCGAAGGCAATCGGCGGGGCGATGACGAGCAGTTCAGTGGTTCGCAAGCTGTCGTTCACCGGATCGACCGGGGTGGGCAGATTGCTGATGGCGCAAAGTGCGCCCACGGTGAAGAAGGTCACGCTCGAACTGGGCGGCAATGCGCCGTTCATCGTATTCGACGACGCCGATCTCGATGCAGCGGTAGAAGGCGCAATTGCATCGAAGTACCGCAACAACGGGCAAACCTGCGTGTGCACGAATCGCTTCTACGTGCATGAGCGGGTGTACGACGCGTTCGCGTCGAAGCTGGCTACGGCAGTCGAAGCCCTGAAGGTCGGGCACGGTATGGAGGGCGGCGTCACGCTGGGTCCGCTGATCAACGACGCGGCGCTCAGCAAGGTCGAAGCGCACATCGCCGATGCGCTCGGCAAAGGGGCGTCGCTTGTCACCGGCGGCAAGCGACACGCGCTCGGCCACGGCTTTTTCGAGCCCACGGTGCTGACCAACGTCACCGCGCAGATGGCCGTGGCGAAAGACGAGACCTTCGGCCCGCTCGCGCCGCTGTTCCGTTTCTCGAGCGACGAAGAAGTGGTGAGGCTCGCCAACGACACCGAGTTCGGTCTGGCCGCCTACTTCTACAGCCGCGATATCGGCCGCATCTGGCGCGTGGCCGAACAACTCGAATACGGGATGGTGGGCATCAACACCGGCCTGATCTCCAACGAAGTGGCGCCGTTCGGCGGCGTGAAGCAGTCGGGTCTCGGCAGGGAAGGCTCGCACTACGGGATCGATGACTATCTCGTGATCAAGTACCTGTGCATGGCGGTTTGACCTCGCTCCGATAGTCAGCGCGCGGCACGGCCAAGCGTAGAATTGCGGGCGCAGCGGCGAGCCGATTCGTCGCCGGACCGGAGACCGATGGCTGATGGAAATCAAGTGGATCGAAGACTTCATCGCGCTCGCCCGCTATCAGAGCTTTTCCCGCGCGGCGGAGTTTCGCAACGTCACGCAGTCGGGTTTCAGCAGACGGATTCAGCAGCTCGAACAATGGGTCGGCGCCGATCTCGTCGACCGTACCGGCTTTCCGCCGACCTTGACTCCGGCAGGCCAACTGTTTCGTGACGCGGCCGAAGACATCCTCGAAAAGCTGTTCGACACGCGCGCGATCATTCGCACCGAACAGCGCATTGCCGGCACGAGCCTGCAGATCGCGGCGGGCCACACGATCGCGCTGAACTTCCTGCCAGCGTGGTTGCGCACGCTGTCGAAGCATGTCGGCGAAGTACGCGCGCGCGTGATTCCGGCAAATGTGCACGATTCGATACTGATGCTGGTCAACGGCAACTGCGAGCTAATGTTCGCTTATCACCATCCGCAGCTGCCGTTGCATCTCGATCCGGCCAGGTACGAATGCGTGACCGTGGGCGTCGACACCTTCATGCCGGTATGCAGGCCCAACCAGCGGCTTGCGCACGTGTACCGTCTGCCGGGCCTGATCGAACATCCGATGCCGTTCATCGCCTATACGGAGACCAGCTACTTTGGGCGCTGCTTCAAGTTGCTGATGGAGCAAAGCAAAGCGTCGCCCGCCTTGCATCTTCATTACGAGTCCGACATGGCCGAGGTCGTGAAGAAGCTCGTGCTGGAAGGCGAGGGCGTCGCATGGCTGCCGAAGAGCTCGATCGCCGCCGAACTCGACAGCGGCCAACTCGTCGCCGCCGGCCGCTCGGAATGGCAACTGCAACTGGAGTTGCGCGTGTACCGTGATCTGACGAATCGCAGCGAACTGCTCGATACGCTGTGGCGGCATCTTCGGGCTTCGTCGGGGCCCGCCGAGCAGCGCTGATAGGGTTATCCCGCGTTATGCGAAACTTGCATAGCCGTATGCAACACTAGCATTCAAGGCGGTTCTGCCGTCTCTAGAATTCCGTCCAGACACAAAAAAGCGGTACATCGACATGCGATGTGCCGGCCATTCCCGAGCGCGCGCCGGTCGATGCCGACCGTTCGTGCGCCATCCCTGGACGGAGACACATGAAGAATCGGCTCACCCTCTACATCCTCGCCGGCATGCTGCTCGGCGTGGCTGTCGGCTATGTCTGCCATCGCACGGCGGCCGATGCCGCGCACGCGAAGGAGATCGCCGGCTACTTTTCGATCATCACCGATATCTTCCTGCGGCTCGTGAAGATGATCATCGCGCCGCTCGTGTTCGCCACGCTCGTGTCGGGTCTCGCCGGCATGGAAGGCACCAGCGACGTGCGCCGCATCGGCCTGCGCTCGATCGCGTGGTTCCTGTGCGCGTCGCTGTTCTCGCTCGCGCTCGGCCTCGTGCTGGCGAATCTGCTGCAACCGGGCGCGGGTTTGCACATGGCCCAGACGAGCGCTGACGTGGCCACCGGCCTCAATACGTCGAGCCTGAACTTCAAGGACTTCGTCACGCACGCGTTCCCCACCAGCATCATCGATGCGATGGCGCGCAACGATATCCTGCAGATCCTCGTCTTCTCGGTGCTGTTCGGCATCGTGCTCAGCGTGATCAAGTCGGACCCGCGCGTCGCGCCGCTGATCGCGGGCGTCGAAGCGCTCGTGCCCACCATGCTGAAACTGACCGATTACGTAATGCGTCTCGCGCCTCTCGGTGTGTTCGGCGCGCTGGCCTCGGCGATCACGGTGCATGGTCTCGACGTGCTGACCACGTACGGCAAGCTCGTCGCGAGCTTCTATACAGGGCTCGCGCTGCTGTGGGCGGCGCTGATTCTTGCCGGCTACGCGTTTCTCGGCAAGCCGATCTGGGCCTTGCTCAAAGCGATCCGCGAACCCGCGATGCTGGCGTTCTCCACCGCGAGCAGCGAGGCTGCGTATCCGCGCCTGACGGAGAAGCTGGAGGAATTCGGCGTCGACAAGAAAGTGGTCGGCTTCACGTTGCCGCTCGGCTATGCGTTCAATCTCGACGGCTCGATGATGTATCAGGCGTTCGCCGCGATCTTCATCGCGCAGGCGTTCGGCATCGACATGCCGATCAGCACGCAGATCGTGATGCTGCTGGTGCTGATGGTGAGCAGCAAGGGGATGGCGGGCGTCGCGCGCGGCTCGGTGGTCGTCGTCGCGGCGGTGGCGCCGATGTTTCATCTGCCGCCATCGGGCGTCGTGCTGGTGCTCGCGATCGACCAGATTCTCGACATGGGGCGCACGGCGACCAACGTGATCGGCAACAGCATCGCGACGGCGGCCATCGCGAAGTGGGAAGGCAAGCGCGTGGCGCGCCAGGAGCGCCGCGCGGCGATCGCGACGGCTTCGTTCGGTCAGCTCGAAGGCGAGACGAAATGAGCGGCATCGATGCAACCGCTGCCACGAGCGCGCGCAAGTTCGGCGTGGTGGGCGGGCTCGGCCCGCTCGCGAGTGCGGACGTGTTCTTCAAACTGATCAAATCGACGCCGGCCACGCGCGACGCCGAGCACTTCGATGCGATTTTCGAGCAGCAGCCGTTTCGCAGCGCCGATGCCGACAGCGAGACATTGACGCAGCGCAAGCTGTACATCTTCGATCTGATCAGCAGTTTCGAGAAGCGCGGCGTGACGACAGTCGTGCTGCCGTGCTTCCTGAGCCACACGTTCATCGACGAACTGAAAGCCAATTCGCCGCTGCAAATCGTCGATATGGTCGAGGCGGTGCGCAGCCACGTGCGCAGAAGATTTCCCGCGGTACGCCGCGTGGGCGTACTCGCGTCGGCCTATACGCGGCGCAAGCGTCTGTTCGAGAAGTACTTCGCGGCGCCCGAATTCGAAGTGATCCATCCGCGTATCAGCGACGGAACGGATTTCGTCACCGAAGCGGTCTATGGCGAGGATGGCGTGAAGAGCGGCAATCTGCGTGGCCGTCCGGTCGAGTTGCTGCGCGCGGCTTGCGAAGATCTGATCGCGCAGGGCGCCAATGTGATCGTGCCGGGGCTCACCGAGATCGCGCTGGTCGCGGACGAACTGGGTGCGTTGCGTGTGCCGCTCGTCGATTCGAACCTGGCTTACGCGCAATATGTCGTGTCCGGCCAGTACCACACGCCGGAGACGATCTTCAAGGTCGGCGTGGTGGGCGGCGTGGGTCCGGCGGCCACCGTCGATTTCATTCACAAGATCGTGCGCGCGACGCCCGCGCAGCGCGATCAGGACCACATCAAGCTGCTCGTCGAGCAGAACCCGCAGATCCCGGATCGCACGGAGAATCTGATCGGCGACGGACCGGACCCGACCATCTCGCTGTACGCGACCTGCAAGAAGCTCGAAACGGGCGGCGCGGATCTGATCGCGATTCCTTGCAATACCGCACATGCCTTCGTCGAGCGGATTCAGCCTTATCTCGGCGTGCCGATCGTCAATATGCTGACGGTGACGGTGCGTTATCTGCGCGAGTCGTTTCCCGCGCTGCGCTCGGTCGGTGTGCTCGCGACTTCCGGCACGCTCGCGAGCGGCGTCTACCAGAAGGCGCTCGAATCGCAGGGTTTGCGGCAGGTCGTGCCGTCACCCGCGCTGCAGGCGCGCGTGATGGACGCGATTTACGGCAAGCAAGGCGTGAAGGCCGGATTCACCGCCGGGCAGTGCCAGCAAGACCTCGCCGCGGCGATCGATGGGCTCATCGCCGAAGGCGTAGAAGTAATCGTTCTCGGCTGCACGGAACTGCCGCTGCTGCTGCGTGAGCCCTATGTGATCGGCGCGAACGGCGCGCGCGTGAGCGTCGTCGATCCGACCGATGTGCTCGCGAAGCAGTGCGTCGCCTGCGCGACCGCGCCGCCTCGATAACCCAACCGCATCACCCATTCAACGCGACGGACCTGCACACGACGTGTGCCGGATGACCCCGCTCGCCTGTCGTTTTCAGAACCTGAGAGGACCTCATGCTTGCACCGACCGAACGTATCGAACACGACCTTCTCGGCGATCTCGCCGTGCCCGCGACCGCGTATTACGGCGTTCATACGCTGCGCGCGTTGCAGAACTTTCCGATCACCGGCCTTCCGATCTCCGTGTATCCGAACCTCGTCAACGCACTGGCGAGCGTGAAAGAAGCCGCGGCACTCGCGAATCACGATCTCGGCCTGTTGAGCGCAGTGAAGATGCAGGCCATCGTGCATGCATGCCGGCAGGTGCGTTCAGGCACCGCGCACGAGCATTTCGTCGCCGATGTGATTCAGGGCGGCGCGGGCACCTCGACCAACATGAACGCGAACGAGGTGATCGCCAATCTCGCGCTCGAACATCTCGGGCGACAGCGCGGCGAATACGCGATTCTCCATCCGAACGAGGATGTGAATCTCGGCCAGAGCACCAACGACGTTTATCCGACCGCGCTGAAGATCGCCACGCACGCCGGAATCATGCAACTCGTCGATGCGATGGGCGTGTTGCGCGCGTCGTTCGAACGCAAGGCGGTGGAATTCGGCAACGACCTGAAGATGGGCCGCACGCAGCTTCAGGACGCCGTACCGATGACGCTCGGCCAGGAGTTCAGCACCTTCGCGGTGATGCTCGGCGAAGATGAAGAGCGGCTGAAGGAGGCCGCCCAACTGATCTGCGAAATCAATCTCGGCGCGACGGCGATCGGCACCGGCATCAACACGCACCCGGAATACGCGCAGCTTGCATGCAGGCACCTGAGCGAAATAACCGGTATCGCATTGACCACGTCGCCGAATCTGGTCGAAGCGACGCAGGATGTCGGCTCGTTCGTGCAGCTTTCCGGCGTACTGAAGCGCGTCGCCGTCAAACTGTCGAAGACCTGCAACGATCTTCGCCTGCTTTCGAGCGGCCCGCGCGCGGGCCTCGGCGAAATCAACCTGCCGCCGGTGCAGGCGGGCTCGAGCATCATGCCGGGCAAGGTGAATCCGGTGATTCCGGAGGTCGTCAACCAGATCGCGTTCGAAGTCATCGGCAACGATGTGACGGTGAGCTTTGCCGCCGAAGCAGGGCAACTCCAGCTCAACGCGTTCGAGCCGATCATCGCGCACAGCCTGTTCAAGAGCGTCGCCCATTTGCGCGCGGGGTGCCTGACGCTCGCGTCGAAATGCGTCGACGGCATTAGCGCGAATCGCGAGCGTCTGCGCGCGATCGTCGAGAACTCGATCGGCATCGTGACCGCGCTGAACCCGTACATCGGCTATACACACTCGACCGAAGTCGCGAAGGAAGCGCTGGCCTCGGGCAGGAGCGTCGCGCAGATCGTGATCGACAAAGGGCTGCTGAGCCAGGCGCAGCTCGACCAGATCCTTCAACCAGCGATGCTGACGCAACCGAGAAAAATGTCCCCAGCGCAATGAGCGACGACGGTTTTGCTGGACACAGGTCGCGTGCATACGCACGCGGCTCTTTCAAACGATGTGGAGACGAAACATGAGCATCAAGATCAATCGAAAAGCAATGCGGTTGTGCGGTTCGGCGGCACTGCTGATCGCCGCACTTGCCGCGGGTACCGGCGCGCAGGCGGCCGACGCGTCATTGCAACAGGCAAGCGCCGTCACCGCAATGCCGCGCGTTCTGCTGCTGGCCACCGGCGGCACGATTTCCGGTACCGCCGATCCGCGCTCGGCGATCGGCTACAACTCGGGCAACGTGAAGGGGCAGGAACTGGTGCGCGGCGTGCCGGGCATCGAGAAGCTCGCGAGCATCAACGCGGAGCAGGTCTCGAACGTCGGCTCGCAGGACATGAACGACAAGATCTGGTTGCAGCTTGCGCGGCGGATCGACGAGGCCTTCGAGCGCAACGAGGCCGACGCCGTCGTGATCACGCACGGGACCGATACGATCGAGGAAACCGCGTTCTTCCTGAACAACGTGCTGCACTCCGACAAGCCGGTGGTACTGGTCGGCTCGATGCGCCCGGGCGGTTCCACGAGCGCCGACGGTCCCAACAATCTGTACGAAGCCGTCGAAGTGGCGGCGAGCCCGCAGTCGCGCGGCCGGGGCGTGATGGTCGTGATGAACGATCAGATTCACGCTCCGCGCTGGATCACCAAGACGAATACGACGGCGGTACAGGCGTTCGCGTCGCCGAACGCGGGCGCGATCGGTTACGTCGATCCGGCCAGCGTGCGCTTCGTGACGCCGGCGGTGCAATCGGCGCGGACCGCGCTGAGCCTGCCCGCGAACGGGCAATTGCCGCGCGTCGATATCGTCTATGCGCATAGCAACATGGATGGCCGCCAGATCGAGCATGCGATCGCCGATGGCGCGAAAGGCATCGTGGTAGCCGGCGAAGGCGATGGTGACATGTCGAAGGAAGCGCTCGCGGCGCTCGACCGCGCTGCCGCAAAAGGCATCGTGGTGGTTCGTTCGACGCGCCTCGTGTCGGGTTTCGTGAACCGGAACGTCGAGGTGGATGACGACAAGCGCGGCTTCGTCGCATCGCTCGATCTGAATCCGCAGAAGGCACGCTTGCTGACGCAGTTGCTGGTGGCCAACGGCGTGACGGACCCGCTCAAGGTACAGCAGGCGTTTAGCGGCACCTGGTGATGGGTTGGGGCGACGCGGCATCGCAAGCGACGGATAGCCGCTCTACCGCCCCTGCATCAGCGAGGAAAGCAGCTTCAGCAGGCTATCGATATTGACGGGTTTGACGAAGTGATAGTCGAAGCCCGCCGATTGCGCGCGCAGCCTGTCGTCCGTCTGTCCGTAACCCGTGATCGCGATCAGCAACGGCTTCGCATCGCCTTTGCGGCGAAGCTGTCTCGCCAGTGCGTATCCGTCGATATCCGGCAAGCCGATATCGAGCAACGCCACGTCCGGCGCGAATAACGGGGCGGCTTCCAGCGCCTCGGCTGACGAATACGCGACGCGGGCAACATGCCCTTCGGATTCGCACAGCATCGAGAGTGAATCGGCGGCGTCGCGATTGTCATCGACGACCAGCACGCGCAACGCGGTTCGCGCGTGCCCCGGCGCGGGCTCCGACAGCGCGACCGCCGAATGGCGCTCATGGTGGTGCAGACGCGGCAGTCGGACCGTCACCGTGGTGCCGAGATTGGGGCCGTCGCTATGCACGGCGATCGTGCCGTTGTGCATTTCGACGAGCTTCTTGACGAGCGACAGACCGATGCCGAGGCCGCCATCCGAGCGATCGAGCGTGCGTTCGCCTTGCGAAAAGAGCTCGAACACCTTCGGCAGAAGCTCGGCCGAAATGCCTGTGCCGGTATCTTGCGTGACGATGGAAACCCATTCGTCGTCGGCCGCTACGTTCACCGAGATATGCCCGTTCTCCGGCGTGTACTTGCTCGCGTTGTTCAGGATATTGACGAAGATCTGCGAAATCCGCGTGATGTCGCCAGATACCCACGTAGTCGGATCGCAAACACTGACGTGCAACTGCTGATGACGAGCTTCGGCCATCGCCGCGATCGCCTCGACAGCGTGATAGACGGCCGTGCCGACCAGAACGGGCTCGAGTTGCAGCACGATGCGTCCTTGCGTGATGCGCGACACTTCGAGCAGGTCGTCGACGATTCGCGTCATGTGCTCGACCTGCCGGCGCATCAGGTCGATCAGCTCATGTGGGCGCGACACCGTGCCGGGCTGCTTGTCGAGCAATGCGATGGCCGTGCGCAGTGGCGCGAGCGGATTGCGCAACTCGTGCGCGAGCATCGCGAGAAACTCGTCCTTGCGGCGATCGGTTTCGCGCAGCATCAGTTCGAGCTGCTTGCGCTGGGTGATGTCGATCACGCTGGCGATGATGCGCAACGGCTTGCCGTCCGCGCTTCGCTGGAGCATCGCGCTGCCGTGCATCCATTGTTCGCCGTGCGCGTTCTGCAAACGGAATTCGAAGTTCGCGACCGGGTCGTGGCCTTCGGCCAGTCGGCAGACATATTGTTCGAGCATCGCGCGGTCGTCGGGGTGCACGTTGCGCAGCGCCTCGTCGTAGCTGAGCACATGGTCTATCCGCGGTGCGAGGCCCTCTTCGAACGATAGCGTGCGCGAGGCCAGGTCGAAGCAGACGATGTTCAGCCGCGCCGCCTGCATCGCCACCGACAGACGCAGGTTGCGCGCCTCGATCGCCAGTTGCGCTTCATACTGAGGCGTCACATCGGTCGAGGTGCCGAACCACTCCTGTAGTTTGCCGTGGCTGTCGAACAGGGGCGCCGCCTGGGCGTGCATCATCCTGTACTGGCCGTCGTGACGTCGCATGCGGAACATGGTCGATGCGGGTGCGCGTCGCTGCAGCACATCGACCCACACCTGCCGGGCCGCCTCGCGGTCGTCAGGATGAACGTAGTCGAGCCAGCCCCAGTCCGCCAGACGGACCACGTCGTCGCCCGTGAACCGGCTCCAGTGCTCGTCTGCGGGCCGGATGTCGCCGTTCGGCTCGGCCGACCACACGAGCGCGCCCGTCGATTCGACCAGCACCCGATAACGCCGCTCGCTGAGACTGAGCTGTTCTTCGGCTGCCCGCTGCTTGCTGATATCGAAGGTCACGCCGTACACGTGCGCGAGCGTGCCGTGCTCGTCGAATTCCGCATGGCCGCGCATGCGCAGCCAGCGTGGCGAAGCCGAGCCACCATGCAGCACGAAATCGAATTCGAAGGGACCGCCGTGTTGCAGGGCGTCATCGAGCTTGCGCTGGAATAGCGCCCGATACTCGGGCTCGATCTGATTCTCCAGATCGGATAGCGCAAGCGCATCGGTGCCGGGCGGAAAGCCGTACAGATCCGCGAGTTGCGAGGTCATTCGCACCACGCGGTTCTTCATGTCCCATTCCCACGCACCCATGCGAGCGCCGTGGAAGGCAGCCTTCAGGCGTCGCTCGCTCGCTTCGTACATGGCCCACGCGTGACGGGCTTCGTGGATATCGGTCGCGACGCCCACCGTCTCGCCGATGCGGCCACTCGCGTCGCGCTCGGCTTGAAGATGCAACACGTGCCAGCGATACTCGCCGTCCGCGCGCAGCAGACGCACTTCGACATTGCCGAGCAGCGTGCCGTCCCGCATCTGCCGCACTGCGTCGAGCACATGATCGATGTCGTCGGGATGAACGAAGGCCTTCCAGTGCATCCCGACCAGTTCAAGAGCGGGAATGCCGAGATACCGTGATGTCCACGGGTTGGCATAGCGAATGACGCCGTCGCGATCGGCACGCCAAACGAATGAGGGAAGGAAGTGAGCAGGATCGTTCATCAGCGTCCTTGCATCGGTTTCCTCTGCAGACACGGCGCCGAAGATGATCCAGCGCTGCCCGCATGGTGTGCCTGCTTACATTAGCCAGCCCGAACTGCGAAACACGATGTTTGTACCATGCGAATGTTGATGCGGTAAAGGCGAGCCAGGCAGTCGAAGACTTGCCTGTGCAATAACGGTTTGTTTATGGAAAAATATATCTCACGGTGTGATATGTTGGACGTGCGTGCCGGAAGACATTCGCATCGTCGACCGTCGGTACCGCCATCGCTTGCTTTCGTTGCGGACGGATGCCGCCGTGGCATTGAATTTGCTAAATGATGTATATCAGGCTGCGAGTTTTCGTCGCAACGGACGCATGCGTTATTGCTGCTTTGAAAGCATCCGTGACGTGAACTCCGGCCATCCAGAAGGAGACAACGATGAACTACCCCGAAAACAGCAAGTTGCAGGAAGGTCAGCCGCGCGACGCGGATGGGATGAGCGAAACCTACGTGCCGTCATACCGTTTGTTGTTGAAAGAGCCAACTGTACTGCTTGCTGGCAACCCGTTCGACCGCACGGATGTCGCAACGGCGGCGATCCTCGGCTACAACTGACGATCGCGCGCGATGCGCCGGTTCCGCATCCATCATTTACAAAGCCGCGCGTAGCGCCTCATCGGCAACGGCAAGGCGCAACGCAATCGTCTTCACGAGAAACCGGTGCAACTGTTGCGCGGTTGCCGGATCATGCTGTTCGAGTTCGAGCAGCCGGGAGATCGACAGTCGGTACACGCGCGTCGGCGCCTCGGCAATCACGTCCGCGCTGCGCTGCTGCTGCGTGTACACCGCCATTTCCCCCACGACCGTGCCCGGGCCGAACGAACGCAGACGCGCGGAACGGCCATCGGCGAGGGGCAGCGAGATCGCGACACGTCCTTGCGCGATGAAATACAGCGCATCGCCCGGCTCGCGATGACGAAACAGTGCCTGGCCCGAAAGCAGATCACGCACCTCCAGACACGCGATCAAGCCGTTCAACGCGCTGGCCGTGAAATGCGGCTCGAGCATCGCCCGCAGATCGCCGCCATGCGCGAGCGCGAGCGAGTTCGACGCTAGCAGCTTGTCTTCGATCCACTCGAGACCCGCATCGAGCGTATCGAATTGATGGATCTTCAGATTGAGCGTGCCGGTCTTCTCGAGCAGATCGCGTGAGCGCGGCGGCAGCGCGGTCAATACGAGGTCCGCGTTTTTTGCCGCGCAGAATTGCCTCAGCTTGACGAAGCTGATTGATACGGACGCATCCATGCCATGGGTCGCCGCAAAGTCGAGCACGACGAAGCGGATCGGCATCTGGTTGTTCCCACCGAAGCGTTCCCGCAGGCGCTGCAGAATCGAATTGGCCGTGCCGAAAAAGAGGAACCCTTGCAGGCACATTCCGCATACCTGGGCGCCGATTGCACGCAACGCCTGGGTGTCTTCGATGCTGCGCTCCACATTCGAGGACCGCGCGCGCAGGTCGAACTCCATGCGTATGCAGCCGACCCGGCCGTAGAGCAGCGTGAACATCACACACGCCGCAACGACGCCCACGACCACGCCGACGATCACGCCATACGCCGCGATGGTGCCGAGAATCACGGGCACGAGCAGATACTCATACCAGTCGAGCCTGGTCCAGGCGCCCGCGAGCCAATGCACGAGCAGACGCAGCCCCATGAACAGTTGAAGACCGACCAGCACTGGCACCGGAAACAGCGCCACGATGTCGGGCGAGGTGGCGAGCACGACCACGCACGCAAGCGACGCGAACACGCCCGCTACCCGGCTCGTCGCGCCCACCCGCGCATTGATCATCGAGCGATTGAAAGACTGGTAGCCGACCATGCCGCCCAGCAGTCCGCTCGCGAGATTGGCGAGGCCGGCGGCGCGCATCTCGCGATTGAGGTCGACGTCCTCTCCGGTAGCGGTGCCGATCGCCGTCGAATTCATCAGGATCGTCACGGCCGACACCGATGTCACCACCAGGCTTTCGGGAAGATGCGCGCCGACCGCCGACCAGTCGATGGCGCCCTGTCCGAGCCTCGCGGCCAGGTGCAACTCCGGCAGCCCGGCAAGTTGCAGCTTGACGCGCGGCAGCAGCAGACCCATGCCGCGCGCGTCATCGATCGAAATTCCGGCAACCTGTAGCAGAACGTAGAAAAGCACGACACCGAAGGCCAGTGTGAGCGGCAGCGCGGCAATGTGCTGCCACGTGCGCATCAGCACCGTGGCGAGCACGCCGACGACGAGCGCCGGAATCCATGTGATCCAGTGAAGGTGCGCGAGCAACGCGAGCGTGTGCCACTCCAGCGGCTGGCCCGTCAGCACGCGGAACGCCCCGGCGAGCAGCAGGTAGCCCGTGCCGGCGAGGAACCCGCCGAGCACCGGATAGGGCAGGAACTGCAGCGAGCGGCTGCGCCTGGACGAGCCGATCGCATAGAGCACGATGCCCGTCATCACCGAACAAAGCGCGATGGCGATCAGCACCGTGAGGATCTGCGTCTGCGGTGAGCCGCCGTCCGCGCGCACGCTGCTGGCCACACCCGCCGCCACGCCCGCGAGAAAGGCCGCCGCATTGCTGTCGGGCCCGCCGATGTTGATGCGCATCGAACTCGTCAGTGCGATCACCAGCGCCGTGACGACGCAGCTCACGAGCGCGGTAGGCACGCCTAGCATCGCGTAGCGCGCAAGATCGGCGCTAAAGATCATCGTGCCGAGGCTCATCGCATAGCACAGCATGACGAGCGTCGAAACGGCGCCCGCCGCCACGTCGCCTGGCAGGCCCGCCAAACGCGAGCGCAGCGGGACGTCGGAGACGGAAACGGTCTTGCCCGGCTTCACGTGGATTCCCGATCGAATGCGAGGGCGCCGCGAGGCGCGCCAGCCAGTATCCTGCGCGGCTCGAACGGCTGTCAAACGCGATGCAGCGTGCTGATCGGACACCTACACTGATTATTCATCGGCCTCGTAGCTGGCGCACTCCACGGGAGTGCAATGCACCTCAGGGCCGTTCACGCCGGCGGCCGGCACGCGCGCTATTCATCAGAGCTTTTGCCCGCGGGGCCACGCATCGGAGGCAGGGCGACGAACATGGATATCGAGAAATGGCTGCGGGGCCTCGGGCTCGAGCAGTACGTCCACGCGTTCGCGGCAAACGACATCGACATGTCGCTGCTCGGGCAGCTGACCGACGCGGACCTGAAAGAGCTTGGCGTACAGTCGCTCGGCCACCGCAAGCGGATTCTGGCCGCGGCGACGGCATCGCCAACGATAGCGGCGCCGCTATCGCCTCAGTCTGCCGCCGACAACGACGTGCCCGCGGACGAGCGCAGGCAGGTCACGATTCTGTTCGCCGATCTGTGCGGATACACGATGCTGTCGCGCTCGCTCGATCCCGAAGACTTGCGCGCGCTGATCGGACGCTACACGGCGCTGGTCGACGGGATCGTGCTCGCCTATGGCGGCACGATCGACAAGCACATCGGCGACGCGGTGATGGCGTTGTTCGGCGCGCCTCGCTCGCACGAGACGGACACGCTGCGCGCCGCGCGTGCCGCACTCGACATTCACGACGGCGTGGCGCGGCTCGCCACGCAGACCGGGCGGGCGTTGCAGGCGCACATCGGCATTGCGAGCGGCGAGGTCATCGCAGGCGCGCTGGGCCGCGCCGACGCCCAGGACTACACCGTGCATGGCGATCCGGTCAACCTCGCCGCCCGGCTGGTGGCTGCCGCGCCAGCGGGCGAAACCTGGCTATCCGACGACGCAGCGCGCACGCTCGGCGACGTCGCCAGTTGCGAAGCGATCGGCGAGCGCCGCTTTAAGGGCATCGACACGCCGGTGCGGCCATGGCGCCTCGTCGCGCTCGGCAGCGAGCCGGTCAGGACGAGCCACAGCCATTTCGTCGGACGCGAAGCCGAGCTCGAACAGTTCCACGGCATCCTGCATGCGTGCATGGCAAAGCGCGCGGGGCACGTCGTGCATGTGCGAGGCGAAGCCGGGATCGGCAAGACGCGGCTCGTCGACGAGATGCGCCGCCATGCGCAGGCCCAGGGTTTCACGCTGCATCGAAGCCTCGTGCTCGATTTCGGCGTCGGCAAGGGCCAGGACCCGGTGCGAACCATCGTCGGCAGCCTGCTCGGTTTGCCGGCCGGTGCATCGAGCGAAGCGCGGCAGGCCGCTGCCGCGCAGGTCGCGGCGCAAGGCATCGTCAAGGCCGAGCAGATCGTGTTTCTGCACGACTTCCTCGACCTTCCGCCGAGCGCCGAATGGCAAACGATCTACGAGGCCATGGACCACGGCGCGCGCAAGCGCGGCAAGCAGGCGCTCGCCACGATGCTGACCGAGGACGCTTGCGCGCACGCGGCGACGCTCATCGTCGTCGAAGACCTGCATTGGGCCGACGCCGAAGTCGTCGGCTACCTGTCGGCGTTCGCGTCCGGCATTGCCAACGGCACGGGCCTGCTGGTGACGACTTCGCGCGTGGAAGGCGATCCGATCGATGCAGGCTGGCGCGCACGTTGCCGCGACACTCCGTTCGCCACGATCGATCTCGGACCGCTGCGCAAGGACGAGGCGCTGAGCCTCGCGGGCAATTTCATCGATGCGACGCAGCGCGTCGCGCTCGCCTGCATCGAGCGCGCGGGCGGCAATCCGCTGTTTCTCGAACAACTGCTGCGCAACGCTGAAGAAGGCAGCGGCAGCAACGTGCCAGCGTCGATCCGCAGTCTGGTACTCGCGCGGATGGACCGGCTCGCGCCCCGCGACCGCCTGGCGTTCCAGGCGGCCGCGGTGATCGGCCAGCGTTTCGGCCTGGCGCTGCTGCGGGAACTGGTCGACGATCCCGGCTATGTCTGCGCCGGCCTGCTCGTCAATGCACTGGTGCTGCCGGAAGGCGAGGACTTCCTGTTCGCGCACGCGTTGATCCAGGAAAGCGCCTATTCGACCTTATTGCGCGCGCGCCGCCGCGAACTTCATCTGCGCGCGGCCGAATGGTTCGCACAGAGCGATGCCACGTTGCACGCCCAGCATCTCGACCGCGCCGAAGACCCGCATGCACCGCACGCCTACCTGGGCGCGGCGGTGGCCGAGCGCGCCGCTCATCGTTTCGAAGCCGCGCTGCGGCTGGCCGAGCGGGGCATCGAGATCGCGCAGTCGGACGCGGACCGCCATGCACTGAGCTGCTGCAAGGGCGAACTTCAGCGCGACCTCGGCGACATAGCGGGATCGATCGCGACCTACCGCGCCGCACTCGCCGCCGCCACCGACGACACCGCCCGATGCGACTGCCAGCTCGGGCTCGCGGAAGGTCTGCGGGTCAGCGAGGGTCTCGACGAAGCACTCGGCCTGCTCGCGCAAGCGCAACGGATCGCGGAGCGGGACAACCGGCTGGCCGAGCTGGCAAGCCTCCATTATTTGCGCGGCAACATTCTGTTTCCGCTCGGCAAGATCGACGCCTGCTGCGCCGAACACGAGCGCGGTCTCGCCTATGCGCGCCGCCTCGATCTGCCCGAGGCAGAGGCTCGCGCGCTCGGCGGCCTGGCGGACGCGGCGTATGCGCAGGGACGTATGCGCACCGCGTTCCATCATTTCAGCGAATGCGTGGCGATGAGCCGTGAACACGGCTTCGGCCGCATCGAGGTCGCCAATCTGTCGATGCAGGGCTTCAGCCGCATCTATCTGAACGACGCCGGTCCGGCACGCGAGGACGCCATCGCCGCCGCCCACACCGCCGAGCTGATCGGGCAGCCCCGCGCGCAACTGCTGGGGGAGACGCTGGGGGTATTCGCGTGCCAGGAATTGGGCGACGTGCAGGCGGCCAGCAAGCATCTGGCGCAGGAGCTGCGCGTGATCCGGCAACTGGGTGCGCGCCGCTTCGAAGCGCAGAACCTGGAGATGCAGGGGCGCCTGTTACTGGACCAGGGATGCCGCAGTGAAGCGGTGATGGCGCTGCGCGAAGCACTGGCCATCTCACGCGAAGTGGGCAGTCAGTTTTCCGGGCCAAAGACCTTGAGCGCACTGAGCCGCGCGGTTGACGACAAAGACGAGCGGACGCGGCTACTGGCTGAAGGCGAGGCGCTGTTGCGCCTTGGCGCGGTCGGCCACAATCACCTGTGGTTTTACCGCGACGCCATCGAAGCGATGCTGGAGGCGGGCGATCCTGCCGGCACGCTGCACTACGTGGACGCACTCGAGGCCTACACGCAGCGCGAACCGTTGCCGTGGTCCGAGCTATTCGCGGCGCGTGGCCGTGCGCTGGCGCTCGCGCTTCAGGCGCCGCTCACCGACGCCGCACGGCATGAACTGCTGCGACTGCTTGAGGCGCTACAGCAGGCCGGCTTTCGCAACTACGTGAGCGCGGTCGAAGCGGCCCTTGCGGCTTGAGACACGCGCGGAGCCGATCGTCAGCGTGGCGCGGAATCGTCGCGGGGCGGGTCCTTGTGGACCACCTCCATGTCGATGGTGCGGCCATCGTCGTCGGGCGTGTCCCTGTGAACGACCTCCATGTCGACGGTGCGGCCGTCGTCGCCATACGCGGCCGCCTGCCGGCGCAACTTGCGCATCTTCCACCACAGATAGCCGACCACGACCGTGCCGACCGCGAACAGCACGGCGAACAGCACGATCGATAGCATCGCGGCCACCACGAACAGGATCGCGCTCAGGGCGACGGTCAGCAACCGGCCGAACCAGCCCGAGCCACCGATCCGGATCCCTTTCTCATATGTCACCCGCCGCGGCGGCGGTCTGTCGTTTTGCATCGTTCATCTCCCGGCCGCCGTCCGGCGGCTGATGCGGGTAAGTCCTAATCCGTTGTCATTATGCGGGATGTGAACCGCGAGCGTCGCCCGCGCGGGGCGGCTCAGCGTATAGTCGACTCATGCCGTTGAAGAAGGCCGCGCGTTTGCTCGTTTAACTTCGGTAGTAAGTTGCCGCTCGCCAGGACTGACCGAGCGGCGTGGTTTTCAGTTACCCCGGTTGCCCGCGTGATCATGCGACGCCTGCATCTGCTCGAAATCGAAGACCAGCCGTGGTGCCCACGCGCCCTGCGTGACGGCGGGACGGATTGGCTGCATTTTCTGGCCAATTCCCACAAGGGCTTCAACGTGATCGCGGGCAAGCTGCGCGCGGCGATGCGCCGGGTCGGCAGCGACCGGATCGTCGATCTGTGCTCGGGCGGCGGCGGGCCGTGGCAGACGCTTGCACCGTTGCTCGCGCTGTCCGGCCGCGTGATGGTGCAGTTGACGGACTTCTATCCCAATCGCGCGGCATACGAGCGGATCTCGGCCGGGGCGACCAACTGTGTCACCTATGTGAGCGAACCGGTGGACGCGATGAACGTGCCATCGAGATTCGACGGCGTGCGCACGATGTTCAACTCGTTCCACCATTTTCGGCCGGACGATGCGCGCGCGATCCTCGCCGACGCTGTGACGAAACGCCGCGCGATCGTCGTCGTCGAGGGTGCGGATCACCGGCTGCTCGGTATCGTGTTCATCCTGGTGATGCCGCTGATGATGCTCGCGCTGACTCCGCTGATCCGACCGTTTCGCTGGTCGCGGCTAGCGCTCACCTATGTGCTGCCGGCAATCCCGCTGCTGTGTCTGTTCGACGGCATCGTGTCGATGCTGCGCATCTACAACCCCGACGAATTGCGTGAGATGGTCGCGAGTATCCCCGATCAGCAGAGCTTCGAGTGGGACATCGGCACGCTGCCGGTGCAGGGCTCGCCGCTCGGTCTGACTTATCTTGTCGGCGTTCCGCGGCAACCCGCAGGCTTGAACGCAAGCGCGCGCCGTCGGGAGCGGCGCGCGGATCACTTGCCGGCCAGATGCTCGGGTGTCTGGGTGTTGCCCGGCGGCAACTCGCCCATCGCCTGAAACAGCGTCGCCGTATCGGCCAGCCGCCGGCCGACCAGGCGGATTTCTTCCAGCCTCGCTGCTTCGTACTGCTGCTCGCCGCCGCGAGCGGATGCAGCGGGCAGCGCGCCGAGCCGGTGGCGTGAGGTGGCATCGTCGAACGTCTCGCGTGCGTCGCGGGCAGCGCCGCTCGCCGCTTCGAGCGCCTGCGCGTCGTGTTCGAGCGACGCAAGCGTGTCCGCGACGTTTTCGAACGCGGCCAGCACGGTCTGCTTGTACTCGAACACGGCGGCCTCGTAGGTGTCGATGGCCGCGCGCCGCTGCGCGACGAGCGCGCCGCCATGAAACAGCGCTTGCGACATCGTCGCGGCGATGCTCCAGATCGCGCCCGCGCCCGACAGCGCGAGCGGCCAGTTGAACCCGCCTTGTCCCATCGAGGCGTTCAGCGTCAGGCTCGGAAAGAGCTGGGCGGTGGCGACGCCGACATCGGCCGCGGCGGCTTTCAGCGCCGCCTCGGCGGCCGCGATATCGGGCCGCGTGCGCAACAGGTCCGATGGCAGCACGACGGGCACGTCCCGCGGCAAATGCAGGCTCGCCAGATCGGGCTCGGGCGGCGCCGCGTCGGGCGTGCGGCCGAGCAGCACCGCAAGCGCGTGTCGGGTCACGGTCAACCGTTGCCGCAGATCGGCCACGCTGACCTGGAGCGCGGCGATGCTTTGCCGCGCAGTGGACACGTCGCCGCGCGTCAGCGATCCGAGTTGGTAATGCCGTTCGGTATCGTGAGCCTGATCGCCCGCCAGCACGATCAGGCGCTCGGTCGCATCGATTTCGGCCCGCAGCATCGCCGCCTCGATCGTCGCCGTGACGATGTTGGTGGCCAGCGCGCGGCGCGCGGCTTCGCGTTGATACGCGTCGATGTCGACCCGCGCGGAGCGCGCCGCGTTGGCCTTGCGCACCGCGCCGAACAGGTCGAACGTGTATTGCGCCTGGACTACGCCGATGAACTCGTTGTAAAGCAGCGTATTCGGCGCGCCAGGAACCGGAATGCCGAGATCGCGTCCGCGCGAGGCCTGCGCGACCAGGTCGACCGACGGCAGCAGCGTGGCGCCGATCTGCGCGCGCAGTTGTTCGTGCGCGGCGGCCAGGTGCTTGTCGGCGGCGGCGAGCGTCGGGCTGTTGCGCAGGCCTTCTTCGACGAGATCATTCAACGCCGTCGAGCCGAACAGGCGCCACCATTGCGGTACCGGCTGCGCGCCGGGGGTGAAGCGCTGCGCGACACCGAGCGCCTCGACCGTTTGCTCGGGCTGCGGCTCGACGCCGTAATGGGCGGGCGAGGGCATCGCCGGCGGCTCGCCGCTCGGACCGAACGAGCATGCGCCAAGCGCGATCGCAGCGGCCGCGCCGAACGCCGCGCGCCAGCCATGGCTCGCTACGGCCCGCGCTCGGCGCGGCGCGCCAGTGAAATGCGGCGCGCTCGCCGGCCCGTCGACGGAGTTGCAGTCTGTGCGCACGATCAGCTCCACGTGTATTCGATCGTCGGAGACGCGGTTCGCACACCGCGTTCGAAGTGCCGCACCTTGAACGCGGTCGCGTATAGCGCGGGAACGAAGAACAGCGTCAGCACGGTCGCGCCCGTGATGCCGCCCATCAGTGCGGTCGCCATCGGCCCGAAGAAGGCCGATTGCAGCAGCGGGATCAGCGCGAGCACGGCGGCTGCGGCGGTCAGCATGATCGGGCGGAAGCGCCGGACCGTGGCGCCCACGATCGCGTCGAAGCGCCCCTGGCCCGCGGCGATATTGCGTTCGATCTGATCGACGAGAATCACCGAATTGCGCATGATGATTCCGGACATTGCAATGACGCCGAGCATCGCGACGAAGCCGAACGGCTTGCCGAACAGCAGCAGTGCGGCGACCACGCCAATCAGCCCGAGCGGCGCGGTGAGCACGACCATCAGCACGCGCGCGAAGCTGCGCAGTTGAATCATCAGCAGCGTGAGCACCACGACGAGCATCAGCGGCAACTGCGCGATCACCGACGCCTGCGCCTTGCCGCTGATCTCGCCCGCGCCGCCGGTCTCGATCCGGTAGCCGATCGGCAACGACGCGCGTAGCGGCGCAAGCGTCCGATCGATCGCCTGGGTCACGTCGAGGTCCAGCGCGTTGCCGCGCACGTCGGCCTGGACCGTGATCGTCGGTTGACGGTCGCGGTCCCAGATCACCCCGTATTCGAGCTCGTTGTGCAGATGCGCGAGCGTGCCGAGCGGAACCGGGCCGTTCGGCGTCGGCATCGCGAGGTTCACGATGTCGGCGGGATCGACCCGCTCACGCTGCGGCGCGCGCAGCTCGACGCTGATCAAGCGGTCGCGCACCCGGTATTGCGTGAACGTATAGCCCGACAGCGTCATCGCGAGGAAGCTCGCCACGTCTTCCGACGTGACACCGAGCTCGCGCGCCTTCTGCTGGTCGATCTCGAAGCGCACCGAGCGTTCGCCGGGTTCGTCCCAGTCGAAATGCACGCCCGTCGTGCGGGCATCGGCCTTCATGGTCGCCGCGACTTTTTCCGCGATTTCCCGCACGGTGGCGAGGTCGTTTCCGCTGACGCGAAACTGCACCGGATAGCCGACCGAGGGGCCCGTCTGAAGCGGCGAAACGCGCGCACGCACGGCGGGAAAGCTGTTTTGCAGCGTGCTCGCGAGCCAGCGTTCGAGCTTCGCGCGCTCGTCGACGGACCTGGCGGTGATCACGAGCTGCGCGAAGTTCGGCTGAGGCATCTGGACGTCGAGCGGCAGATAGAAGCGCGGCGCGCCCGTGCCGACGAAGTCGACCAGATGATCGATCTCGGGTCGGTCCGCTAGCGTCTTTTCGAGGCGCGCGGCTTCGCGCAGCGTCGCTTCGAACGACGCGCCTTCGGGCAGCCGCAGGTCGACGAGCAGTTCGGGCCGCTCGGAGCTCGGGAAGAACTGTTGCGGCACGAGCGCGAAGCCGGCCAGCGCGACGACGAACAGCGCAGCCGTGACGCCAATCACGACGAGGCGGCGCTTCACGCACCACGCGATGCAGTCGCGCAAGCGGTCATGAAAGCGGGTCGCGCGCGGCGCCGCCAGCGGGGCGCGGCGCGTCTGCGCGTCGTCGCGCCGGCGCAGCTTGCGAAGCGCGCGCCGGGGCGGCGTCTCGCGCGCGCTGTCCTTGCGTTCGGGCAGCAGGTGATAGCCGAGCAACGGAATCAGCACGACCGCCGCGAACCACGAAGCAACCAGCGCAATCGCGGACACCTGAAAGATCGAGCGCGTGTATTCGCCGGTGGCCGATTTCGCCAGCGCGATCGGCAGGAATCCCGCCACCGTGACCAGGGTTCCCGTCAGCATCGGAAACGCGGTGCTGCTGTAGGCGAACGCCGCGGCCCTCGCGCGGCCCCAACCCTGTTCGAGCTTCACGGCCATCATCTCGACCGCGATGATCGCATCGTCGACGAGCAGCCCCAGTGCGAGGACCAGCGTGCCGAGCGAGATCTTGTGCAGGCCGATGTCGAACCCGTTCATGCATAGCGCAGTGACCGCGAGCACGACCGGGATCGAGATCGCCACCACCACGCCGGCGCGCCAGCCCAGTGAGATCAGGCTCACGGCCAGCACGATCACGATCGCTTCGGCGGCGGCGCGCAGAAAGCCGTTGACCGAATGCGAGACCGCGTGCGGCATGCTCGACACCTGGACGAGTTCGAGCCCCGCGGGCAGACGCGCGCGCAATTCGGCCGTCTTCGCGTCGAGCAGCTTGCCGAGCTGAATCACATCGCCGCCAGTCTGCATCGTGATGCCGATGGCGAGCACCGGGCGGCCGTTGGTGCGAACCTGCGAGACCGGCGGATCGTCGTAACCGCGCTTGATCGTCGCAATGTCGCCGAGACGAACGAGGCGGTGATTGATGTCGATCAGCGTGTCGCTCATCGCCTTCAGGTCGGTGAACTGGCCGCTCGGACGCACGAACACGCGGTCGAACGCGGTTGTGAGCGTGCCGCTCGGCGTAACCGCGTTTTGCGCGTTGATCGCACGCGCGAGCTGTTGCGGCGTGATGCTGAGGCGCGTCAATTGCGCGTTGGGAATCTCGATCGTGATGTGCTCGTCGGGGTCGCCGAAATAATCGACTTTCGCGACACCCGGCACACGCAGCAGCACGCCGCGCAATTCGTCCGCATAGTCGTGCAACTGGGCCGGCGAGAAGCCGTCGCCGGCGAGCGTATAGATGTTCGTGTAGACGTCGCCGAATTCGTCGTCGAAGTACGGTCCTCGCACGCCGGGCGGCAGCGTATCCGCGATGTCGCCGATTTTCTTGCGCACCTCGTACCACGTGTCTCGCACCTCGCGCACCGGCGCGGAGTCTTTCATCGTGAAGACGATCAGCGATTCGCCGGGACGCGAGTAGCTGCGCAGATAGTCGAGATGCGGCGTCTCCTGCAGCTTGCGGCCGATCCGGTCGGTCACCTGCTCCTCGACCTGGCGCGCGGTCGCGCCGGGCCAGAAGGTGCGGATCACCATCGCGCGGAACGTGAACGGCGGGTCCTCGGATTGGCCGAGCCGGGAATAGGCGAGCACGCCGAACAGTGTCGCGAGCACGACGGCGAAGAAGACGAGCGCCTGGTTGCGGATCGCCCACGCGGACAGATTGAAGCGGCCGGAATCGTCCGGTGCTGGGCGTCGCGGTCCGCCCGGATCACCCGGTCCGCCCGCTCCGTCGGGGCCCTGGCCGAACAGCGCTCTCATGATGCGAAGTCCTCGGGATGCAACGGCGCGACCGCGCGCACGGTTTCGCCGGCGCTGACGGTATGCACGCCTTGCAGCACGACGCGCTCGCCGTCGGTGAGGCCTCGCGCGACCGAGATCGTGCGGTCGTCATAGCGGCCCACCTGGACCCGGCGCAGTTCCAGCGCCTCGTCGCCGGGGCGCACGACCCAGACGGCCGGCGCGTTGCCGTCGTGAAAGAGCGCGCTGGCGGGCAGCGTGATCGGGTCGTCCGCTTGCGCTTCGCCGGACGCGTCGGCGAAGGTGATGGTGGCCGTCATGCCGAGGCGGACCTCGGGGCCTGGCGCATCGAGCGTCAGCTTCGCGCGATAGGTGCGGCTGCCGGGGTCTGCTGCCGGCGACAGCTCCCGGACGTGCGCGGTGAAGCGTCGGTCCGTGACGGCCGGCAGCGACACGCTGGCCGCGCTGCCGACCGCGAGCGCGTTCAGCAGGCTCTCGGGCACGTCGCAGAGGATATCGACCTCGCCGGACCACGCGAGGTGGTAGACCGGCTGTCCCGCCGCGACGTTCTGCCCGGTATCGGCGTCTTCGGCGGTGACGACGCCGGCATGATCCGCGGTGAGGACCGTGTATTGCGTCTGATTCTTCAGCAGCGCGAACTGCTGTACCGCCTGATCGCGCTGCGCGGCGGCGGCCACATACGCATCCTGGGTCTGTTCGAGCTGCGCCGTCGAGATCAGTTGTTCCTGCGCCTGCGCCCGGTCGCGATCGAGTTGCTGCTCGGCGAAGGTGAGCCGATGCTGCGCCGCCATTAATTGGGCCTGCGCGCTCGCGAGGCTGCGCTGCGCGTCGTCGGCATCGAGCCGCGCGAGCACCTGACCGGCCGTGACCGTATCGCCGAGCCGCACCTTCCGCTCGACCAGCTTGCCGGCGATGCGAAACGACAGCGGCGTCGCATAGCGTGCGTTGACTTCGCCCGGCAGCGTCGCGAGCACGGGCTTGCTGTCCCGATGCACGACCACCGCGATGACCGGGCGCGGCAGCGTCACCTCGGCTTCTTTCGCGTGACAGGCGGCGAGGGCGAGTGTGCCCGACACCGTCAGCATGATCTCGCGCCAGCGCATGCTCACGAGTGTTCCTCCAGCTCGCCGGCTTCGAACTGGGCCTTGGTCCGGCGGCGCTGCACCTTGCCGCTCGAAGTCCGCGGCAAGCTGCCCGCCTGCACGATCGCGACGTGGCCGACCTGCAGGCCCGCGCATTCGGCGACCTTCTGCGCGATCGCCCGGCGCAGCGCCGTGGCCTCGGCGGGCTTGCCCTCGGCGCAGACGACCAGCGTCTCGTCGCCGTCGCGCATCACGCTGAACGCGATGACGCCGCGGCTTTGCACGCTCGGCAACTCGGCCACCGCCCATTCGATGTCCTGCGGATAGAGGTTCGAGCCGTGAATCACGATCAGGTCCTTGCTGCGGCCGCAGATATAGAGCTGATCGCCGGCGACGTAGCCGAGATCGCCGGTCTGCAGCCAGCCGTCGCGGTACGCGTCGGCGCTCGCGTCGGCCAGCCCGTAATAGCCCACGGTGATGCTGGGCCCGCGCGTGACGATCTCGCCGACGCAGCGTTCGGGCAACGCACGCCCGGATTCGTCGACGATCCGAAGCTCGTGTCCGGGAAAGCAATGGCCGCAGCCGACCAGTTCGATCGTGCGCAAGCCGGTATCACGCGCGGCCGGTATCGCTCGACCGAGCCCCAGCGGGGCCGCATAGACGACGTCGGTGACGATCGGCTGGCCGTGGTCGTGAAACGTGATCGCGAGCGTGGCTTCGGCCATCCCGTAGCACGGCAGCAGCGCTTCAGCGCGAAAACCGGCCGGCTCGAAGCGCGCGGAGAACTGGCGTAGCGCTTGCGCATTGATCGGCTCGGCGCCGCAGCCGGCCACGCGCAGCCGACTCAGGTCCAGGCCTTCGAGGTCCTGGTCGCGGGTGCGGCGCGCGGCGAGCGCATACGCGAAGTTCGGCGCGAAGCTGATCGTGCCGCGGTACTTCGTGATCGCCTCCATCCACAGGCCGGGCCGGCGCACGAATGCTTCGGTTGAGAGCAGCACGCTCGGCAAGTCGCAGATCAGCGCGCCGAGTACGCTGATGAGTCCCATGTCGTGGTGCAGCGGCAGCCAGCTCACATAGACGTCCTGCTCGTGCAGATCGATGCCGCGCGGTCCGAGGAACGCCGTCGCATTCGCGATCAGATTGCGATGCGTGACCATCACGCCTTTCGGCAGCGACGTGCTGCCCGACGTGTATTGCAGAAAGCACAGATCATCGGGATGCAGCGTGGGCAAATCGCACGCGGGCGGCTCGCTCTCGAGCAGCGCTTCGACGGTGACGATGCGTTCGAGGCCGGTGTCGGCGGCCAGCACGTCCTCGATGGTCTCGCGTGTCGAGTTCGACGTGAGCAGCATCCGCGCGCCTGCCGAGCGCACGATGTGACTGACGGTTTCGGCGTAACGTTCGCGGGTTCTGAAGTTCAGGCTTCCGCGCGGAAAGATCGGGACCGGCACCAGACCGGCGAACGACGCGCCGAGAAAGCTCAGGATGAACGCTTCCGGGTCGAGGATCACGAGTGCGATACGGTCGCCCTTGTTCAGGCCCAGTGCCACGAGCTTTTGCGCACGCTTGCGTGCCTCGCGCTCGAGCGCGTCGTACGGATAGTAGTGCTCGTCGCCGTGCGAAGAGACAAAGCGAAGGCCTCGTGCGTCGCCGCGCGGCAGCGCTGAAACGGCATCGACTAGCGTCAGGTTCATGGTGACGGCTCCCCGCTTACTTGGTCGAGATTCCGTGATCGAGCGAAGCAGCGGGCGACCAGTCGCGGATCGGCTGCAGACGGCGACGCAAGAGCGCGATCACCTCGTCGTCGCTGCGCGCCGGCGCGCGCGGCAAGCGCACGAAATGCCTGGCGAGCTTGCGGTGCTGGCGCGTGACGAGCAGCAGCCAGATCTGCGCGATGTCGATGCGATCGAACACGACCGCGTCCTCCTGACCGTACTTCTCCAGGTTCGCGGCGAACTCCTTCGTGAGCTCGCTGAAGTGCGTGCCTTTGCGGACGTGGTGGTAGATGTGATAACCGGCGTTGAAGACGCGCGCATTGAAACGCGAGTCGATCGTATTGGTGCTGTTCCTGTACGGGTTGTCCGGATGATCGGGGTCGATGAACGCGTGCTGGACCCAGTTGCCGATCATCATCATCAGCCGCACGAACACGAACGGAAACACGAACACGACGAGCGTTGCCCGCAGGTTCCAGTACGCGGCCGCGCCGATCGCTGCGTAGAACGCGATCTCACCGACGAGCAGTTGCCGGATCAGCTTCGTATTGCGCGAGCGCCACAGATAGACGCTGAGCTCGACCGGCACCAGCGCGGCGAAGCGCAGGTAGTAATGCAGAAAGCCGATGACGCTATCGCGCTGAAAGCGCATCGTCGAGCTCAGGTCGCGTGGCAGGTTGTCGTCGATGTGATGCATGCCCATGTGATGGACATAGAACGTGCCCGGCGTCTGGCCGAAGAACGGGCACAGCACCCAGTCGAGCAGGATTTCGAGCGCACGGTACTTCTTCCTGAAGAGCCGCCGATGCAGCGTGCAGTGGTAGCTCATCGTGAAGCGGTCGCCGAACATGTTCCAGACGAGCACATAGGCCACGCCCGCCCACCAGGGGAAGTGGCCGAGCCAATACAGCACGGCCGCGGCGGGGATGAATATCAGCGCGCACTCGATGTAGAGCCACAGATGCGGCAGGTCGCGACGATCGTTGAGCAGGCGGTACATGGCAGTTTCCTTCAGAGGCGGTTGCATGGTCAGTCAGGGGGTGGGGATTCGTTTCAGGTCGGCTCGGGCAGTTCGATCACGCCGCTATGGCCATCGACCTTGAGCTGCATGCCTGACTGCACGCGCGTGGTGAGGCCGGGAATCTGTACGACGGTCGGGATGCCGATTTCGCGTGCGACGATCGCGGCATGGGTCAGCGGACTGCCGCGCTCGATCAGCAGCCCGCTCGCCGACGCGAATACCGGGACCCAGCCGGGGTCGGTCCGATAGGTGACGAGGATGCCGCCGTCGAATTCGTTCGCTTCGCGCACGACCTTCGCGCATCCTTCGGCGAAGCCCGGCGAGCAGGGTGTGCCGCGCAGGGTGGCGCCGGCCGCATGGGCAGGCGCCGCGTGCAACGCCGCGAGGTTCGCCGGCTTGCTGAGCCACGCCGCAACCGGCCCATGCGTGACGAAGCGTGGCGGCAGGTCGTCCATCGCGCGATAGCTCGCGTCGTCGCGTTTGCGCTGCTCGATGAGCGGGCGCAGTTCGCGGTGGGACACGGTGCCTTCGAAGCAGCCGCGAATTTCGTCGAGGCGCAGATGGAAGATGTCGCGGCCTGTGGCCAGCACGCCGTCGGCGGCGAGACCCTCGCCGATTGCGCGGAACATCCGGCGTGCGACGCCGAACGCGCGCGAACGGCAAAAGCGCACGGTCTCACGCGCCCGAATCGCGGCGCGCACGCGGCCGCGTGCGCGGGCAAAAATCCAGCGCTGCAGCGGATTAAGCCGCTCACGCACCAACGCGTCGATGCGCGCTTCGGTGGCGCTGCGATCTATCGTCGCGGCGCCATGCGCGAGCGACGCCTTCAACATATCGAACAGCACGCCAGGGTCTTCGCGCAGATCGGGTTCTTCGAGCTTCAGCTCGTTGTTGCTGCGGTACGCGAAGTCGGCGAGGTAGCGCTCGATGTCGGCGACGACCTCAGGCGCGCCGCATTCACGCAGCGCCGCATACGCTTCGCTTGACGGGGTATTGCGGATCAGCGCTTCGACCCGAGGCTTTGACCGCACGGCTTCGGCCAGCGCGGCCAACCTGCGAACCGGCTCGATCGACTCGATGTCGTCCATGCCGCCGATCACCGCCACTTCGAGCCAGTCGGGCGCATCGGGAATCCACCGCTTGATCAGGCGCCGGAGCACACCGTAACTGAGACCGATCGCCGATTCGAGCACGATCATCATGCCCCAGCGTGCCAGTAGCGCCTGCTCGAAGCGGCAGTAGTGCGCATAGACGGCGTCGGCGGGAAGCGAACGATAGTCGGGCGCGTTGAACTCGTCGTAGACCGGATAGAAGAACGCGCGGAAGCGCCCGACGTTGCGCTCCAGCCGCGCAAAGTGCCACGCGAACTTCGTGCCGCTCACGGCGCGGATGCAGGCGAGCCCAGCGCGCGAGCCAGCCTTGTACGGTTTGATCAGCTCGGCAAAACCCGCCAGATCGAGCGGCTCGTCGACGCCCATCTGGACTTCCATCATCTTGCGGCCGAGGTCCTGGAACGGCGCGAGCCCGGAAAGCTTGTACCAGTGCAGCAGGTTGTAGTACACGCGCCCGTTCAGGAACGCGAGCGTCGAGCCGAGGAAGCCGTCCATCTCGCGCCGCTGCTTGTGCGGAATCGCGAGCAGCCGGCAGAACTCGCGGAACACCTGCGCATAGACGTGCTGCGCGAAGGTGAAGGTTAGCTGCGTGGTCACGCCGGGATAGTTCTCGACGATGTTGGAGTTGTCCCACAGCTGGAATTCGCCGGTCCGCGATGGGGCCGGTGCGACCGGCGTGGTCACCGGGCGCGCCTGCAGAATCCACAACTGATGTTCCGCGATACACCATTCGATATCGAGCGGCTCGCCGAACCTGTTTTCGAGCGTGCGGGCCGCCGCCACGACGCGCTCGATCTCGTCGTTCGAGAGAGCTGCTGCATCGCGCAGCGCGGCCGGCACCTCGCGGATGTGGCGGCCGTCATGACGCTCGCGTTTTTCACCGATCACCACCTGCTTGTGCTGTCCGGTCTGGCGGTCCACGGTGATCGTGTCGGCGTCGACGGCGCCCGACACGAGTCCTTCGCCGAGCCCGTAGACGGCGCTCAGCACCAGCTCGTCGCGGTTGCCGTTGGCCGGGTTGATCGTGAACACGACGCCGCTCGTGTCCGCCTCAACGAGGCGCTGCAGGATCACGGCCATGCCGGCGCCGGCCATGTCGAGTCCGTGTTGATGCCGGTAGCGCAGAGAGCGCTCGGAATACGCGGAGGCCCAGCACCGGCGCACGTGTTCGAGCGTCGAGTCGAGCCCGCGTACATCGAGGAAGGTGTCGAACTGGCCTGCGAACGAGAAGCTCGCGCTGTCTTCTTCGACACCGGACGAACGCACCGCGAGCGGTCCGTCTCCGATCGTGCCGTGCGCGCGTGCGATGTCGGCGCGCAACGCGGCGCTGATGTCGCACGTCAGCACGGCCTCGCGGATCTTGCTCGCGATCGCGGCGGCGTTCGCGGGCGTGAAGTCGCTGAGCAGCGCTGCGATGGTTTGATCGAGGCCGCCGTCGCGGCGGAACTCCGCAAAGCAGTCGGTGCCGAGGATCGCCCAGCGCGGCACCGCTACACCGAGATTCGCCAGCCGATGGAGCGATCGTCCCTTGTTGCCGGCGAGCCGCTCGATGGTTTCGGCGGGACTTGCCGCGGTGAGGATCACGCGTGGCGATGCTGTTGAGTCGGCGCTGCTGCTTGCGTCGAAGGTCTCGTGCGGTGCGTAGCTTCCGCCCGCTTCGAATTCGCCGCGTGCGCGTGCAATGGTGTCGAAATTCATTGAGGTCCCCGTTGCTCAGGTGCTCGACGAAGCGAGCAGATCTCTTGCTTCCTCGGCGGTACCGCGCCCGCCGTGAGCGGTCTGCGGAAAACGCGCGTGCAGATGCGCGCCGAGGTTGATCCAGTCGTAGGCGGCGTGGATCGTGCCGCGCCAGCCCGACGCCGTATCGAAGCTCGCCGGAAATTGCGGGTCGCCGCCGAGGTTGCGCAGACGCTGCGCGAGCACATCGGCCAGCGCGACGTAACGCTCGGCATCGGTTGCCGATCCGATCGAGCACTGTTCGAGTTCGCGGATGCCGTCGATCAGCGCGGTATCGAGAGGCAGCAGCCGGATCGCGTCGAGCGTCGCTTCTTCCATCGTCGACTGCGGCGTCACGCCGTGCGCGCCGAGCGTGACCATGCAGGCGGTCTGCATCATCCGTTGCAGCGCGTACTCGAGCACCTTCCATTGGCCGCGCTGCAGTGCGCCCTGGGCGTCCTCGCGCGCATTCTCGAGGCCGATGTTGGCCCAGACCATCTCGAGGCCCGCTTCGGCGAAGCGCCCGGCGGGCATTGGCAGCAACTGGGCACCGCTCGCGCGGCCGGCCGCGAGGCGCGCGCCGTCGATCGAGATCAGCGGCGCACGGGACACCGGCGTCGAGGTCGCCTGCTGACGCGCGTGGATTTCTCCGCTGCCCTTCCAGCGCAGGCTGACGAGACCCAGCCGGCTGAACTCGGCGATCAGCGCGCGCTGCCGGCTCGCCGCCTGCGCGTCGCCACGGCTCGCGATCGCCGTGCATGGGGTGTCGAATGTGATCGCACGCCACGCCTGGGCGGCTTCGTCGTCGAGGGCGAAGACGTCGCTGCCTCGCAGCACATGGACCCGTTCGCCGATCTGCCAGGTCGTCGCGTCCTTGCCCGGGCCGATCAGCACGTTCTCCGCCGCGAGGCTCACACCGTTGACGCCGAACTCTCGGAGGAGCGCAACCCCGGCCGCGAGGAACGCGCTGTCGGCGCCATGCTCGCGCGGCGCGTGCAGCAGGTTCCACAGACGGCCGGCGAGGCCGGCGTCGACAGCCGCGCGTTCGAGCTGCAGCGACAGCCATTTCGGGCTCATGTAGCACTCGCCGACGCGCGCCACATGACTCTTCGCCGCATGAAACGCGGCGGTCCTGATCCACGCGCGGGCGTAGTCGGGCTCGCCGAGCGCGAACATCGCGACCGCATAACGGCCGGTCTGGCGCGCGAAATCCTCGAACCACAGCGCCACCGCCTCGCAGAGCGCGTCGCGGCCAAGCTCCGCTTGCAGCGTTTCGATCAACTCGGGGTTGTCGATCGGCAGCGCGCCGATGAAGCGCTGGCACCGTTCGAGCAGATTCCACGACAGCCGCGCGACCGCGCGACGGCCTTTGCCGAGTGCTGCGCGAACCTGCGCGAGCTCGCGGCGCAGGCGCGCCGGACTCAGCAACCTGACTTCGATGCGGCGGCCGTCGATGAACAGGATGTACGGCATCGTGGCCGGCTCCAGCCCGCTATCGACGATCGCGACGAAGTCGACATCGGAGCGCTCGTTGCCAAAGCCTTCGGCGATCGAGCCTTCGAGAAAGACGGCGCTCGGTGCCCGCTGTTCGAACTGGGCGCTCAACGCGTTGCGCGCTTTTTGCCAGAGCTCGGCGAGCATCGGATCGGTCATCAACATGGTTAGGCTTCCTGAGCGTCAAGTCGTGCGCGGCACGAAGTAGCCCGCCGCGATCCCGTAACGGAAGATCCTGCGCAGCAGCGTTTTGCCGGTCGCGCGAGGCAGGGCCGGCAGGATCGCGGCGGTCGCGTCGCGGGCGAAACGCACCTGACGCGTCAGGTACGACTCGTACAGCTTCACGACCTCGTCGTAGTAGCGCCGCTCGAGCGGTTTCATCGCGGCGGCGTCGAACACATGCCGCGGCACATAGCGAGGCACGTGAAACGACGGAAACTCCGCGCAGACGTCGTTGATTTCGCGCAGCGTGGTCGGCGCGCCCGAAGTCAGATGCAGCGTGCGTCCGCGCACCAGCGGGAACTTCACCAGCGCCTCGACGACGCAGTCGGCGACCCAGTCGATCGGCACGATGTTCAGCGTCGCGCCGTAGTCGCCGGGCATCGTGCGCACGAGCCCGGCGGCCGTCAGGCGCACGACGGTGTAGAGCGTGTCGAACTTGCGGATCACGCCGGTCGCCGAGTCGCCGACGATGATCGACGGGCGCAGCACGGCGGCCGGCAGACCGTTGCGCATCGCCGCCCGCACCGACTGCTCCGCGCGGTACTTGCTCTGCTCATACGGATTGCCCAGACGCTGGCCGAGGTCGAGATCGTCCTCGCTGAACACGCCGGGGCGCTCGCCGCAGACATAGGCGGTGCTCACGTAGAGCAGCGGAATCGGCGCGTCGTCGCGAGGCTGCGCGAACTCGACGATGCGTTCGGTGCCGCGAAAGTTGATCGCCTCGTAGACCTCGGGCTTGCGACCGAAGCTGGTCAGCGCGGCACAGTGGACGATCGCGCCCGTCGTCGCGCGCAGTGCCTCGTAGGTGTGCGGATCGAGCCCAAGCTGGGGTTCGGCGACGTCGCCCCGCACACATGCGAAGGTTCCGGCTGCAGGCGTGTGGCCGTCGTACGTGGTTGCGGCGAGCGGCGTGCCGTCGTTGCGGACGACCGGTCCTTCGGAGCGCAAGAATGCGACGACCGGGTAGCCCATCGCCGTGAGCCGGGCGATCACTTCGGCGCCCAACAGACCTCGCGCACCGGTGACGAGAACGTGCTTATCCATCGTGGGTGACCATCCAGGGTTGGGTGTCATTTGAGGAGAATCTCGGCCAGCAGTCCGAGCTCGACGGCGACGATGAAGCGCGTGCCCGCCCAGCGTGGCCGAGCCGGCCTGCTCGCAGGGCCCGGCCAACTCGCGTTGAGCCAGACGAGCCATGCGAGCGGCAGCGTTGCGGCATAGATCGAACAGGTTTGCGACAGGCCTGCGAGGCGCGACAGCGCCACGTTGATGCTGAGCGCGAGAATCAGCAGGAGATTCAGCGCGACGCGGATTCCGCGCGCCGACAGGTGATAGGGCTGCAGCGCAGTGGTGCCGACCTTGCGCGAGAACTTCCAGAATTCGTAGCCGCTCCACATCAAGCCCGTTACGCACATCACGACGTAGAAGCTCAATTCGCGCCCAGCCATGTCGCGCCACAAGAAATAGCCGTACATGAAGATCACGAAGGGCGCCCCCTCGAAAGCGGGAAAGCACAGCAAAGGGCGGCTCGGGAGCAGCCGCTTGAACATGAACGGCGCGGCGAAGGCGAGAGCGGTGGCGGCAGTTGCGGCCGTTCTCGCGTGCGCCATGCCGGTGTTCAGCGCAACGAGCAGCAGCGCGCTTATCGCGAGGCTGGAGACGAGACGTGTGCGTCGTGCCTCGCGGCGCGCCAATAGCGCGTGCCCGGCGGGATAGTCGCGTTCGAGATCGTCGAGATCGTCGATGAAGCGAAGCTGGACGAACAGCAGGAAAAAGGACGCGAGGCCGGTGAGCACACGCCAGCCCGGTTCAACGGCGACGCCGGCGATCCGTCCGTAGAGCAGCAGCGAGCAGACGAAAGCGCCGGCGATCGGCAGCGCCTGGGGGGCCAGCGGCAAGCGGCCGAGCGTGTTGCCGACAGCAACTGCCGCGGCCGCAAGCCGGCCACGTCTTGCATGCGAGGTGGCCAGCGAAAGGCGCGAGCTCATGTACGCATCCCCTCGCTGGCGTCCAGGCGGACGGGGGCGTGCCGGATGCACAGGTCCACGAGCGAGCCGACCGTGAAGTACGTTTCCGCGTGTTCTTCGTTCAACGCTTCTAGCGGCAGACGTTCGATGCCGAACGCCTGCTCGACTGCGACCACCGCTTCGACTAGCGATAGCGAGTCGAGACCGAGATCGGCGATCAGCGAACTCTCGAGGTGAATCTCGGCGTCGAAGTCGCGCTGATGCTCGCGGCAGACGCGCAGTAACTGTGTGCGTACGATGCCGAATACGGTGTTGCGCATCGGCGCATTTTTCGGTGTGCTGGCCATGCTGGGTTCCTTTCCGTTCACGCGTTGCTCGGCGCGGCGTAGCGCCACGGCAGAGTCTGGCCACCGGCCAGGATGCCTTGGGGATGCGCGAGCGCGACCGGCTCGATCGCCAGTTGCAGGCGGACGAGTGCGAGCGGCCGCTCCAATGCTTCTTCCCAGCGGTATGAGAGGGGAATGCGCGCGCGCTTGCCACGCAGCCACGCGCAGCGCAGAAAACGATGGACCCAGAAGTTCGGCCACCACGGCGCGGTCAGCGCGGTGCCGAGCAGACCGACGATGCGCGCACGCATCGGTTCGAGGCCGCAGTCGAAGGCGAGAAGTGAGGTCTCGCCGGCCCAGTCCTGGCCGTAGCCCGTCAACACATGCAGCAGATCGTGAATGCAGCCGCTGCGCTCGATGAACCACTGACGGTCCGGGCCCGGGAGGATTTCTTCGAGGCCGGCGGCCAGCCGGCTCGCTTGCAGCAGACCATCGGCGCTGTAGCCGCTGCGCTCCATCATCGCCATGTAGGCGCGGCCGAACGAGCCAGGCGGCAAGCGCAGCAGCGTGTCGGTATCTGCGAGCGTGCCGAGCAGTGACGGCTGCTCGGAAATCAGCGCGCCGGCGCCCGGCTCGCTCAGGAATCGCTGGTACATCGTCTCCATCTGACCGCCGTCGAGCGCGATCATCACTTCGTACGCGTGCTGAATGTCGTCTACGTTCTCCCTCAACGCCTTGATCGCTCGCAACGCGCGCGGCCAATCGATATGGCGTCGCGCCAGCGCGTCGTCCTTTAAGCTTGCTGTCATCTGCGGCTCCCGGCAAAGATCAAGAGGCGGGTCACGAGTGGCAATCGACTGGCGCCACTTCTTGCGGACGCTTTTTGCAGGGTTCATGCCAGTCATCCGTTGGCACCACGCAAGTCGTCCTCATCCCATGCAAGAACGGAACGAAGTGCCCAGATCTGAAAAGGCGGCGCGGCTATCGCGCGGATTGAAGCGGTGTCTGCGATTTGCCGACGCACTTTCAGGCGGAGCCCCCCGCAGCCTGCCGAATGTCGGTGCCGGGCCAACATGTGAAGGGCGTCTGTTGGTTGCCGCTCGACTGCGGGACGTCTGATACCGGCCCGGTTCACGTGTCAACGTCCAAACATCTATACGTGCGGATGTATCGCCCCGCCTTTTGAAATCTGGCTGCCTGCTTGCGTCATTGCATCTGACGGGGACTCAGTTCGCGCAGCAAAAGAACGCCTGGCACGAACAGTGCACTAGCAGCGCGAACACGGACGGTGCGCTGTGAAATTCGTAGAACTCACGAGGACGGAGGTAGAGCAATGAATCAGGCCTGGAAGGCGAAAGCGGGGCAGTTCCTGCCGGGGGCGAATCTGACTGTGTTGCCGCACTGGGAGCGCGACGCGGTGCCGAGCTACGATCGTGCCGAAGTCTCGGTGCCAGGGCGCCTTCACTTCGCCGTATTCGACTTCATGCAAATGATGCCCGGCTTCGGGGGCGGCGGACTCGGCGTATCGACGAGCACGGTCGGACACCGGATCACCGTCACGAAGACGAACAACGGCGAAGGCGGCTGCGACGTGCCGAGCGGGCGGCACATGCTCGAGTTGTTCAAGCGAACGGTCGGCTACGCACGCGACGACATCCGTGTGGATCGGCTGCGCAGCATTCAGCATCAGCACAGCGGATTCGGCTCGAACGTGTCGTTCAACACCGCGACGCTCGCCGGCTTGAACGCGTTGTTCGGCTCACCGTTTTCGCCGCACGACATGTGGGAAATGATTACCCGCAACTACGTCGAGACCGCGAAGGATGATGAGCACGTGTATTTCGGCCTCGAGACCGGCGTCGGCGAAGCGTGCCTGTTCTTCGGCGGGCTGGTCTGGGTCGACGAGAAGCACGGCAACGGTCGTTTCCTCGGCAACCTGAATTCGGAAAACCTGTGGGTGACCACCGCCGTTGGCAACTACGACACGCTGTCGACCGAAGCGCTGCGTGCGCATGGCGAAGGCGCGGACATGTCCGGCACCACCGAGGCGGGCTTCGTGCCGACGCATTTCGTCGAGTGGCAGAAGCGCTATGGCGTCGCGTGGCGCAACTTCATCGAACAGAAACTGAGGCCGGCACTGCATCGCAATGACCTGTTCGCGTTTCTGAAGCACGGCTGGGAACTCAACAGCATGAGCAACATGAAGGTGCTCGAAGGCATCTTCCGGACCGACGTGATGCGTGAGTTCGACGAGACGATGCAACGCGAGGGCGCGGTGTACGCGGGGATGAGCAGCGCGGGTCCGGGCTTCTACGCGTTCTCCGACTGCGAGGAAAAGGCGAAGCACCTCGCGACGGTGATGCTGCATCGGTTCAGTGAATTCATGAGCGAGATGACGGTGGCCCGCGCGGGCCAGAAGATGTCGATCGACGTCGCCGTCTAGCCGCATGCCCGTGAACCCTCGCAAAACTTTCCACTGAGACTGATCGAACATGGCCAAGCGCGTCACCTTCGTCAACACGAACCAGATCAAGCCGGCGATTGCGCCGATTGCCTTCGACTATCTGTCGGCGCCGATGGAGCGAGCAGGGTTCGAGCTCAATTTGCTCGACCTGTGCTTCTCCGACGATTGCGAGGCGGCCATTGCCGAGCACTGCCGCACCACCGCGCCGGATTACTGGGGGGTGACGCTGCGAAATACCGACGACGTCTATTTCTCCAGCGGCTACAGCTTTCTCGACCGCATCAGGGACATCGTCGCGATGCTTCGGCGTGCGCGCGCGGTCCCGATCGTGATGGGCGGCGCGGGCTACTCGGTGATGCCGGAGAAATTGCTTGCTTACCTCGACGCGGACTTCGGCATCGTCCGGGAAGGCGAATTCAGCTTTCCCGAGTTGCTGACCTGCCTCGAAGAAGGTAGGAGTTTCACGCACATACCCGGCGTGGTCTACCGCGATACGGCCGGTGTGCACGCTACGCCGCTCGCGCCCAACACATGCGGACCACTGGCCAGCATGGGGCCTCACAAACGCGAACTGGTGAACAACCCGCACTATTTCGCCAAAGGCGGCCAGATCGGCATCGAAACGAAACGCGGCTGCAATCGCTCCTGCATCTATTGTGTCGAGCCGCTGATCAAAGGCCGCTCGGTGCGCATGCGCGAGCCCGATGACGTCGTCGCCGAGATGGCATCGCTCGAGGAGCGCGGGGTCAACGTCTTTCACATCAACGACTCGGAATTCAATCTGAGCGTCGCGCATCCGATGGCGCTGTGCGCGGCCATCATCCGGCACGGGCTCGCCGGCAAAATCCAGTGGTATGCGTACGGTATGCCGCGGCCGTTTCCCGATGAACTCGCGGCCGCGATGAAAGCAGCCGGTTGCGTGGGCATGAACTTCGGCGTCGACACCGCTAGCGCAACGATGCTGAAGATACTGCGCCGCACCTTTAGCGCATCCGACATCGAACATGCTGTCAATACCGCGAAGCGCCACGGCCTCGAGCACATCATCGAACTGCTGTTCGGCGCGCCCGGCGAGACGCAGGAGACCGCGCGCGAGACGATCGAGTTCATCAAGCGGGTCGATCCGGAGCGCGTTTCGGTCACCGTCGGGCTGAGAATCTTCCCGGGCACCGAGCTCGAACAGATGATCCGCCGCGAAGGCCTCCATGCCGGCAATCCGAATCTGCACGGCCATATCGAAGGCAACGACGATCTTCTGCATCCGGTGTTTTATCTGCCGACCGCATTGGGCCCGGACCCGCAGCAATTCATTGCCGATCTGATCGGCAATGACCGGCGTTTCTTCGGGACCAATGCGAGCCTGTTCAACTACAACGCGAACGACGCGCTGGTCGAAGCGATCGCGCAAGGCGAGCGCGGCGCGTATTGGTCGATCCTGAACCGGATCGAGAAACGCTTCGAGGCGGCCCATAACGCGCGCGCTTGTCACCGCACGTCCGCGGACGGCGGCGATCCGGAGTGGACGCCGATCGAGATTTTGCCGATCGAGCAAAGCGCCTGACGCGGTATGTGATGCCCGAAGCGGCCAGTCATCCGCTGGCCCGCGCATTTTTTCAACGCAGGAGGAGTGCATGCTTCCAGAAAACAGCCAGCCTGAGCCGTACAGGATCAAGATGGTCGAGCCGATCAGGCTGATCGACCGCGAGCAACGGCAGGCGCGGCTTGCCGCTGCCGGGTACAACGTGTTTCGCCTCGAAGCCGACGACGTCTATATCGATCTGATGACGGACAGCGGCACTACCGCGATGAGCGCGAACCAGTGGGCAGGCATCATGACCGGCGACGAGTCGTATGCCGGCTCCCGCAGCTTTACGAAGCTGACGCAGTCCGTGCGGGACATGCTCGGCTTCGAATACGTGTTGCCGACCCACCAGGGGCGCCCGGCCGAGCACTTCCTGTTCCGGACCCTCGTGCGCCCGGGCCAGGTGGTGCCGTTCAACGCTCCGTTCGATTCGACCGAGGCGCACGTATCGATTGCCGGCGGGACCGCGATATCGTGCGTCGCCGAAATCGGCTACCAACCCGCTGTCGAGCATCCATTCAAGGGCGACGTGGATGTGCAGAAGCTGCGCAACGTGATCGAGAGCGAAGGGCGCGGCAACGTGCCGTTGATCATGGTCTCGCTGACGAACAACGCGGGCGGCGGCCAGCCGGTATCGATGGCGAACCTGCGCGCGGTGAAAGCGTTGGCCGATGAGTTTGCGATTTCCGTGTACTTCGACGCGGCGCGCTGCGCGGAGAATGCTTACTTCATCCAGCAGCGTGAGAGCGGCTATGCGAACCGGTCGGTGGCGGAAATTCTGAAGGAGCAGTTTTCCTATGCCGAGGGCTGCACGTTCAGTTGCAAAAAGGATGCGCTGGTCAATATCGGCGGCTTGCTCGCGACACGGTCGCGCGCGCTCTACGACCAGGTCGTGCCGCTGCTCGTGCTGCACGAAGGCTTCGTCACCTACGGAGGGATGGCAGGCCGCGATCTCGAAGCGCTCGCGATCGGTCTGCGCGAGATGGTCGACGACAGATACCTGCAACACCGCGTGGGTCAGGTCGAACGGCTAGGCGACACACTGCTTGCCGGCGGGGTTCCGATCCTGAGGCCCACCGGCGGACACGCGGTGTATGTCGATGCGGCCGCCTTCCTGCCGCACGTGCCGCGCTCGGAGTTTCCAGCCGAGGCGCTGGCTGCCGAGCTTTATCTGGAGGGCGGCGTGCGCGCCGTCGGTCTGGGCTCGTTGGCGTTCCTGAAAGAAGATCCATCGACGGGCGCGCTCAGCGCTCCGAGGCTGGAATTGCTGCGGCTCGCCATTCCCCGCCGTGTCTACACCGATAGCCATCTCGCGGCGGTTGCGGCCGCGTTGGTCCGCGTCTATCAACGACGCGATGCGATCCGCGGAATGCGCATCGTCTCGGCGCCGCCGATGCTCAAGCACTTCACCGCGGTCCTCGCACCGGTCGATGCCCGTGACGAGATGCTCGCGGAGTGTCGCGAAGTTATGGTCTGAGGTGATTTCATGTCGAATGCTGTGTTCGAAACGCTCGAGCTCAAAACCCATGCTTATCCGGGCGTGCTAGTCACGTTGTGCGGTGTGGATGGAGCTGGGAAGTCTTCACTGATGGAAAAGCTCGAAAGCGCGTGCACGCGTGCCGGGCTCAACTGCGTGACGACGTTTACACCGACCAGTCGCATCCGCAAAGACGCGGTGTTCCGGGATATGGTCGACAGCCACTGGCATACCTCCAAAACCAGCCTGGGGCCCGACGCAAGCGTACGCCGCGTCGACATGCTGGGCATTCTGCTGTCCATCATGGGAGACCTCCTCCAGCATCTGACCGACACGGTCATACCGGCACTGGAGCGAGGCGACGTGGTCTTTTGCGACCGCTATGTGTTCACCTCACAGGCCGAGATCGGCACGCGCGCCGATCCCGCTGAGACCGCGCCGGTGCTCCGCAGCATCGCTGGCCATGTGCTGCGTCCCGACGTCGCCTTTGGTCTGAACGTTTGCGGCGCGACTTCACACCGCCGCGTGCGGTCAAGGAACGACGAGAAAGACCAGCCGCCGCCGATGAGCTTTCTGACGCGCCAGGTGGCGGCTTATCGCGCCGTGTTCGAGGCCAACGGCGTGGTCGCTCTGGATGGAGAGCGCAGTATCGACGAGACGTACCGTGCGGCACTCAGTCATATCGCGGCTATAGAACGGGTTGCGGGGCGGTTGGGTTCTATCGCGGCGGCATATCCTGCACGAACCCTGGCGGCATGCTGAGGCTTCGACCTGCGCGGAGACGCCGCATTCTGGCGCCGAGGTGTGCGACAAAATGCACGTCGACACGTTTTGGTGAGCATCTATCCTTCAAGACAGGACCATGTTGCATGGAACGTCAGAGCCAAGGAGACGATGATGCTCAGCCCACATGAGATCGCAACGCTCATGCTTCTCGAAACAAACCCGCGTCCGGAAAATTTCGATCCCGGCGATCTCGACGCGCTGTGTGAACATCAACTCGTATTTCTGGAAAAGCTCGCGTCTGGGTACGCGCGAGGGCATCTGACTGCTCAGGGACGCTCGATGTTGAGGTCGGTCGGCAGAGTGCACTAGTTCTGCGCTCTGCATTGCCGCGGAGGTTCAATACGCGGCGTTTTACAGCCAGCACAGGCGGCTGGAAGAGGAAGTGATTTTGCCGGCCGCGTTGCGATATCTGACTGCGGACGACTGGATGGAACTGGACGAGGTGTTCGGCGCCAATCTCGATCCGTTCAGCGGCAGCGAGATCGAAGGGGAAATGGACCGCTTGTTTTCGCTGATCGTCAGTACGGTTTCCGAGTCGATTCACTAGGCCGCCAACGGGACCGCGCCCGTACATTTGATTTCATCGAGGCAAACGCTCGACTTGACTCCGCTCACACCCGGAATGCGCATCAGCGTATCGAGCAGAAACTCCGACAGCGCCTTGAGGTCGTGCGCGACGACCTTGAGCATGTAATCGATATCACCCGTCACGACGAAGCATTCCTGAACCTGGGCGAGTTCCGAGATCATCCGCTTGAACTTCGACAGGTCGCGCACATGGCCTCGCTCCATCGTCACCTGGATGAAAGCCACTACGCCGAAGCCCAGCAGCTGCGCATCGAGCCGCGTCTCGTAGCACTTGATCACGCCCATTTCCTCGAGCCGGCGATGACGCCTCAGCGTTTGCGCGGGCGACAGCTTGATCGCCTCCGCCAGCTCGAGATTGGAGATGCGCCCTCGCGACTGAAGAATCTCCAGCAAACGCACGTCGATTCGGTCTATGTCGATTGTATGCACTGTTATTTCCTTGTTCCGCAGTGAAATGAAATGTTAATGCACAAATCAGGGTTTGTCTGCGTCCGCTACGAAATCCTATTGCATCGATAAAAAATTAAACTGATTCCAGATGTCGCTGCGACGCGAGCATGTACGTTAAGAAATGCTCAGATGCGCAGGTGGCGAGAAGACGCTGCCTGCTAGACGAACAGAGAAATGTTCTTTCATTTCTATAACATGCCTCCGCATCACACTCAGTGCTAGTCGCTCGCTATCAATCATTCACCATTCGCTGAACCCGAGAGATCATGGCCGACCTGTTTGACAATCCAATGCAACTGATGGGCTTCGAATTCGTTGAATTTGCTTCGCCCGTGCCCAACGTCCTCGAACCGCTGTTCGAGCAGATGGGCTTCACACTGGTGGCTCGCCACCGTTCGAAGGACGTGCTGCTTTACCGCCAGGGCGAAATCAACTTTATCGTCAATCGAGAGCGCAATAGTCAGGCCGCTTACTTTGCCGCCGAGCATGGCCCGAGTGCGTGCGGCATGGCGTTTCGCGTGAAGGATTCGCACAAGGCCTACGCCCGTGCGCTGTCGCTGCGCGCTCAGCCGATCGAAATCGCTACCGGTCCGATGGAGTTGCGATTGCCGGCAATCAAAGGCATTGGCGGCGCACCGCTTTATCTGATCGACCGCTTCGAAGACGGCAAGTCGATCTACGACATCGATTTCGAGTTCATCGAAGGTGTCGAGCGCCGGCCGGCCGGTCATGGCTTGCGCCTCGTCGATCACCTGACGCACAACGTCTATCGCGGGCGCATGACGTATTGGGCCAACTTCTACGAGACGCTGTTCAACTTCCGGGAGCTACGCTACTTCGACATCGAAGGCGAATACACGGGGCTCACGTCGAAGGCGATGACGGCGCCGGACGGCAAGATCCGCATTCCATTGAACGAGGAATCCGGCAAGGGCAGCGGCCAGATCGAAGAATTCCTGATGGCCTTCAACGGCGAGGGCATTCAACACATCGCCTTCCTGACCGACGATCTGATCACGGTGATCGACAACCTGCAGATGGCAGGCGTGCCGCTGATGACCGGGCCGAACAGCTACTACTACGATGCGCTCGAAACGCGTTTGCCGGGCCATGGTCAACCCGTTGGCCAATTGCAGTCGCGCGGCATTCTTCTCGATGGAACGACGGCGGACGGATCGCCGCGCCTGCTGCTGCAGATCTTTTCCAAACCGCTGCTTGGCCCCGTGTTTTTCGAATTCATCCAGCGCAAGGGCGATGAAGGTTTCGGGGAAGGCAATTTCAAGGCGCTGTTCGAGTCGCTCGAACGCGATCAGATCGAGCGGGGCACGCTGAAAGTTTGACGCGCATACAACCCGTTCATCGCCGCTTCAACAATACCTAATCCCAGCAAGACACGACACCGGCGTCACAAGCGTCGGCTGTGAGGCCTCGGCATATTTCGCCTGCTCTGACCAGAGCAGGCGAAAAACGAGGCGTGGCGTCCAGAACCAACCGCAGGACACAGGAGACAACATCGTGGCACATCAGGAGCAAGGCACGCTAAAGCGCGGCCTGAAGAATCGTCACATTCAGTTGATCGCGCTTGGAGGCGCAATCGGCACGGGTCTTTTTCTCGGCATCGCGCAGACCATCAAGACGGCAGGGCCGTCCGTATTGCTCGGGTACGCAATTGCCGGCATCGTCGCCTTCTTTATCATGCGGCAACTCGGCGAAATGGTCGTCGACGAGCCCGTTGCAGGTTCGTTCAGTTACTTCGCAGGCAAATACTGCGGGCAATTCTCCGGTTTTGTTTCCGGGTGGAATTACTGGGTGCTGTACGTGCTGGTGTCCATGGCGGAACTGTCGGCCGTTGGCATCTACATGCAGTACTGGTGGCCGGGTCTGCCAACGTGGGTGTCCGCGCTGGTGTGCTTCGGCGTAATCAACGCGATCAACCTCACCAGCGTGAAGTCGTACGGCGAACTCGAATTCTGGTTCTCGATCGTCAAGGTCGCGGCAATCGTTGGCATGATCGGCTTTGGCGGCTATCTGCTGATTTCGGGCCATGCGGGTCCTGACGCGGGCGTGGCGAATCTGTGGCGCCACGGCGGCTTCTTCCCGAACGGCGTGTCGGGTCTCGTGATGGCGATGGCCGTCATCATGTTCTCGTTCGGTGGACTGGAACTCGTGGGCATTACGGCGGCCGAGGCCGAAGATCCTTCGCACACGATCCCGCGCGCGACCAACCAGGTGATCTACCGGATCCTGATTTTCTACGTCGGCGCACTCGGGGTGCTGCTGTCGCTGTATCCGTGGGAAAAAGTCGTCGCCGGTGGCAGTCCGTTCGTACTGATCTTTCACGCGATGAACAGCAACTTCGTCGCCAACGTGCTCAATGCGGTGGTGCTCACCGCCGCGCTGTCGGTGTACAACAGCGGTGTCTATTGCAACAGCCGCATGCTTTACGGCCTCGCAGGCCAGGGCAATGCGCCGCGCGCTCTGCTGAAGGTCAACTCGCGCGGGATTCCGCTCGTCGCGCTGGGAATTTCCGCCGTGGCGACTGCCGCCTGCGTGGTGATCAACTACCTGATGCCGGGCAAGGCATTCGAGGTGTTGATGGGGCTCGTCGTCTCGGCGCTGATCATCAACTGGGCAATGATCAGCATCATTCATTTGCGTTTCCGCGCTGCGAAAGCTCGCGCCGGTGAGAGGACCCTGTTCCGCAGCCTCGGTTATCCGCTTACCAACTATCTTTGCCTGATCTTCCTTGCCGGCATTCTGGTCGTGATGTGGCTGATACCGGATCTGCGCATGTCGGTCTACCTGATCCCCGTTTGGCTCGTTGCGCTGGGCGTCGGCTATCGCGTGCGCAATAGGCGCGCCGCCGCCTCGGTCGCCGTCGGCGTGGCGACGCGCTAGGCATCGCGCTTTTGCAATCTTTTGGCCTGATCCAGGGAACTAGCATGTTTGAACACATCGATGCCTATGCGGGCGACCCGATCCTCACGTTGAACGAGAACTTCGCGAAGGATTCGCGCGAGCATAAGGTCAATCTGAGCATCGGCATTTACTACGACGATCAAGGCCGCTTGCCGGTAATGCAAGCGGTACGCGAGGCCGAAGGACAACTGCTCGCCGAGCTCGGTCCCAAGCCGTACCTGCCGATGGCGGGCTTCGCCCACTACCGCGATGCCGTGCAATCGCTGGTATTCGGCGACGACTCGGCGGCGCGTACCGAGGGGCGCATCGCGACCGTGCAGACTTTGGGCGGTTCGGGCGCGCTGAAGGTCGGTGCGGATTTCATCAAGCGCTACTTTGCGGGCTCGCGCGTATGGGTCAGCGATCCGACGTGGGAAAACCACCGTTTCATCTTCGAGCGCGCGGGATTCGAAGTCAACGCGTACCCGTACTATGACGAATCGAGCGGCGGGCTGAAGTTCGAAGAGATGTTATCGGCCATCGACGCGCTACCCGCGCGCAGCGTCGTCCTGTTGCACGCGTGCTGTCATAACCCGACGGGTGTCGATCTGAACGACGCGCAATGGGTGCAGCTGATCGAGGTCATCAGAAAGCGCAACCTGCTGCCCTTTATCGACATGGCGTACCAAGGCTTCGGCGCAGGTATCGACGCCGACGCATTCGCGATTCGTGAACTGGTGCGCCAGAACGTGCCGGCGTTGGTGGCCAATTCGTTCTCGAAGAACTTCTCGCTGTATGGCGAGCGGTGCGGTGGACTGTCGGTGATTTGCGAGTCGGCGGAGATTGCCGCGCGCGTATTGGGTCAATTGACGAGCGCAGTGCGCGCGAACTACAGCAATCCGCCGACGCACGGCGCGAAGATCGTAGCGCGGGTGCTGACCACACCGGCGCTGCGGCAATCGTGGCAACAGGAGCTTGCCTCGATGTGCCGGCGCATCATGCGCATGCGCGCGGAGATCCATGAACGCCTGCGCGGCAAGGTGCCGGACACGCTGCTCGCGCGCTACCTCGAGCAGCGCGGCATGTTCACGTACACGGGGCTGTCGGCGGAGCAGGTCGACACGCTGCGCGAACGCCACGGCGTCTACCTGATCCGGTCCGGGCGCATGTGCGTCGCCGCGCTCAATGACAACAACGTTGCGACGGCGGCGCAGGCCATCGCGAGAGTCATCTCGCGGGCAGGCGATTGACACCGACGCAGGCTGAGCGCGCCAGCCTGCTACGCGACCAGTCCGACTGCATCCACGCCGGATCGAGCGGACGGATCGCGAGTCTCGATTGAGCGTCGCGGGGCGCCGCGCGACGCGGCATGATCGAGATGCCGCGTCCGGCTTCGACGAGTCCGAGCGATGTCGTCAGAGGCGCCGTCCGTCCATTTCAGTTTTGTCGCGCGCTCGCGTTGCCGCTGTGCTTGAGCGTCGGATCGATCAACGAAGCCTTGACGTCGACCGAAGACGCTTGCCCGAGCTTCGCATAGTCGCTCTTGAGCCATACGTCGGCGACTTCACGGCCACGCTCGAACAGCGTGTTGAGCAACGACCACGACGTGCTGCTCTTCGACACGAAACCGAACTTCGCCAGAAAATCGTCGTCGCGGATCAGGTGGAACCTGACGGGCTTGTAGCGGCTCTTGCGCGCCGCTTCCTCGCCGACCGAATCGAGCACACGGTTGACCGCTTCGATCGCGTTGATCTCCAGCACCACGGACGCGTTGAACCCAATTTCATTGAGCCGGTCGTGAATGCCGCGCGCATCTTTGGGCGGCATATCGTGGCGCACGAACGGATTCGCGAGCACGAGAATCAGGTCCTGGGCATGCTCGAGCAACGGCGCCAATGGCGGGTTGCCCAGATAGCCGCCGTCCCAGTACGGTATGCCGCCCACGCTGACGGTGCGAAACTCGTTCGGCAGGCATGCGGAAGCGCGCAATACGTCAATGGAAATAGCGGGGCGGGTGAACATTGCGCGTTGGTTGGTTCGTACGTCGGTTGCGCAAATGAATAGTTGCGGGCCGTCGCGCGTCGTATTGAGCGCGGCGAGATCGTGTTCGGGGAGCGCGGCACGGATCACCGGCCCGAGCGGATCGCGGTAAAACGGATTGCCATAAGGCGAAGCGACGAGTCCGACGGCCTCCAGCATGATGGCGGCGGGATTCCAGTCGATATTCCAGCCGCCGAATGGGCCGGGTTCGGAAAAGCCGAGGAGCGCGTTGCCCGCCAGCGCGCCGGCGCGCGATATCGCTTCCCAAAAGGCGCGCAGCATGTCGCGTGCTTTCGGTGCCCCGCTGGTTGCGAGACCCGCCGCGCACAGCGTCGCATTGATGCCGCCCGCGCTCGCGCCGCTGATTGCCGCGATATCGAGTGGCATTGCCTGCGACGAAGCCTCCAACAGACGGTCGAGCACACCCCACGTGAACGCGCCGTGCGAACCGCCGCCTTGCAGGGCAAACGCGACCTTGGGGCCTTTGTGTCGCGTCGCGTTCCGAGGTTCCTCCATCGCCATGGCTCCTTCGCGTCTTGATCGCGTTCCGGCAATCTTACCCGGAAGTGTCACGCGTTTGGTCTAGCCTCGCCAGACGCGGCTGCGGGTTTGTCTCGGTTAAACCGCCGCCCCGCAGCAGGTACAGTGTGAGACGATTTGCGGCGGGCCGGAGTCCAACCTCGGCCGATCGATACTATTAATAGTCGCAAGCGACATATCCGATATAAAACGGGCCATGAGAGAGAAGTTGATTGACATAAGCCAGCGTGCCAGGTCGGCATCGCGGGCTCACCGCGCTCGTCCGGGGGCGTCTCGATGAAACGGGATCTCGATCCGGATTCCCGCGGCGCGATCACGCTAAACGGGCTGGCGCGCCAGCTGGGACGTACCCGTGAGCAGCTGATGCAGCGCTGGATCGCCGAGACCTCGGAGCAGGGCGCGCACCCCGCCGATGCGGACAGCGGACAGGGACTGACCGACTGTTTCGCCTACATGCTGGCAGAGGTATGCGCGTCCTTGCTGGTCGCCGACAGCGACCCGTCCCTATCCGATCATGTAGGCATCGCGCAGCCTGGCAGGTTCTGGCCGGACGACTGGCGGGTCACGGATCTGTTTCGCAACATGGATCTGATGCAGCGCTCTCTGAAGCACGAGATCCGCGCGTATTTCGGTCCCGTTGCCGCTTCCGTCGACGTTCACATGCGCGCGCACGACGTTGTCGAGCGCACCTTTCGCGCGATGATCGAAAACGCGATCGAGGCGCACATGCAACGTCAGGCGGCCGAGGTGGCGGCGGCACAGGACAGCCTGCACACCGCGCTGACCGCGCTGAAGCTCACGGAGGAGCGGCTGCGAGTCGCGACGAGCGCGGCGGGCATCGGCATCTTCGAGTGGTGTGGCGCGTCGCGACAAGGCGTGTGGGAAAACCGCCGGATGTATGAAATCACCGGGCAACCCGAGGACAGGGGGCCGTTGACGGAAACCGAGTTCATGACGTCGGTCGTTCATCCGGACGATGTCGAACTGCTGCGAAGTCATTTCCAGTCCCGGCGAATCTCCGGCGAGCCGGTGCATGTCGCGTTCCGGCTGCACCGTGTAATCGACCGTGCGCTCAGGACCGTCGAAATGTTCGGGTATCTGCGACCGCCCGTTCATCAGGACGATTACACGTTCATTGGCAGCTTGTGCGACGTGACGGAGCGCGCCGACGCGGAGGCGAAACTGCGCGACGCGGATCGCCGCAAGGACATCTTTCTGGCCACGCTCGCGCACGAGCTGCGCAATCCGCTGGCGCCCGTGCGCAACGCCGCGCATCTGCTGGGTCACAGCGCGGGAGCCGATCCCGCCAAACGCGAGTGGCTGCGCAATGTGATCGAACGCCAGACCGGTCACCTGTCGCATCTGATCGACGACCTGCTCGATGTTTCGAGAATCACCACCGGCAAGATCGTTTTGAAGCGCGAGGTCTTCGATATCAGGCTGGCACTCGACCACGCTCTGGAAATCACGATGCCGGCTGCGTTGCAGCGGCATCACGACATCGTGCGTCTGCCGCTGGAACATCCGGTGTACGTGCACGGCGACCCGGCGCGCATCACTCAGACATTTTCGAATCTGCTCGATAACGCGATCAAATACACCGACGATGGTGGCCGGATCGTCGTATGCGCGACGCTCGTCGGTCAGGAAGTGTCCGTGACTGTGTCGGACACGGGCACGGGTATTTCGGACGATGCACTGCCTCACGTGTTCGATCTGTTCGTCCAGGGTTCGTGCCACGGCGAGCCGTCGCGGGGCGGTCTAGGGATCGGGCTGTCGGTGTGCAAGACGCTGACCGAGATGCACGGCGGGACCATTGCCGCGAGGAGCGAAGGCAAGAACAGAGGCAGTGAATTCGAAATACGTCTACCCGTTTGCCAGGGCCGTAACCAGGACGCTAAGGACGGTACCGAAGCCGGTCTGCCGGCGTCCGACCGATTGCGGGTTCTGATCGTCGACGACAACAGCGACGCCGCGCTTTCGCTCGCGATGATTCTCGACACGCACGATGTGCGCACCGCACACAGCGGCGAAGACGCGCTTCACATCGCGGCTGCGTTCGAGCCGCAGATCGTGTTCCTCGATCTTGGGCTGCCGGGAATCAGCGGCTATGAGGTCGCGCGTCGGCTGAGGGATCATCAGGCGGCGGGCAAGCACCTCGAAATCGTCGCCGTGTCGGGATATGGTCAGCCAGAGGACGTGGCTCACTCGGCGGAGGCGGGGTGTGATGCGCATCTCGTCAAACCCGTCGATATCGAGGAGTTGCTCGCGATCATCAGGCGGATCACCGGAGAAAATCCGGGCCTCAGTCGCCAATCGAGCGGATAACTCACCGGCCGTCACCCCGGCGATGATCGTTGCCCGGCCGCGATCCGGACGTTTCGCTCGATCACGATCGGACTGGCGCGTTGCGCCCACATGACGCTGGGATCGTTCTACGGGATGACCCGATGTGATGGGAACGCTGGCTGGTCGGGTACGCTGTTTCATGAGTCAAGCCCGAAGGGCGACGAATCATGAGCGGCCAATGACGCGGTATGCACGTGAATGCGAGCCGTGACGCGCCGTCTGTACCCATTTTCAATCTGCGACAATAGCCGCGATTCTCGTCCACGCCGATCGTGAAATGGAACTCAGACAATTACGCTATTTCCTCAGCGTCGTCGAACACGGCAGCATGGGAAAGGCCGCGCTCGAACTCGGCGTCGTCACTTCCGCGCTGAGTCAGCAGATCAGCCGCCTCGAAGGCGAACTGTCGACGCGCCTGCTGCAGCGCACTTCCAGCGGCGTCGTGCCGACCGATGCCGGTCTCGCGTTCTGGCGTCAGGCGCAACTCGCGCTGCGTCATATCGACGACGCGGCGCTCGCCGCGCGCGCTGCTCGGCTCTCGGGCCACGTCAGCGTCGGCATGGCGCCGAGCACCGCCAGCGTGCTCGGCGTCCCCTTCATGCAGGCCATGCGCGCGCTATCCCGAGGTGCGGCTGCGCATCGTCGAAAGCCTGTCCGGGTATCTGGCGTCGATGCTGAGCGCGCGCCAGATCGATCTTGCCGTGCTGTTTCGCCCGGAGCCCGCGCAGCGCTGGAGCGTCGTGTCGCTGCTCGACGAGCGGCTGTTCGTGATCGGCCGGCACGAGCTCAAAGACATGCCGGCGGGCGCGAGCGTGCGTCTCGGGCGACTCGGCAAGCTTCCGCTCGTCCTTCCGAGCGGCGCGCACGGCCTGCGCTCGCTGCTGTCCGCCGCGTTCAAGCGGGCCAAATATGAACCGAACATCGCGGCCGAAGTGGACGGCCTCGCGCTGCTGATGGACGTCGTGCGCACGGGCATCGCCGCGACCATCCAGCCCGGCGCCGCGCTCGCGCGGCCGGAGAACGCGGTTTTGGCTAGCATGCCCGTGTCTGAAAGCTTCGCCGTGCGGCCCAATATGATCGCGAGCATCTCCGACGACGAGCTTTCGCCCGCGGGGCTCGCCGCGCGCGTGGTGCTCGCCGACGTCGCGCGCGAACTGGTGCGCGAAGGCCGCTGGCCCGGCGCGCGCCTGCGTCAGTCGGAGGCCTTCACAAAAACTGAAGGCCCGTTGACGGCCCGCTGATGGCGGAGGACGAGCGCGACCATTAGAGTGCGTCCGAAAGGAGGCCCACAAGATGGTCGACGTACTCGTAATCGGAGGAGGCAATGCGGCGCTTTGCGCGGCATTGATGGCGCGCGAAGCCGGCGCGTCGGTTCTGCTGCTCGAATCCGCGCCGCGCGAATGGCGCGGCGGCAATTCCCAACACACCCGCAATTTGCGCTGCATGCACGACGCGCCGCAGGACGTGCTCGTCGATGCCTATCCGGAAGAAGAATTCTGGCAAGACCTGCTGAAAGTCACCGGCGGTGTCACGAATGAGCATCTCGCGCGGCTGACGATTCGCGCGTCGTCGTCGTGCCGGCCCTGGATGCAAAAGCACGGCGTACGCTTTCAGCCGCCGCTGTCGGGCGCGCTGCATGTGGCGCGCACCAACGCGTTTTTCATGGGTGGCGGCAAGGCGCTCGTGAACGCCTATTACCGCAGCGCCGAAGCGCTGGGTGTCGAGATTCGCTACGACACGCCCGTCGATTCGGTGGAACTCGACGGCGGCCGTTTCGTCGCGGCCCGAAGCGGTAACCAGCGCTTCGAGGCGCGCGCCTGCGTGCTGGCGGCAGGCGGCTTCGAATCGAACCGCGAATGGCTGCGCGAGGCCTGGGGACAAAACGAGCGCGGCGAATGGCCCGCCGACAACTTCCTGATCCGCGGCACGCGCTTCAACAAGGGCGTGCTGATCCGCCACATGATGGATGCCGGCGCGGACATGATCGGCGATCCGTCGCAGTCGCACTGCGTGGCCATCGATGCGCGCGCGCCGCTCTATGACGGCGGCATCTGCACGCGCATCGACTGCGTGTCGCTCGGCGTGGTCGTCAATCGCGAGGCCGAGCGCTTCTACGACGAAGGCGAGGACTTCTGGCCGAAACGCTATGCGATCTGGGGGCGCCTCGTTGCGCATCAGCCGGGGCAGATCGGCTACTCGATCATCGATTCGAAGGCGATCGGCCGCTTCATGCCGCCGGTGTTTCCGGGCGTAAAGGCCGACACGCTGCCCGAACTCGCACGGCAGTTGAAGCTGCCGGAAGCGCGCTTCATGGAGACGCTGTCGCGTTACAACGAGTCCTGCCGCGTCGGCAGCTTCGATCACACGTCGCTCGACGACTGCCATACCGAAGGCGTCACGCCGCCCAAGACGCACTGGGCGCGCCCTATCGACACGCCGCCGTTCTACGGCTACGCATTGCGTCCCGGCATCACGTTCACGTATCTCGGCCTGAAGACCAACGACCGCGCCCAGGTGCACTTCGGCGGCGAGGCGAGCGAGAACCTGTTCGTCGCGGGCGAGATGATGGCGGGCAACGTGCTCGGCAAGGGCTATACAGCGGGCGTCGGCATGTCGATCGGCACGGCGTTCGGGCGCATTGCCGGCACTCAGGCCGCGCGCGCCGCACTGCAGACAACGGAGGTTTCCTGTGCAGCAAACTGACACGCTCGCGCCCGAACGCACGCGCGCCGCGGCGTTCGAATCGAAGCAAGACATGCAACGCACGCGCGGCGGCTCGCGCGTGATTCCAATCGTGCCGCTGACCGCAAGCGAAGGCGAAGTGGCGCGCCAGATGCAGATCTGCAACGCGTGCCGCTATTGCGAAGGCTTCTGCGCGGTGTTCCCGGCGATGACGCGCCGCCTCGAATTCGGCAAGGCCGACGTCAACTATCTGGCCAATCTGTGCCACAACTGCGGCGCCTGCTACCACGCGTGCCAGTACGCGCCGCCGCACGAATTCGCGGTCAACGTGCCGAAGGCGATGGCGCAAGTGCGCCTCGAAACCTACACCGAATACGCATGGCCCAAGGCGCTAGGCGGGTTGTACAAGCGCAATGGCGTGACGCTGTCGGTCGCGCTGGCGGCGGGGCTAGCTCTCTTTCTGCTGCTCGGCACGGCCATGCATGGCGGTTTGAGCGGCAACGTCGCGCCCGCGAACTTCTACGCGATCTTCCCGCACAACCTGCTGGCGGCGATGTTCGGCGCGGTCTTCCTGTTTGCCATCGTGGCGCTCGGCATCGGCGTGACGCGCTTCTGGCGCGACGTGTCGCCGGGAACCGCGAACGCGAGCACGCCGGCCGTGACGGAAGCGGCGAAAAACGCGTTGACGCTCAGGTATCTCGACGGCGGACATGGCGACGGCTGCAACGAATCGAACGATGCCTTCACGCTCGCGCGGCGGCGCTTTCACCACTTCACGTTCTACGGCTTCATGCTGTGTTTCGCGGCAACGGTGGTGGCGACGCTCTATCACTACCTGCTCGGCGAGGAAGCCCCGTATCCGTTCTTCAGCTTGCCGGTATTGCTGGGTACGGCGGGCGGGATCGGCCTGATCGTCGGGCCCTTGGGGCTGCTGTGGCTCAACCTGAAGCGCCATCCGGAGCAGGGCGATGCGCGCCAGCGTCCGATGGACCGTGCCTTCATCGCGCTGCTGTTGCTCACGAGCGCGTCGGGCCTCGGGCTGCTGGCGCTGCGCGAAACGGCGGCGATGCCGTGGCTGCTGGCGGTGCATCTGGGCATCGTGATCGCGTTGTTCGCAACGCTTCCGTACGGCAAGTTCGCGCACGGCATTTTCCGTTCGGCGGCGCTGCTCAAATCGTCTATCGAAAAGCGCCAGCCTAATACGTTGGGTCTCGGCTCGGACTAGGCACGACACGCGCCGCATATTGGCATAACAACAGGGGACATATTCATGAACGCTACCGAACCACTAGCCGGCACGCCGGTCGGGGCGCGCTCGTCCAAAGCCGCGGCCGTACTGCGCGTGACGAGCGGCAACTTTCTCGAACAGTTCGACTTCTTCTGTTCGGCTTCTACGCGACGTCGATCTCGAAGATATTCTTCCCGGCGTCGAGCGAGTTCGCGTCGCTGATGCTGACCTTCGCCGTGTTCGGCGCGGGCTTTCTGATGCGTCCGTTGGGCGCGATCTTTCTCGGCGCCTATATCGACAAGGTAGGGCGGCGCACCGGCCTGATCGTCACGCTGTCGATCATGGCGAGCGGCACGATCCTGATCGCGTGCGTGCCCGGTTACGCGACCATCGGCCTGCTCGCGCCCGCGCTCGTTCTGCTCGGGCGGCTGTTGCAGGGCTTCTCGGCGGGCGCGGAACTGGGCGGCGTGTCGGTGTATCTCGCGGAAATGGCCACGCCCGGCGCACGGGGCTTCTACACGAGCTGGCAGTCGGCCAGCCAGCAGGTCGCGATCGTGATGGCGGCAGCGCTCGGCTACGGATTGAATCACTGGATGAGCGCGCAGCAGATCGGCGCGTGGGGCTGGCGCATTCCGTTTTTCATCGGCTGCGCGATCGTACCGTTCCTGTTCCTCCTGCGCCGTTCGCTGCAGGAAACCGCCGCGTTCGAGGCGCGCCGCCATCATCCGCAGACGCGCGAGATCTTCGCGATGCTGCTCAGCAACTGGCGCACGGTGATCGCCGGCATGCTGCTCACCGCGATGACGACGACCACGTTCTATCTGATCACCGTCTACACGCCGACCTTCGGTAAGTCCGTTCTCAAACTGTCGACGTCGGATAGCCTGATGGTGACGTTGCTGGTGGGCGTGTCGAACTTCATCTGGCTTCCGATCGGCGGCGCGCTGTCCGATCGGATCGGCCGCAAGCCGATTCTGCTCGCCATTGCCGTGCTGGCGATTTTCACCGCGTATCCGGCATTGTCGTGGCTCGCCGCGGCGCCGAGTTTCGGCCGCATGCTGAGCGTGCTGCTGTGGTTCTCGTTCTTCTTCGGCATGTATAACGGCGCGATGGTCGCCGCGCTTACCGAGGTGATGCCGGCGGAGGTGCGCGTCGCGGGTTTTTCGCTGGCGTTCAGTCTCGCGACGGCGCTGTTCGGCGGCTTCACGCCGGCCGTGTCGACCTTCCTGATCGAAACCACGCACGACAAGGCCGCGCCCGGCTACTGGCTCAGTTTCGCCGCGCTGTGCGGGCTTGGCGCGACGCTTGGACTCTATCGGCGGCGCGCGGGGCGGGCGGCTTCGACGGCGCAACGCTTTTAGCGTGTTGCCGTTGACGCGCCGAGCTGGATGGAGAGGGTGCCGCCATGCCTGGCGGCGCGCTCTCGTGCAGATGATATGAGGCCCGCCGAGTTTCCTCGGCGGGCCCCGATGCGCATGAAACTACAAGGTCAGTCGAGAATCAGAACGCGGTGCGAAGGCCAACTCGTGCAATGGCCTGCGACGCCGTGCTGGACGATCCGTTGGGACCCATGATGCCGTTGATGGCAGCGTGCGAACCTGCGCTCGCCTTCTGATAAACGCCCTCCGCATAGACCATGCTCCGCTTGGAGAGCGAATAGTTCAGCGTTGCGCCGAGCTGATGCGCGTGGTTGTTGTCGAGTTCCTCGTTACCCTTCAGGTACATATAGTTCCCGCCGAAGGACCATGCGGGAGTAATCTGCCAACTGGCGCCGACTTGCGCGGCATAGGCCGCGGCGCCGTTGAACGAGTTGCGCACGGTCGTGAAGTCCGCGACCGTGTAGACGGGTCCGATTACATAGTGCGCGCCGACACCCCAGTTCGTGATCGGAATTTGCGGCGAGCCGGTGCTGGAGCCGGGATATTTCGCTTTGGTGTAGGCGGCCCCGACTCCGAACGGACCGGCACCGTAATTCAGCCCGAAGCTCATGGTCGAATTCGACCCGAACGAACCAGCCACTCCGCCGAGCGAATACAACGCCCCAGCGGACAAGCCCGCAAACACCGGTGATTGATACTTGATCGAATTGGCCGCCGGGATGCCGCTCGTGCGGCTCCAGTCGAACCAGCCGGTCGGGTTTTGCGGAATATTCAGTTTCTGGAACGGGCCTGCCGCGAAGTTGTACAAGCCGCCAGTGAACACGGCGGGAGCATTGCCTGCCTCGGACAGCGACGTCGTCATGAAATCTAAGACATTGCCGAAAGTCAGCTTGCCGAAGGTAGAACTATCCAGACCGACGTAAGCGTTTCGCCCGAAGATGCCCGGCTGCACCGTCGCGCCCGTACCGAGCTGAAACTGGTTCTCCAGCTTGAAAATGACCTTGTTTCCGGCGCCGATATCTTCGGCGCCCTGCAAGCCGAACAGGTTCGGCGTATAGATGCCGTCGTCAAACTTCGTGACCGAATGCCCGCCCTGGTTCGTCACATAGGACACGCCGCCGTCTATCAGGCCGTACAGCGTGACGTTGCTCTGCGCGAACGCGTATCCGGCAGGCAGAAATCCCAAAAGAATTGCAATGGAATGTTTTTTCATTCCAGTCTCCAGATAGTGTATTTGATCGATCTTTTTTGACAGCTTCAATGAGGCGGCTCATTCGCGCGCATCAAGCCTGGCGTGCCTGTTTCAAGTCGAGTGCGACGTCGACGATCATGTCTTCCTGACCGCCGACCATGCGGCGCTTGCCCAGTTCGACCAGAATGTCGACGGTCTTCAGGCCGTACTTGTTCGCGGCCACTTCCGAATGACGCAGGAAGCTCGAATACACGCCGGCATAACCGAGCGCGAGCGTTTCGCGGTCGACACGCACCGGGCGGTCCTGCAGCGGACGCACGATGTCGTCGGCGGCGTCCATCAGCGTGTAGAGATCGGTGCCGTGATTCCAGCCCATGCGCTCCGCCGCCGCGATGAACACTTCGAGCGGCGCGTTGCCCGCGCCCGCGCCCATTCCCGCGAGCGAGGCGTCGATCCGGTCGCAACCTTCTTCCACCGCGACGATCGAGTTCGCCACGCCCAGCGACAGGTTGTGGTGCGCGTGCATGCCCGTTTGCGTTTCGGGTTTCAGCACGGCCTTCACCGCGCGGAAGCGGTCGCGCACGTCGTTCATCGTCAGCGCGCCGCCCGAATCGACCACGTAAATGCAGGTCGCGCCGTAGCTTTCCATCTTCTTCGCTTCGACTGCCAGGTTCTCCGGCGTGGTCATGTGGCTCATCATCAGGAAGCCGACGGTGTCCATGCCGAGTTCGCGTGCGTATTCGATGTGCTGCTTCGAAATGTCCGCTTCGGTGCAGTGGGTCGCCACGCGCACCACGCGTGCGCCCGCGCGGTACGCAGCCTTCAGGTCGTGGATCGTGCCGATGCCGGGCAGCAGCAGCGTCGCGATCTTCGCGTGCGAGATCACGTCGGCCACCGCTTCGATCCATTCAAGGTCGCTATGCGCGCCGAAGCCGTAGTTGAAGCTCGACCCTTGCAGGCCATCGCCGTGCGCCACTTCAATCGAATCGACTTTCGCCTTGTCCAATGCGCGCGCGATGTCCTGCACGTTCTGGATCGAGTACTGGTGACGAATCGCGTGGCTGCCGTCGCGCAGCGTCACGTCGGAGATATAGAGTTTTTTGTCCATGCGGGAAGTCTCCTTAAGCCTCTGATGCCTGCACGAGCGCCTGCGCCATGCGCTCGGCGGTCGCGAGCGCGGCTGAAGTCATGATGTCGAGATTGCCGGCATAGGCAGGGAGGTAGTGCGCGGCGCCTTCCACTTCGAGAAACACCGAGGTCTTCAAACCGCTGAACATGCCGAGGCCCGGAATATTGAGCGGCGCGTTCGCCGGGATTACATCGAACTGCACCTTCTGCTTCAGGCGATAGCCGGGCACGTACGCGTGAACCTTCGCGACCATCTCCTCGATCGACTGCTCGAGCTTGTCGAGGTCGGCCATCTCCGACAGCGTATAGACGGTGTCGCGCATCATCACCGGCGGTTCGGCCGGATTGAGCACGATGATCGCCTTGCCTTTCGCCGCGCCGCCGACTACTTCGATCGCCTTCGAGGTCGTCTCGGTGAATTCGTCGATATTCGCGCGCGTGCCGGGACCGGCCGACTTGCTGCTGATCGACGCGACGATCTCCGCGTAGTGGACCTTGGCGACGCGCGACACGGCCGCGACCATCGGAATGGTCGCCTGACCACCGCACGTCACCATGTTCACGTTGGGCGCGTCGATATGCGCGTCGAGATTGACGACCGGCACGCAGTACGGCCCGATTGCGGCCGGCGTCAGGTCGATCAGGCGAATGCCAGGCTTGCGAGCACGCAGGAACGCATCGTTCTTCACGTGCGCGCCGGCCGAAGTCGCGTCGAACACGAAATCGATGTCTTCGAACACCGGCAGACGCGTCAGACCTTCGACACCTTCATGCGTGGTCGCGACGCCAAGCCGCGCGGCGCGCGCGAGACCGTCGGAGTTCGGATCGATGCCGACCATCGCCGCCATCTCCAGATGCCGGCCGTTGCGCATGATCTTGATCATCAGATCCGTGCCGATGTTGCCGGAGCCGATGATCGCGACTTTCAGCTTTTCGGAAGTCATATTGCGTCCTGATTCAAGCGGTAAACGTCGCACGCACGCTGCCGAGGCCTTCGATCTGCGCGCGGTAAGTGCCCGGCTCCTTGACGGCGGCCATCGGGCCGAGCGCGCCGGTCAGCACGACGTCGCCGGCGCGCAGCGGCGTGCCCAACTGGACCATGCGATCCGCGAGCCACACGGCGGCGTTCAGCGGATTGCCGAGACACGCCGCGCCGCTGCCGCGCGAGAGCACTTCGCCGTCGCGCGACAGCGTCATCGCGCACGCGGTGAGGTCGATCCGCGACAGCGGCACCGGCCGGCTGCCGAGCACGAACAGCGCGCTCGACGCGTTGTCCGCCACCGTATCGACGAAGCGGATGTCCCAGTTCTCGATGCGGCTGTCCACGACCTCGATCGCGGCCAATGCGTACGCACTGGCGCGCAGGATGTCCACGAACGTGTGCTTGTCGTGCGTGAGGTCGTGTTCGAGCACCAGCGCGATTTCGGCTTCGACCTTCGGCTGGATCAGCTTCGACAGCGGCATCGGTTCACTGTCGCCGTAGGCCATGCCGGCGAACAGCGCGCCGAAGTCCGGCTGATCGACGCCAAGCTGCTTCTGCACGGCGAGCGACGTCAGACCGATCTTGCGGCCGACGATGCGCTCGCCGTTCGCGACGCGCAGATCGACGTTCGCCTGCTGCACTGCGTAAGCGGTAGCGATGTCGTCGACGGGGATATCTCCGCGTACGGGCGAGATGGTCTGGCGCGACGCTTCAGCGTTGCGCAGACGCGAGGCCAGCGCATTGACGACGTTGGCATCATGCATGTTCATGTTTCTCCCTGGGTTGAGGCGTGTCGGGATACGGGTAGGCGGCATTCGTCGCCTACCCGTTCGTCGACCGATGTCACTTAGTGCGGCGTGTCAGGCAGGAACCGCAAGACCGCTGACGTCGGCGCAGGCGACGAAACGATCGGGTCGCAGCGCGACTGCGCGCGCACCGTACTTGCGCAACCATGGGCGCAGTACGCCGTCGAGGTCGACGAATTCGTCGCAGCCCTTGGTGTGCTGATCCTGCTGGCGCAAAGCGATGTAGCGGGCGCCGAGCTGGTCCCACGCCGCTTTTTCAGCGGGCGAGAGCAGCGTGGCGGGATCGACGTCGTCGCCGAGCAGCACGAAGCCGTCGCCGAGCAGGTCGTCCAGCCGTGCCATCACCCCGCGGTTATCGCCGACGACGGGTTGCGGCACCATGCGGCCCACGATGCTGTCGTTGGCGAGCGGACCGCGCAGCCAGCCGGCTTCCAGCACCGGCGGCGCGATGAGCGGCTGCTCCGGCGCGTCGGGCGGAGGCGGTGCGTTGAGCGCGGCCTGCTCTTCTTCGGAGAGTTCCTGCTTGATGATGCGGCCGAGTTGCACGGCAAGGCCGGTATAGAACGCCGCATTGGGCCGGCGTTCCGTTTCGTAGGTGTCGAGGAATTGCTCGGGCAGCATGCCCTTGAGCACACCAGCGAGCTTCCAGCCCAGATCGAACGCGTCGCGCATGCCGGTTTGCATGCCCGCGCCAGCCCATGGCGGCATCAGATGCGCCGCGTCGCCCGCGAGGAACACGCGCCCGACACGCCACTTGTCGGCCATCCGCGTATGGTGGCGATAGAACGCATACTGGTGGATTTCGACGTCGTCCTCGGTGACGCCGAGTGCTTTCAGCAGCGGCCAGACTTCTTCGTTCGTCGCGAAGTCCGCTTCCGACTCGGTAGGCTTCAGCGGCAGTTCCCAGCGATGGTTGCCGCCAGACAGCGCGATGTCCACCACCGGCCGTTCCTTGTCGGACCAGAACGTCAGCAGGTTGCGGTCCGGCCACCAGCGCTTGACGCGGCAGTCGATCACGATCCACTGCACGTCGAGCGTATCGCCGAGCAGCTTGACGCCGAGCTTGCCGCGCATGGCGCTGCTGCCGCCGTCGCAGCCGATCACGTAGCGCACGCGGGTCTGTTTCGTTTCGCCCGTCGAGAGGTCCTTTGCGGTTACCGTGACGCCGGTTTCATCCTGCTCCAGCGATACGACTTCGAAGCCGTAGTGGACGTCGATGTACTCGGCGTGCTTCGCCGCGCATTCGCGCAGCGTCGACTCCATCGTCGGCTGATAGATGTTGAAAAAGCGCGGCTTGATGCCGAGCGTCGAAGGCGGGTGCTCGATACGCAAGATCTCGGTGCCGTCATAGCGCATCCAGCGCAGCGCGCGTTGTGGATCGATCTGCTTCAGCACCGGTTCGTCGACGCCGAGGTTCTGGAAGATGCGCATCGTCCAGTCGTTGACGGTGACGGCGCGCGCACGCTGGTAAATGTCTTTGTGTTGCTCGAACGCGATGGTGGAAATGCCGTGTTTCGCGAGGGTCAGCGCGGCGATCACGCCGGTCGGTCCATAGCCGACGATGGCAACCTCGGCGTCGTACTCATTGGTCATATCTTGTCTCCACTAGATATTCTGGATGTTCACGGTGGCAGCGGGATGCGCGTGTTCGCAGCACAAGGGCCCGCGATGACGGCGACCGCCGTCCGTCGCCCGCTTTTTAGTTATTCAGGAAGTCGATGACGAGGCGGTTGAATTCGTCGGCGTGTTCCCACTGAGCCCAGTGGCCGCACTGCGGCAGGATATGGAGTCGCGCATCCTGCAAGGTATTGATCATGCGTAGGCCGTGATCGAGAGGCACGAAGCGGTCGTCGCGGCCCCACGTGATCAGCGTCTTGTGAGCGATTTGCGGAAAGCGTGCGGACAGGTCCCATGTCGTCACGGGGCAAAGCTTCGAACTCGCAATGAAGTTCTTCAGGTGATTCAGGTTCGACTCGATGTTGTTCCAGCGTCCGCGGCGCAACTCCTCGGTGATTGCGCCAGGCCAGTACACGAACACTTCGAGCATGGCCTCGAAGTTCTCATAGGTGGGTTCCGCATAGAGCTTGAACATGCGTTTGATGCCTTCGCCCGGCTGAGGCTGGAGGATGCTCGGACCCTGAGCGCCCGGTCCCATCAACACCATGCGATCGAGGCGTTCCGGATACTCCAGCGCGAAGCTCAATGCCGAGGCACCGCCCATCGAGTTGCCGACGAGATGCACGTTGGCGATGCCGAGCGCGTCGAGCACCCCTTTGGTCGCGCGCGCGTTCAGCAGGTTGCGCGGCACGTCGCTGACGATCTCGCCTGATTTGTTGAAGCCGGGGCTGTCGATGAGCAGCACTCGAAACCCCGCGTTCACCAGCGCGTCGACATTGCGGTAGTAGTTGCTCCAGCCGCTCGCGCCGGGCCCGCCGCCGTGCAGCATGGCGACGGCCGGGCCGTGGCCGGCGTCGTTGAAATGGATGGTGAAGTTCTCGAGACCAGGTTCGTTGATCGTCACGAACTTGCTGGTGCTGGCTTCGGTCAAGGTCATACTGTGGCTCCAGGAATTTGGTCTTGCAGTCAAGCTAGGTGATGAGTCGGGATTCAATGCGCGTTGGGGGCGGGCGCGCCGGGCGGCGGATTCAGTTTGTGTCCCCAGTCGCTGAGTTCGGAGTAGCGCTTGATTTCCCATGTGTCGTCGTCCACCACGATGCCGCCCGCGCCGAATTCGATCGCGAAACCGGACGGCGAGATCATGTAGAACGAGAACATCTGGTCGTTGGGGTGATGGCCCAGTTCCATCAGGATCGGCACGCCGGCCTGCTTGCAGCGGTCGTAGGCGAGGCCGACGTCGTTCGCGTCGGTGCACTCGACCATGATGTGGTGGATACGTTTGGGGACCGGGAACGGAACGTCCGCGACCGCCATCGAGTGATGACGTCCGCTGCGAGCGTGAAAGAACGTCACGTCGAGGTTCACGCCCGGCGCGGCTTCACCGGTGATGGAGTCGCTGAGCTTCAGTCCGAGCACGTCCTGGCAAAACGCCTTGGCGCGCGCACTCTGCTTCGGTACGGTTACGAAGTGGCCAGCACCCAGGCGTCCGGTGCTGAATGCTCCGCGCAGTACCGAGGAGCGGAACGCGTCGCGTGTGTGAGCGCGGTACGCGCAGCTATAGAACTCGTGGCTGATGCCGTCGGGATCGTGGCATACGAACAGGCGGGCTACGCGGCGCTGTTCGGCGATTTCGCGATCCGCCTCGACGATTCCGGCTCCGCGGGCACGCGCCTGATCGACGAACGCATCGAGCTGCGCATCAGTTTCGAATTCCCAGCCGGCGGCGAGGAAGTCGTCGAGCTCGCTCTTGACCAACAGGAAGCGCTGCTCGTAATCATCCATACGCAGGCCGAGCGATTCGCCGGCGACGCGCCTACCCACCTGCAAACCCAGTACGTTGACGGCGAACCCCTCCCATGCTGCCAGGTCGCTTACGCCAAGGACCATATACCCCAGTGTCGACACGCTGTGCATAGCTCTCCCTATGTTCAAGTTCTGATGACGGGCCATTGGCCCGGAAATGTTGCGAAGCACTCTGCGGTGCGTGCCCGTGTCTCGATCGGGCGATGAGGAGCAACGCCCAATCCGGACGATGGTCTGGCTCATTCCCACAGTTGGAATTAGTGTACCGATCGGTCCAATCGCAGACAGCCAGGGCAAACCAGTAATGAACCGATCGGTCCAATACGGGAGAAAAGGGGGCGAAGCGGTATACTTTTGGGATGGAAAACACACAGCAAATTGGCAATCGACGCGGCCAGCGATCGCGCCAGGAAATTCTCGACGCGGCTGCCCGCGTGATGTCGGCCTATGGCTACACCGGCACGTCGATGTCGGCGCTGGTCGAAGCAACCGGAATCCCGAAGAGCGCGATTTATCATCATTTCGGCTCCAAGGCCGGGCTGTTGGCGGAGGTGATGGCCCAAGGCGCGCGGGGCTTCTTCGCCGCGATGCGCGAAGCTCACCAGAATCCGCCCGAAGGCGGCACGTCGCGCGAGCGTCTGGGCTGGTATCTGAAGAAGACGGGGGAGGTGTTTCAGCACCGCGAGAACTTCCTGCGCCTGTTGGTCGTCATGGTGATGAGCAACGAGGCCGCGGAGCCGGAGGCGATTCAGACGGTGGTCGAGGTACGCAACGAAGGCCGCGACTATATGCGGGAAATGATCCGCAGCGCGTTCAGCGCTGAAGGCGATGCCGCCGCGTCAGCGGTCGCCGATGAACTGGCGTATTTCGGCATGCTCGGTTTCGACGGCGCTTTCGTCTCCTTTCAATCTGGCGACAACAGATCGATGGAAACACACATGACGCAACTCACCGATGCGCTGATTGCGCTAGGCGAAGCGCGTGCCGCGTCGTTCCGGGAAGCGACACGGGCAGCGGGGCGCAAGCGCGAGGCTAAACCGGCGAAGGCCTCTGGCAGGCTGGCGGAGAAACGGCCGAAAAGCAAAGCGGTGCAAAAAGGCGGCATCGCTGGCTGACTCGGCCTCGGGGCGTTGGTGTACGGGACGTTGAACGCGTGGAGCGGCGTTGCGCGGACCCCGCGCGCAGCGCCCATCATCGATGCTTACAGGTTCGCGCCCCGCAGATCGACGACGCGTTTCGCTTTGCCGGTACCGGTCATTGGAATGTGTCCGGCAAGCGCGACCGAGACCGTCGTCGACACGCCGACCATCGTCTTGATGCGATGCTGCAGTTCGCGCGCGAGCGCTGTGCGATCGTGGTCGCTCAACGACTCGCCGACTTCCGGCCGCGCTTCGACGCATACCGCCAGAGAATCCAGATGCCCATCGCGTTTGACCGTCAATTGATATTGCGCGCTCAGCTTGGGCATCGCGAGAATCAGCTCTTCGATCTGGCTCGGGAACACGTTGACGCCTCGAATGATCAGCATGTCGTCCGAGCGTCCGGTGATCTTCGCGAGCCGGCGCATCGCGCGGGAAGTCGGCGGCAACAGCGAGGTCAGATCGCGCGTGCGATAGCGGATGACCGGCATGGCTTCCTTCGTCAGCGAAGTAAACACGAGTTCGCCTTCGCTTCCATCCGGCAGCACCTCGCCGGTCACGGGATCGATGATCTCCGGGTAGAAGTGGTCTTCCCAGATCACCGGGCCGTCTTTGCTTTCGATGCACTCCGCCGCGACGCCGGGGCCCATCACTTCGGAAAGGCCGTAGATGTCGACCGCGTCGATGCCCGCCCGCGTTTCGATTTCACTGCGCATGGCCTGGGTCCAGGGCTCGCCGCCGAAGACACCGACCTTCAGCGACGATTCGGCCGGATTCATCCCTTGCCGCGTCATTTCGTCGATGAGATTGAGCATGTAGGACGGCGTGACGAGAATGATCGACGGTTCGAAGTCACGGATCAGCTGAACCTGCTTTTCCGTCTGGCCGCCGGACATCGGCACCACCATGCAGCCGAGGCGCTCCGCGCCGTAGTGAATGCCCAGCCCGCCCGTGAACAGGCCATAGCCGAACGCGTTGTGCAGCGTGTCGCCGCGACGGCCGCCGGCAGCGCGGATCGAACGCGCGACGATGTCGGCCCAGGTATCGATGTCGCGTGCCGTGTAGCCCACGACCGTCGGCTTGCCCGTGGTCCCGCTCGATGCATGCACACGCACCACCTGGTCGCGCGGCACCGCGAAGAGACCGAACGGATAGTTATCGCGCAGGTCCTTCTTCGTCATGGTCGGAAACTTTGCCAGATCGGAGAGTTCCTTCAGATCGTCCGGATGCACGCCAGCGGCATCGAACGCCTTGCGGTAATGCGCCACGTTGTCGTAGGCATGGCGGACGGACCATTTGAGGCGCGTCAGTTGCAGAGCCTGCAGCTCGTCGCGGCTGGCGCGTTCGATCGATTCGAGTTCGTCGGATTGGGGGATGCGTCGGACCATGGGAGTCTCCGGAATACTGGAATTGGGTTGATTCGAGTCAGGCTGCGCTGTCGATGGCAGGGCGGGCGTGCCATGACGCACGCGACCACGACAGTGCGGCTAGTAGCGGTGAAACGCGGTACCGGTCTTCACCGTAATGGGTGCAGAGATTGCTCAGCACCGTAGAGAACACAGCGACGCCCGCGTTATCCGCCCACTGCAGCGGGCCCAACGGATAGTTGACGCCTTTTTCCATCGCCAGGTCGAGATCCGCGGCCGTGCACACGCCCTGGTTGACTGCATCGGCCGCTTCATTCACGAGCATCGCGACGGTCCGCATCACGATCATGCCGGCCACATCGGCCATCGGCACGACCGCGTAGCCCGCCGCCTGCATCGCGCCGACGACAGCCGCATAGGCCGAATCGCTGCATTGCCGCGCACGGGTGAGCGCGACCGTGCTGCAGCCGGCGTAGTCGAGCGCGAGATCGACGAGCACCACGTTGTCGTGATTCGTGTCGTGAGCGCATTGAGTCGCGGTGCGCCCGTCGGTCAGTCGCAGCAGCGCGTCGTCGATCTGGGCGACCACACCGTCGACGCGTTCCGTTTCGGGCATCGTCGCTGTAACGAGCCCGGCAGCCAGCAGCCTTTGTTGAAGCCGCGCGATCACGCCGGACTGCGGGAACAGTTTGACGATCCGCGGAGAATCCGTGGGCGGCGCGAGCCGCGGGCTCGGGCGGGTCGCGTTCGGACCATATTCGTAGAAGCCACGTCCCGATTTGCGGCCCAGAAAACCCGCGTTGACCAGTTCCTGCTGGATCAACGATGGCGTGAAGCGCGGATCGTTGAAATACGCGCGAAACACCGATTCGGTGACCGCGAAATTGACGTCGTGTCCGATCAAGTCCATCAGTTCGAACGGTCCCATCCGGAAGCCGCCTGCCTCGCGGATCACCTCATCGATCGACTCCGCACTCGCTGCCTGCTCGTTCAGAAGCCGCAGACCTTCGGCGTAAAACGGACGGGCCACGCGGTTCACGATGAAGCCGGGCGTCGAGCGCGCGTAGACAGGTGTCTTGCCCCACGCGGCGGCCGTCTCGTACACGCAGCTCGCGACGTCCGCCGATGTGGCGAGGCCACTGACCACTTCGACCAGCGCCATCACGGGCGCGGGATTGAAGAAGTGCATGCCCACGAGGCGCGAAGCGATCTTCAGCGTCGCACCAATCGCCGTGACCGAAATCGACGAAGTGTTGGTCGCGAGAATGCAGGCGTCGTCCACGTGCTCTTCGAGCTCGGCAAAAATCTTGCGCTTCACTTCCAGCCGTTCGGCGACGGCCTCGATGACGAGCCCCGCATCGCGCATCGCGGCGAGCTGATCGACCGCAAACAGCCTTCCGTTCGCTTGAGCGGCAGCTGTCGCGTCGAGGCGGCCCTTGTCGACGAGCCTCGCGAGATTCGCGGCGATGCCCTTAATGGCCTTGGCGACCGTAGCGGCATCGAGATCGAACAGCGCGACCCGGTGTCCGGCGAGCGCGGCCACCTGGGCGATGCCCGCACCCATCGCGCCCGCGCCGACGATGCCGACGATCGTGGAAGTCTTCAATGCGTTCGACATGCTAGTGGCTCCGCTCAAACGCGCTCGATTGCAATCGCGATGCCCTGGCCAACGCCGATGCACATCGTGCAAAGCGCGAAGCGTGCATTGCGGCGTTCGAGTTCGTAGGTCGCCGTGGTGACCAGCCGGGCACCCGAAGCGCCGAGCGGATGGCCCAACGCGATCGCACCGCCGTTCGGATTGACGCGGGGATCGTCTTGCGCGACGCCGAGCCGGCGCAGCACCGCGATACCCTGCGACGCGAACGCTTCGTTCAGTTCGATCACGTCGAACTGGTCGAGCGTCATGCCGAGGCGCGCAAGCAGCTTCTCGGTTGCCGGTGCGGGTCCGATGCCCATGATGCGCGGCTCGACGCCCGCCGTAGCCATACCGAGGATGCGGGCGCGCGGCGTCAGATGATTGCGCTTCGCTGCCTCTTCACCTGCGATGAGCAGCGCGCAAGCGCCGTCGTTGACACCCGAAGCGTTCCCCGCCGTCACCGTTCCGTTGGGGCGCACCACGCCTTTGAGTTTTGCCAGCGCCTCGAGCGACGTCTCACGCGGATGTTCGTCGCGATCGACCACGAGGGGCTCGCCCTTCTTTTGGGGAATGCGCACTGCGGTGATTTCCTGAGCCAGCGTGCCGTCGGCCTGAGCGCGTGCAGCGCGTTGCTGGCTGAGCAGCGCAAAGCGGTCTTGCGAGTCGCGGTCCACGCCGAAGTCGTCGGCCACGTTCTCCGCGGTTTCGGGCATCGAGTCGACGCCGTACTGGCTGCGCATCAGCGAATTGACGAAGCGCCAGCCGATCGTCGTGTCATGGATTTCGGCCGAGCGCGAGAACGCCGTCGCCGACTTGCCGACCACGAAAGGTGCGCGCGTCATGCTTTCGACGCCGCCCGCAATGTAAAGATCGCCATCGCCCGCGCGGATCGCGCGCGCGGCGCTGCCCACCGCGTCCATCCCCGAGCCGCACAGGCGGTTGATCGTGGAGCCGGGGACGTCGATCGGCAAGCCCGCGAGCAAGGCGGACATGCGTGCGACGTTGCGATTGTCCTCGCCGGCCTGGTTCGCGCATCCGTAGAGGACGTCGGCGACCTGCTGCCAGTCCACCGACGGATTGCGCTGCATCAGCGCGTGAATCGGCACGGCGCCGAGGTCGTCCGCGCGAACGTCCTTCAGTACGCCTGCATAACGTCCGAACGGAGTGCGAATGGCATCACAGATAAAGGCTTCGGTCATGGTGTTTTCCGGTAGAGATATTGAACGATTCAGGCTTTGCATCCGCAACAGGGTTGCGCGGTGCGATCAGACATGGGCGGGTTCGCTCGGCGGCACGTGGCGCCGGACCTGGACCACGCGGAACCGGTTGGCGACGAAAGCCGCGTCGGTGAGTGATGCGTTGGCAGCCGGATTGCCGCCGGTGCCATGAAAATCGGAGAAGGCCGCGGACTGGTTCACGAACACGCCGCCCGTCAGATTCACGGAAAGCGCAACGCCACCGCGCAGTGCCGCCTCGTAGGTGGCGTCGACCACTTCTTCACTGGTGCTGTAGACCGACAATGTCAGTGCGCCGCGGGTCCTGGCAATCCGGCCCGCGAGTTCGACCGACTGGGCGGTCGAGTCCGTCGCGACGACGAACGCTATCGGGCCGAACCATTCCGCCGCGAACGTGGCTTCGTCTTTGCGGGCGTCCAGGCGCGCAAGCAGCGGCGTGCGCACTTCGGCATCCGGCCACTCGGAGTGGGCGAGGGTGCGGCTGTCGAGCAGCAAGGTGCCGACTTTGCGCGCGCGCTCGATGCGCGTCAGCACACCGGCGTTCTGGATCGCTCCGGTCACTTCGACTGCCTTGGCGGCATCCGCTGTCAGCTTGTTGACCGACTCGACGAGCGCTGCCGCAACGGCGTCGAACGACATGACGCCGTGCGCCGTCTTGATGCCGTCGCGCGGCACGTAGATGTTCTGGGGCGCGGTGCACATCTGCCCCGAGTACAGCGCGAGCGAGAACGCGATGTTGCGAACGGCGGGCCCGATGTCGTCCACCGAATCGATGATGATCTGGTTGACCCCGGCCTTTTCCGTATAGACGGAGGCTTGCCGCGCATGATGTTCGAGCCAATAGCCGTTGGCCGAACTGCCGGTAAAGTCGATCAGACGAACTTCCGGACGGGTAGCCAGCGCCTGAACGGTCAGTCCATCGTCGGGGTCGGTGGCGAAGAGCGTGACGACGTTCGGATCGAAGCCGGCTTCGGCGAGCACTTCGCGTGCTATCCGGACCGTGATCGCAAGCGGCAGGATCGCAGCGGGATGAGGCTTGACGACCACGGCGTTGCCGGTGGCGAGACTGGCGAACAGCCCCGGGTAGCTATTCCACGTCGGAAAGGTGCAGCAGCCGATCACGAGGCCGATGCCGCGCGGCACGACCGTATAGTGCTTTGCCATCATCAGCGGCGGGTTCTTGCCTTGCGGCTTCTCCCAGTACGCTTCATCGGGAATACGGCGCAGTTCGTTCCACGCGTAGGCGATCGCTTCCAGCGCGCGGTCCTGCGCATGCGGCCCACCCGCCTGGAAGGCCATCATGAACGCCTGCCCGGTGGTATGCATCACGCTGTGCGCGATCTCGAAGCTTGCCTTGTTGAGTCGCGCGAGGATCTCGAGGCTGACCCCGATCCACGCCTTCGGTTCTGCCTTTCGCCATTCGGCTTGTGCCGTTTCGACAGCGGCGAACAGGGTGTCGGCGTCGGGCTTCGGATACCGCACGTTCAACTGCAAGCCAAACGGCGATTTTTCCTTGCCGGCCGTGCCGTTGTTGCTCGGCTGGTCGAGTTCGAAGTGCTGACCGAGATGACGTCTGAAGGCGGCTTCGCCGTCGGCCGCCGCGGTTTCGCCGTATGCCCTGGGACTCGGCATTTCGCTGAACGGACTCCAGTAGCCGCGAGTGTGGATCGCGGCCACCGCTTCGTTGAGAATCTTCTGGTGCTTACTGAAAAGTGAATGAGACATGAGATGGAACTCTGATCGAAAACAGGGGTGTCACGCGCTTGCGCTTATCGTTCGTCGTAACTGACGACGACCTTGTCGCTCACCGGATGACACTGACACGTCAGCACGAACCCGTCGCGGACCTCGTGTTCTTCGAGCGTGTAGTTCTTTTCCATCTTCACTTCGCCCTCGAGCACCTTCGCGCGACACGTGCAGCACACACCGCCCTTGCACGCATACGGCAGCGCGAGACCGGCGCGCAGCCCGACGTCGAGCACGCTTACGCCCTGGTACGGCAGGCGCAGTTTGCGCCGCTTGCCGTCGAGCACGATCTCGAGGTCGGCCGCGGGCGTGTCCGCGGTGATCTCGACGGGCGGCACACCCGCCTGCGGCAGCGGCGTGCCGAAGCGCTCGACGTGCACCTTCGCGGGTGGCACGCCGGCAGCCTTGAGCGCCGCCTCGGCCGCATCCATCATCGGCGCGGGGCCGCAGATGAAGGCCTCGTCGATCGCGTCGGCCGGCAGCAGCTGTTCGAGGAACGCTGCGCACTTCTGCTGGTCGAGCACGCCGTTGAACAGCTCGACGTCCTGCAGGTCGTCCGACAGCACGTGATACAGCACGAAGCGGTTCATGAAGCGGTTCTTCAGATCCTCGAGCTCCTCGGCGAACATGATCTGGTCGACGCTGCGGTTGCCGTACACCAGCGTGAACGTGCTGCGCGGCTCGACTTCGAGCGTCGTCTTGATGATCGCGAGCACCGGCGTGATGCCCGAGCCGCCCGAGAACGCGAGGTACTGCTGGCCCTGTTCGGCGTTCAGGTGCGTGAAGAAGCGCCCGTCCGGGGTCATCACGTCGATCGTGTGGCCGGGCTGCAGCGTGTCGAACGCGAAGTTCGAGAAACGCCCGCCGCGCACGCGCTTGATGCCGATGCGCAACTCGCCGTCGCGGTCGTAGTCGGTGACACCCACGCAGATCGAATACGAGCGGCGCGTTTCCTCACCGTCGATATGCGTCTTCAGCGTGACGAACTGGCCCTGCGTGAAGCGATACTGGTCGCGCAGTTCGGGCGGGACTTCGAAGGCGACCGACACCGCATCGGCGGTTTCGGGACGTACTTCGCGGATACGCAGCGGATGGAATTGCGGGGTGGCCATATCAGTACGGTTTGAAGTAGTCGAAGGGTTCGCGGCAGTCGAGGCAGCGATACAGCGCCTTGCAGGCGGTCGAGCCGAACTGCGCGAGTCGCTCGGTGTGTGCCGAGCCGCAGCGCGGGCAGGCCGGTGCGGGCAGCGCGCGTGGCACGAAGCGCAGCACTTTTTCCTGTGGCGCAGACGTCGCGGCTGAACCGCAGTTGCCGGTGGGCGGCGCGATGCCGTAGACGCGCAGTTTTTCGCGCGCTTCGGCGGTGATCCAGTCGGTGGTCCACGCCGGTGCGAGCACGGTGGCCACGCGGTACGGCGTCAGTTGCGCGGCCTCGAGCGCACGGCCGATGTCCCCGGCAATCTGCGACATCGCCGGGCAGCCCGAGTAGGTCGGCGTGATCACGACTTCGAGCGCGCCGTCCGCCGCGCGTCGCACGTCGCGCAGGATGCCGAGCTCGCGGATCGAGACCACCGGGATCTCCGGGTCCGGTACCGCTTCGAGCACGCTCCACGCGCGGGTGAGCGCGGGATCGGTGGCGGCGGTCGTGGCGGGGGTGTTCACGGGCTGCGGGGCGGTCGAGGTCGTCATCGCGGGCTCACCAGCTCGCGCCCGGATGCTGGCGCGCAAGGCTCTGCATCTCGGCGAGCACGAAGCCCATATGCTCCGAATGCTCGCCGTGCTTGCCGGTGCTCACGTGCCGCAGCGCCGCGGGCAGCGTCAGCGTGGCGGCGTCGAGCGTGGCGCGCACGTCGTCGAGCCATGCGGCTTCCAGCGCCGAGGTGCGCGGGCCGATGCCCGCCGCGGCGATCGCGTCTTCCACCGCGTCCGCGCTGAAGAACTCGTACGTGTACGGCATCAGGTAGTCGAGCGCGGCCTGCGCGCGGCGGTGCGATTCGTCGGTGCCGTCGCCGAAGCGGATCAGCCACTCGCCCGCGTGATGCACGTGGTACTGCGTTTCCTTGATCGACTTCGCGGCGATCGCGGCGAGCTGTTCGTCGGCGGAGCCCGTCAGCGCGCCCCACAGATGCCTCATCAGCGTCGAATACAGGAAGTTGCGCACGATCGTGACCGCGTAGTCCTTCTGCGCCTGCGCGGTGCCGGCGAGCGGGCCGTAGTGCGGCAGCTCG